>CP082942.1:2826532-3140591 GCA_019933195.1 Clostridium sporogenes
AAGTGGGAATAGAAACGATAGACAAGCTAGTAGCTGAAGGCTACAATTTGTTTGGTACAGGTGAGGCTGGAATGTGTAACACTGCTACTAGTGCAGCGGTAGTTAGTGTACTTTTAGATATAGATTCAGATTTAGTTGTTGGAAAAGGGTCTGGACTTACAGAAGAGCAGTTTGAAAATAAAAAAAGAGTAATCAGTAATGCTATAAAATTAAACAACCCTAATAAAGAGGATGCTATAGATGTATTATCAAAGGTTGGTGGTTTTGACATAGCTGGACTTTGTGGATGTTTTTTAGGAGCAGCTAAAAATAGAGTTCCTATAGTTATTGATGGAATAATATCTTATGCTGCAGCATTATGTGCATATAAGATATGTGTTGATGTTAAAGATTTTATGTTTTCATCTCATATGCCGGTAGAACCGGGGGCTCAATATGTTATTAAAGAATTAGGATTGAAGCCAAACTTAAATTTAGAAATGAGATTGGGAGAAGGAACGGGTTGTCCTCTTGAATTTTTAATAATAGAAGCTGCATTAAATATTATGAATGATATGTATACCATGGAAGAAGCAAATATACATAATAACGAGTTTTTCGTAGATATCAGAAAAGATAAGTAGAATAAATTGGATATATACGTTATCAAATGAAAAAATATATTGACAAAATTTATTTGTATTAGTATAATATAAAATGTATTGAGAACTATAATATGTAAATTTTGTGGGCGCATAGCTCAGCTGGGAGAGCATCTGCCTTACAAGCAGGGGGTCACAGGTTCGAGCCCTGTTGTGCCCACCACAAAATTATGGCCCAGTGGCTCAGTTGGTTAGAGTGCCGGCCTGTCACGCCGGAGGTCGAGGGTTCGAGCCCCTTCTGGGTCGCCATATGGCTCGATAGCTCAGTCGGTAGAGCAGAGGACTGAAAATCCTCGTGTCCCTGGTTCGATTCCTGGTCGAGCCACCAGATTGCGGGAGTGGCTCAGTGGTAGAGCGTCACCTTGCCAAGGTGAACGTCGCGAGTTCGAATCTCGTCTTCCGCTCCACAATTATGGCGCTATAGCCAAGTGGTAAGGCAGAGGCCTGCAAAGCCTTTATCCCCAGTTCAAATCTGGGTGGCGCCTCCAACTAAATAATGGTGGTGAGAAAAGCTTATATTTTAACTTATAAGAAGTTAAAATGTAAGCTTTTTTGTTAAGTATTTTTGCATAGTTAGAATAAATATAATATATATGTTCTAAAAATTTATGATTATAGAAACTTTATGTAAGGTATTTATCTGATGAAAAAGAAAAAATATTGAATTAAAAAAATAAAATTCTAACTTATTAATGATAGATATCTTTAATAAAAAATTACTTTAGTCATTGTTTTTATATATTCCTTGACAATTTAGTTAATTATATAATATATTGGGGAATATAATATTTTAACCTAATTATGTTAATAAAAGTTGTAAATAAATTTCTCGTAATTAGGGGGTTATGGTATTTTTTGTTAAAAATTTATTTTAAGGGGGATAATTGATGCTTACTGTAAAAGGGCTATGTAAAAATTATCATAAATTTAAAGCGGTAAATAATGTTTCTTTTGACGTTAATGAAGGTGAAATAGCAGTACTGTTAGGACCGAATGGAGCAGGGAAGAGTACAAGCATAAAGGCTATTGCGGGTCTTTTAAGATTTCAAGGAGAAATAACTATTTGTGGTAAAAATAATAAAAGCTTAGAAGCTAAATCCAAATTTGCTTATGTACCAGAAGTACCAGCCTTATATGATTTATTAACTGTTTATGAGCATGTTGAATATATGGCTAATGCTTATAAGATAAAGGATTATAAGGATAAAGCAGAAAATATGTTAAAAAGATTTGATTTGTGGGATAAAAAAGATAAATTAGGTTCGGAGTTATCAAAGGGTATGCAACAAAAGGTTAGTATATGTGCAGCTTTGATTACTAGTCCAAAAGTTATATTATTTGATGAGCCTATGATAGGATTAGATCCTAAAGCTATAAAAGAATTAAAAAAAGTTTTTTTAGAGTTAAAAGAAGAAGGCGCATCAGTAATTATTAGTACTCATATAATAGACAGTATATCAGAAATATGGGATAAGGCATTAATAATGAAAGAAGGAAGTATAGTTTTTGCAAGGACTAAAGAAGAATTGGTTAATAAAAATGAATCTTTAGAAGAAATATTTTTTGAAGTAACGGAGGGGTAATATGGGTTCGCTTAGCTACATAGTTAGAAAAAGTATAAAAAATTATTTTAAACAACTAAAGAATAAGCCAGCTAAAGCTATATTATATATTCTTTTTATAGCCCTTTTAGTTTTTATTTTAATTATATCTCCAAATTCAAATAATAATAATAGAATAAAAGATGGAAAAGAAATTTTTAATGCTATAGTTACTATAGCAACTTTATATGCAATATTTAGTGCTATCAATGCAGGTACCAAAAATGGAAAAAGTCTTTTTAGATTAAGTGATGTAAATTTTTTGTTTACAGCTCCTATACAACCTCAAAGAGTATTACTGTATGGATTCTTAAAAGAACTATATAAAAGCATAATGATGTTAGTATTACTTTTATTTCAAATACCTAATCTTTATAATTTGTTTTCTATAAGTAAGAATGGCGCTATAGCGGTAGTAGTAGGTATATTTATGTTAATGTTTTCTTATTCAACTATAGCTGTATTAATATATTCTATAGCTGCTAAAGAAGAAAGATATAGAAATCTTATAAAGAATGTTTTTAATTTGTTATTGGGATTATTTGGAATGGGTTTTTTATGGACGTTATTTAAAGTTAAGTCTATAAAATTAGCTTTCACAACTTTTTTAGGTTTAGATATGTTTTCTAGAATGCCTTTCATAGGATGGAATATAAATATATTTAATGCCGCTATAGAAGGTATAAATAATAAATTTTTTATAAACCTATTGGGGGTACTTTTATCTATAATTTTTATAATATATATAGTATATATTTTAAAAACAGATTATTATGAAGATGCCATGTCAGCTACAGAGATTAATGAAAGAAAGATAGAAAGAGCTAAAAAAGGTAAGGGAAATGTGGATTTAAATAAACCTATGAAAAGAAAAAATATTATAGGAATATTAAAATCCAAGGGTGCAAAAAGTATATTTGAAAGACAACTTTTAGAGTATAAAAGAAGTGGATTTGTCTTTGTGGATAAGATGACTTTAATAATGGGGATAAGTTCTTTAGTTTTTGGATTTTTTATGAGTAATAAAAATGATAATATAAATACGGTTATGTATTTTGCAATATATATGTTATTAATATTTACATTTCAGGGTAAATGGTCTGAAGAACTATCTAAACCTTATATATACTTAATTCCAGAAAGTTCAGGAATTAAAATTTTTTATGCTACTCTTTCCAATCATATTAAAAATTTTGTTGATGGATTTGTATTATTTTTAATTTGTGGTATTATATTTAAAACTAATCCTATAGTTATATTGTTGGCTACATTAACTTATGTAAGTTTTGGAGCGATATTTGTATATGTTGATTTAGTTTTAAGAAGATTTTTTGGTGGTAATATTAGTAAAGTCATAGAAACTACATTAAAGTTTATTTTATTAATAGTAGTAGTATCTCCAGGGATAATAATATCTATAGTACTTTCTCTTAGATATGGAGGAGTATTTGGAACAATGTCTATGTATTTTGCTATGATTTTATATAATTGTTTTATTAGTTTTATAGGAATACTATTATCTAAAGGTATATTTGAAAAGATAGAGATGAAATAATTAAACTAAAGTAATTTAAAGTAAAAAAGATTTAATTTTAATATACTTAAGATAAAAATCCACTTTTATTTTTATCTATATTAAAATTAAATTTTTACTTTTTATAAGTGAGAAAATTGCATAATTCATTTTTTATATGATTATGTTAATATATTGTTATTGCTCCATCCTCTTAAACACCATATGCATGTATACATGCTAGAAATCTTTTAATTATGCAATTTGTTCAAGTAATAATACCATATAGACTAAAATAAGTTTTTTATGGTTGGCTTGATAAAATTAAAAAAATAAATATAATGATTACTCAATATCTACACAGAAAATACTACCCCTGTCTATTAATTTACCTTTGCTTAGAAATATAGGTTTTACATTATGTTTCTTTAAGAAGTTTGCAACTTTATTACCATATGTATACATATTTAAATCACCATAAAAAGCAAGTATATTATTGTCTAAAAGTCCACAGGTACCACCAATAAAACCATAATCTAGACCCGGTAAAATTATATCGCCTGGTGGTAATAAAAGCACATCTATATCATTTTTTTTAAGTAATTTTTCTATTTTTATATCACTAGTCATTACTGCATTCTGTGAAACTATAGCAGTAGAACATTTGGAATATCCTTGATTAATGTTTAATAACTTTTTATGTTTTATCAAAGATAGTAAATTAGGATCTGTGTATTTTAATTTGTGCATGAATATATCTCTAATATTTAATGCATTTAACATTATATCTTCAGGATATTTATTTTCTAAAGACTTCCTAGATAATATAACATTAATTCCTAAATTTTTTAATGATTGTACAAATTCTTTATCTATATTTTTATGTGCAATAATAGTTTTGTTATCTATTATGTGTAATAGCATATCAGGATGACCACAAACGGCAGGATATAAAAGATGGCTAGAAGGGCATAATATAACCTTTATATTTCTTTTTTCTAAATTGTTTTTTTCTTCATCAGAAATTCTATTATCTACTAAAGCTAATTTCATTAATAATTCTCCTTAAAAAGTATGTTAAATATTATATTAGTTTTATTTGAAAAAATTTTCAACATATTAAAGAATATGTCGATATTTTTTTATAATTGTTTAGTATATGAATTTATTTTAGACACATACTATTTTTAAGGAAAGGAGTGAGATTATGTTGTTGTTTACAATAGTCTATAATAATGAAAGAGAAGATTTGATTTATAAATTGGTAGAATTAAAGGAATATTTTCAATCAAGAAATATTGTAGTAGGATTGTCAGAAAATATAGAAGCCAAAACTCACTTCATAAAAATATACTGTGAAGAAAAATTTTCAGATAAAAAAGTTACAGATTTAATTAGTAATGAATTAGTAAATATATTGTATGATGTAACTATAGATAGATTTATAAAGATGGAACTTAATAAATTTATTGAAGATGCATATTTTTTTCTAAAAAAGGAAGAAACAAAAGAATTATTAGAAAAAATAGCAGATGTTTTAAAAGACGAGGACAAAAGATATATAGAAGATTCTATTTATTGTTTAAATAAGAAAAATGAAATAATGAAAAAAATTAAAAAGTGTGTTGATGAAAATAATGAAATAAATATAGATGGATTTTTAACTTTTAGGTGTAAAGAATTATTTAAAGATATAAAAGGTATAGTAGATAAAATAGTAGAAAAATATATGGTGGATAAAGAATATAATGAATTTATAAAATTATTGAAGTATTTTGTAGAGATAGAGGAAAGTAAATTAGATAAATTAAATATATTAATAGATTCTACTGGAAAATATACCTTGAAAGATTCTGAAGGGAATGATTTAACAGAAGAAGTTTATATAGAAGTTTCTGATGTTAAATATGTAGAAAATATATCTATAGATGATATGCTTATAAGTTGGCTTATAACTAATGTACCTAAAGAAATTAATATATATAATATAGAAAATTGTACAAATAAAGAATTAATTAATACGATAAAGAATGTTTTTGAAGAAAGGGTTAATATTTATAATCATGATAAACCTGTTAAATTAAAGCATACTTATAACAAGTTTTAATAAATTATATAAAAAGTATTATAGTGTTGACATTTAACTCTATAGCTAATATAATATAGCTAAATTAAAAATAGATTTATAAACTATGAAAAGGAAGAGTAAATAGATTACTGTTCAAAGAGAAGAAGATCCATAGGCTGAAAGATTTTCTGAATAAGTTCTATTGAAAACCACCTTAGAGTTGTATACTGAATTGAGTAAGTATAACCGTTTCCTGCGTTAAAGGATTAAGAGATAATAGTAGTGCACTGCTATTAAATTGGGTGGAACCACGAAAATACACTCGTCCCATGTGTTGGGATGGGTTTTTTTATTTATAAATTTTTACTTAAAGGAGGACAATGTTATGATAAAAATTACATTAAAAGATGGTAAAGTAATGGAATTTGAAGAAGGAATAAAAATATCTGATATTGCTATGAAAATTAGTCCAGCTCTTTATAAAAAAGCGCTAGCAGCTAAAATAGATGGAGAAACAGTGGATTTAATGACTGAATTACACAAAGATAGTAATTTGGAAATTCTAACATTTCAAGATGATATGGGAAAATGGGCACTAAGACATACTGGTTCACATATGTTAGCTCAAGCTGTTAAAAGATTATACCCAGAAGTAAAATTAGCTATAGGACCTGCTATAGATAATGGTTTTTATTATGATTTTGAAGCAGATTTTACTTTTACACCAGAAATGTTGGAAAAAATAGAAGCAGAAATTAAAAAAATAATAAAAGAAGATCATAAATTAGAAAGATTTGAATTGCCAAGAGAAGAAGCAATAAAACTTATGAAAGAAAAAAATGAGGACTACAAAGTTGAACTTATAGAAGATCTACCGGAAGGAGAGGTTATATCTTTCTATAAACAAGGAGATTTTACAGATTTATGTGCAGGACCTCATGTACCATCTACAGGAAAAGTTAAAGCTATAAAGTTATTATCTTTAGCTGGAGCTTATTGGAGAGGCAATGAAAATAATAAAATGCTTCAAAGAATATATGGTACAGCTTTCCCTAAAAAGAGTGAGTTAGATGAATATTTAAATATGCTTGAAGAGGCTAAAAAAAGAGATCATAGAAAATTAGGTAAAGAATTAGATTTATTTAGCATACATGAAGAAGGACCAGGATTCCCATTCTTCCATCCAAAGGGAATGATTATAAGAAATATTCTTGAGAATTTTTGGAGAGAAGAGCATACAAAAGCTGGTTATCAAGAAATAAGAACACCGCTAATATTAAATGAAGAATTATGGCACCAATCAGGTCACTGGGATCATTATAAAGAAAATATGTATTTTACTAATATAGATGATAGTGATTATGCAATAAAGCCTATGAATTGTCCAGGAGGAATATTAGTATATAAAAATTCTATGCATTCTTATAGGGATCTTCCATTAAGACTTTCAGAATTAGGAATAGTTCATAGACATGAATTATCTGGGGCATTACATGGACTTATGAGAGTAAGATGTTTTACACAAGATGATGCTCATTTATATATGACAAAGGAACAAATAAAAGAAGAAATAGTAGGGATAATTAAATTAATAGATAAATTCTATAAATTGTTTGGATTTGAATATTTTGTAGAACTTTCAACAAGACCTGAGGATTCTATGGGAAGTGATGAAGATTGGGAAATAGCAACTAATGGATTAAGAGAAGCTTTAGATTCTATAGGAAAAGAATATAGAGTAAATGAAGGAGACGGAGCATTCTATGGTCCAAAGATAGATTTCCATTTAAAAGATTGTATAGGAAGAACATGGCAATGTGGAACTATTCAACTTGACTTCCAAATGCCAGAAAGATTTGATTTATCATATATAGGACCAGATGGCGAAAAACACAGACCTGTTATGGTTCATAGAACTATATATGGAAGTGTTGAAAGATTTATAGGTATATTAATAGAACAATATGCAGGTGCATTCCCAACATGGCTTGCTCCAGTACAAGTTAAATTAATGAATATAACAGATTCTCAATATGATTATTTGAAGAAAGTTGAAGAAACTCTTAAAGAAAATAATATAAGAGCAGAAATTGATACAAGAAATGAAAAAATAGGATATAAAATAAGAGAAGCTCAACTTCAAAAGGTTCCATACATGCTAATACTTGGAGATAAAGAGGTAGAAGCAGGAAAAGTTGCTGTTAGAAGTAGAAAAGATGGAGATTTAGGAGCTATATCTTTAGAAGAATTCATAGAAAAAATAAATAATGAAATTAAAAATAAAGCGAATTAAGAAACAATTATTTTACAATAATAAATAAATATAAAATTTTTATAAAAAAATATTGACTTGTTAATATATTCATAGTATAATCTTATTCGTTGGTTAACTTTAAGTTAACTAAAACTTAATAATGTTTTATGTAAGTAGAAACAGGCCGTTTCTCACCTTACAGCATAGCTAGTAAGGTTAGAGTATATAAATTTAATTTTTATTATTGTTTATAAGGACGGCTTATTATGCCGTCTTTTATTTATTATACATGAAAATTGTTAAGTGTTTTCGGTCTAATATTTTTGGAGGTGAAGATTATTAACAAAAACTATCTTATGAATGAGCAAATCCGTGAAAAGGAAGTAAGACTTGTAGGTAGCGAGGGAGAACAACTAGGAGTAGTATCTTCAAGTGAGGCACAAAAGCTTGCAGATGAAAAGGAACTAGATTTAGTACTTATAGCTCCAACTGCAAAGCCACCAGTTTGTAAAATAATGAATTATGGTAAATTCTTATATGAACAAACTAAAAAAGACAAAGAAGCTAAAAAGAATCAAAAGGTTATAAACATAAAAGAAGTTAGACTAAGTCCAACTATAGAAGCACATGACATAGAAATTAAAGCTAATAATGCTAAAAAGTTTTTAAATGCAGGAAATAAAGTTAAAGTAACTGTTAGATTCAGAGGTAGAGAAGCTGATTATTCCTTTAAGGGAAATAAAATATTAAAATCCTTTTATGAAAAAGTAGAAGAAGCAGGTGTTATGGAAAAAGCGCCTAAATTAGAAGGAAGAAATATGATAATGATATTAGCGCCAAGGAAAGCGTAATAACGAGGGGAGGAAATCACAATGCCAAAAATGAAAACAAAAAGGGCTGCAGCAAAGAGATTTAAAGTAACTGGAACAGGTAAATTAAAGAGAGCTAAAGCTTTTAAAAGTCATATATTAACAAAGAAAAGCAGAAAAACTAAAAGAAATTTAAGAAAAGCTGGATACGTTTCAGAAAGTCAAGAAAAAGTAATGAAGAAAGTATTACCATACCTATAATAATAGGAGCACAAAGGAGGTAGTTTGGGATGGCAAGAGTAAAAAGAGCGATGAATGCTCGTAAACGTCATAAAAAAGTATTAAAACTTGCAAAAGGATATTACGGTGGAAAGAGCAAGTTATTTAAAACAGCAAATGAATCAGTTATAAGAGCATTAAGAAATGCTTATGTAGGAAGAAAATTAAAGAAAAGAGATTATAGAAAGTTATGGATAGCAAGAATAAATGCTGCTACAAGAATGAACGGACTTTCATACTCAAAATTCATGAATGGAATAAAGAATGCAGGAATTGACATAAATAGAAAAATGCTTTCAGAAATAGCTATAAATGATCCAAAAGCATTTACTGAATTAGTAGATGTAGCTAAAAAACAATTAAACGCTTAATATTTAAATTATAAGAATTAATACGGCTTAAATAGCCGTATTTTTTAATATTTTATAAAATTGACAAAACAATTATAAGTGCTATAATAAGCTTATCTTTTAGGCAGGAGGGATTAAAAGTAAATGAAAATACCGCATATGAGAAGGAGATTTACCCCAGTTCAAATATTAGCTATTGGATTTGCCATAGTAATATTTGTAGGTGCTATATTACTTAGTTTACCTATTTCATCACAAAGCGGGCAAAGAACTCCTTTTTTAGATTGTCTATTTACATCTACATCTGCAGTTTGTGTTACAGGACTAATAGTAGTAGATACGGGAACACATTGGACTTATTTTGGTAAAACAGTTATTATGCTTCTTATCGAAATTGGAGGACTAGGATTTATGTCCTTTGCAACTTTGCTTGCATTGTTGTTAGGTAAAAAGATAACATTAAAAGAAAGACTTGTTATGCAAGAAGCATTAAATACTTTTAATATACAAGGTTTGGTTAAACTGGCGAAATATATATTATTATTTACTCTTTCTATACAAGGAGGAGGAGCACTTTTATTGTCAACTCAATTTATTCCTAGATATGGATTAGCTAAAGGGTTATATTATAGTATTTTCCATTCTATATCAGCTTTTTGTAATGCAGGTTTTGATCTTTTTGGTAATTTTAGTAGTTTAACTACTGTTTATAATAATCCTGTTATAGTTTTGGTTATAGCTTTTTTAATAATAATAGGAGGATTAGGTTTCTATGTATGGTATGAAATATATCATTATAAAGGTCATAGAAAGTTATCTACTCATTCTAAATTAGTACTTTGGGCTACATTTCTATTATTGGCTATAGGAACTATATTAATGTTTATATTTGAAAGTAGAAATCCAGGAACTATGGCTAATATGACTTCTGGAAATAAGATATTGTCATCATTTTTTGCTGCTGTTACTCCAAGAACTGCAGGATTTAATTCGATTTCTACATCTGATATGACTATGGCAGGAAAGTTTTTAACTATAATTTTAATGTTTATAGGAGGAGCTTCAGGATCTACAGCTGGAGGTATAAAAGTTACAACTGCGGGTGTACTTATAATGACAGTAGTTTGTGTGGTTAGAGGTAAGCAAGATACAGAAATAAATAAAAAAAGAATAAGCAAAGAAATTGTTTATAGGGCTTTAGCCATAACTATTATAAGCTTAACTTTAGTTATTACAGTTACCATGATATTATCAATAACAGAGGTTAAGTTCCCTTTCGAATATTATTTATATGAGGCCACATCTGCCTTTGCTACAGTAGGTATAACTTTAGGATTAACTACTAAATTGAGCACTATTGGAAAAATAGTTATATTATTGACTATGTATGTAGGTAGAGTTGGACCATTAACATTGGCTATAGCTTTTGCAAGAAAGCTAAAAAATAGTTCTATTAAATATCCAGAAGAAAAAATATTAGTAGGTTAGAGGTGTTATTATGGGAAAAAAACAATTTGTTGTTATAGGCCTTGGAAGATTTGGTACTTCTGTTGCAAAGACTTTATATACTTTAGGGAATGATGTGTTGGCTATTGATTCAAGCGATGATATAGTTCAAGATATATCAGATAGTGTTACTCATTCAGTACAAATAGATGCTACAGATGAAAATAGTCTAAGAGCTTTAGGAATAAGAAATTTTGATGTGGCTGTTATAACTATAGGATCAGATATACAGGCTAGTACTATGGCTACCTTACTAGTAAAAGAAATGGGCGTAAAATATATAATAGCTAAAGCAAATACTGAAATACATGCTAAGGTATTATATAAAATAGGAGCAGATAGAGTTGTATTCCCAGAAAGGGATATGGGAGTTAGAGTTGCTCATAATTTAGTGTCTACTAATATATTGGATTATATAGAATTATCTCCAAATTATAGTATAGCAGAAATAGTAACTCCAAAGATATGGCACGGAAAAACTCTTAATGAATTAAGCATAAGAGCTAATTATGGTATCAATGTAGTTGCTTTAAAAAGAGGAGAAGAAATTAATGTATCACCAGTTGCGGAAGATACAATAGAATCAGGAGATATAATAGTTGCTATAGGTAGTGAGGAAGACCTTACTAAGGTAGAAATTTTGAATATAGACTAATAATTAATATTAGTTTTTCATAGAGATCTCGATGCTAGTAAGAACTTAGGAAAATTAATAGCCTAAATAGGTACAAATAAGGTTGAAACGACCTTATTAGCTTTGGTAAATTTGTTCCAATAGGAATAAATAAATATTTACCAAGAAGCTCACGGGTATATAAGCGTGAGTAGTTCACCTTATTAGGTTAGATTAAAATGAGGTGCATTATATAAGATATGATTTCTAGTAAAGATAACCAGCTAATAAAAGAGATAAGAAAATTAAGAGAAAAAAAATACAGAGTACAAAGTCAACAGTTTATCATAGAGGGATTTAGATTTTTTGAAGAAGCATTGAAATCAAATAGTAATATAGATAAAGTTTTTATAGAAGAAAAAAGTTTGAATAAATTAAAAGAACTATACAAAACATATAATATAAACGATAATATAGAGACCTATGTGGTTAGTTATTCTGTTTTAAAAAGTATAAGTAATACAGAGAACCCACAGGGGATAGTGGCAGTAATAAACTACTTTAAAAAAGAAAGTTTAAATTTGCAAGGTGGTTTTTATATTTTGGTAGATAAAGTTCAAGATCCAGGTAATATGGGTACTATAATAAGAACTGGGCATGCTGCAGGAGCTTTAGGTATTATAATAACAAAAGGAACAGTAGATATATATAATGAAAAAACATTAAGATCTACTATGGGATCTATTTTTTATATTCCTATAATAGAAGATGATAATTTGAATGTAGTAAAATCCTTACAGCAAAATGGATTTAAATTATTAGTAAGTTCTTTAGATACAAATAGTAATTTTTATGATGTAAATATGACAGAGAATATAATAATTGCTGTAGGAAATGAAGGAAATGGAATAAGTGAAGATTTGAATGATATTAGTGATATAAAAGTTAAAATTCCTATGCCTGGATTGGCAGAGTCCTTAAATGTGGCAGTTGCTTGTTCTATAATGACTTTTGAGAGAATAAGGCAAATTAATACGAAATAGTGTTGACAAAAAACTAAACAGTATGTAAAATTATGAGAAGGATAAAAACAGAAAATATTAAACTATGATGAAGAGAGTAAGTTTAAAATATTTTTAAGAGAATGTGGGTCTTAGGCTGAAAACCTACTAAAATCTTTTACACTGAAGTTCACTTCTGAGTTCTAAAAGTGAAATAGTAGTAGCTTTTAGCGATACAGTATCGATAAATACTGACTAAGAGAATATAAATTTTTATTTATATTAATTAGGGTGGTACCGCGGATTTAGTTCGTCCCTTTTATGGGATGGACTTTTTTATTTATAAAAATTTTTACATTTAATTATGAAAATAGAAAGGAGTACTGTGTTATGCGACAAAAATTAGAAGAGATTAAAAATAGTGCAATAAATGAATTAAAAACAGCTTTAAGCAAAGATGAATTAGAAAGCATAAGAGTAAAATATTTAGGAAAAAAAGGTGAACTTACACAAATACTTAGAGGTATGGGATCTTTATCTCAAGAAGAAAGACCAGTTTTAGGTAAAGTTGCTAATGAAATAAGATCATATATAGAAGAAACTATAAAAAATGCTTTTTCTGATATAAAAAATAAGGAAAAATCTATGAGGCTAGAAAATGAAACTATAGATATAACTATGCCAGGAAAAAAACAAGTAGTAGGTAAAAGACATCCCCTAGATTTAACATTAGAAAGTATGAAGGACATATTTATATCTATGGGATTCACTATTGAAGAAGGCCCAGAAGTTGAACTTGATAAATACAATTTTGAAGCTTTAAATATACCTAAAAACCATCCAGCAAGAGGTGAACAAGATACTTTTTATATAAATGATAATGTAGTTTTGAGAACTCAAACATCTCCAATACAAATAAGAACTATGGAAAATCAAAAGCCTCCAATTAAGATGATAGCTCCAGGAAAGGTTTATCGTTCTGATTCAGTAGATGCTACTCATTCACCTATATTTTATCAGATGGAAGGATTAGTAGTGGATAAAGGTATAACTTTTTCAGACCTAAAGGGTACATTAGAATTGTTTGCAAAAAGAATGTTTGGGGACAATATTAAAACTAAATTTAGGCCACATCATTTCCCATTTACAGAACCATCAGCAGAAATGGATGCTACATGTTTTGTATGTAATGGAGAAGGTTGTAAAGTATGTAAGGGTAGTGGTTGGATTGAACTTTTAGGTTGTGGAATGGTCCATCCTCAAGTTCTTAGAAATTGTAATATAGATCCAGAAGTTTATAGTGGATTTGCATTTGGATTTGGTGTAGATAGAATGGTTATGATGAAATATGGTATAGATGATATAAGACTTTTATATGAAAGTGACATGAGATTTTTAAATCAATTTTAAAGTTTAAGAGTCGAATGATTATTAAATGTTGTTAGCATAAAATATTAGATATATTTAAAATTGATTGTGTAAATTTAGAAGTTTGAATAAATATGTTAGACACAAAATATTTGTTAATTATATTATATGAGGAGGTATAACAAATGAAAGTTCCAGTTAAATGGTTAAATGATTATATAGATATAGATATTTCTCCAAAGGAATTAGGAGATAGGCTTACATTATCAGGTTCAAAGGTAGAAGAAGTTGTTACTACAGGTGATGAAATACAAAATGTAGTAACAGGAAAAATAATGGAGATAAGAAAACATCCTGATGCAGATAAACTTTCTATTTGTCAAGTTAATATAGGTAAAGAAGAGAATATTCAAATAGTTACAGCTGCTACAAATATGAAAGAGATGGATATAATACCTGTAGCTCTTCATGGATCAACATTACATGGTGGAATAAAAATTAAAAAGGGTAAACTGAGAGGAGAAGTATCTAATGGTATGTTTTGTTCTGAAGAAGAACTAGGTATAGCAGGGGATGAACCAGTTTATGGACTTATGATTTTAGAACAGAATACACCTATAGGGGAAGATATAAAAAAGGTATTGAAAATGGAGAGTTCTGTTATAGAATTTGAAATTACATCTAATAGACCAGATTGTTTAAGTGTAATAGGTATAGCAA
This sequence comes from Clostridium sporogenes, assembly GCA_019933195.1. Classification (NCBI taxonomy): domain Bacteria; kingdom Bacillati; phylum Bacillota; class Clostridia; order Eubacteriales; family Clostridiaceae; genus Clostridium; species Clostridium sporogenes. Next base: position 2,841,256 of record CP082942.1, read on the forward strand.
GGGAAACAGCTGCTACTTTAAATAAAAAATATACTATTCCGGTTGTAGAATTTTCTCCAAAATGTAGTGAAAATATAGAAGACTCCTTAAAGGTAGAAGTAAAAGATAATCTTTGCAGAAGATATATGGCTAGAGGTGTTAAAAATGTCAGGATAGAACAATCACCAGGTTGGATGCAAGAAAGATTATTAGAAGCAGGGGTTAGACCTATAAATAACATAGTTGATATAACAAATTTTGTAATGTTAGAATTAGGTCAGCCAATGCATGCTTTTGATAGAACAGAAATAAAAACAAATACCATAGTAGTAGAAAGAGCTAAAGAAGGAGAAAAGTTTGCTACATTGGATGAAACAGAGAGAGAATTAGATATAGATACTCTTAATATAAAAGATGGAGATAGAACTGTAGCCATTGCTGGTATAATGGGTGGATTGAATTCAGAAGTAAAAGAAGATACAGAAGAAATAATACTAGAATGTGCTAATTTTGATGGAACTAATATAAGAATATCTTCTAAAAAGTTAGGATTAAGAACAGAAGCTTCTTCTAGATTTGAAAAAGATTTAGATCCTAATCTAATAGAATTAGCTATGGATAGAGCTTGTAAATTAATTCAGGAACTAGATGCAGGAGAAGTAATGAAGGGTTCTTTAGATGTATATGAAAATAAGTTAGAACCTCATATATTAGAAGTAGATAGTAACTGGGTAAATAAATTTTTAGGAACAGATATATCAAAGGAAGAAATGCAGGAATATTTAGATAGATTGGATCTTAATACAGAAATAAAAGGAGATATTTTAGAAATAAATGTTCCAACATTTAGATCTGATTTGAATATAAAAGAAGATATAGCAGAAGAAATAGCAAGAATATATGGATATAATAATGTCCCAATAACTACTATAAAAAGTGTTACTATAAATGCAGGAAAAAATGAAAAGCAACATCTAGATGATAAAGTCATAGAAACACTAATGGCTAGTGGATTAAATCAATCTATAAGTTATTCTTTTGTAAGCCCAAAGGTATTTGATAAAATTAATTTAAAAGAAGATAGTAGTTTAAGAAAAGTAGTTAAAATAAAGAATCCTTTAGGAGAAGATTTTAGTATAATGAGAACTACTACAATACCTTCTATGATGGAAGCTTTAAGTAGAAATTATTCAAGAAACAATGATTATGCTTCTTTATTTGAAATAGGAAAGATATATATTCCAAAAGAAGATACTAAAGAACTTCCAGAAGAAAAGAATACCCTTACTATAGGTCTATACGGTGCAGTAGATTATTTTAATTTAAAAGGTATAGTAGAAAATATATTAGATGGATTAGGTATAGAAAATTGGAAATTAAAAAGACAAAAAGAAAATCCTACTTTCCATCCTGGAAGAACAGCAGAACTTTATATAAAGAAAGATTATGTCGGCACATTAGGAGAAATACATCCAGATGTACAAGATAATTATGATATAGAAGAAAGATGTTATGCAGCAGAATTAAACTTAGATGTTTTATATAAACATGCTAATGTTAAAAAGGAATATAGAGAATTACCAAAATTCCCAGCAGTAACTAGAGATATAGCAGTAATTATTGATGATACAGTGTTGGTACAAGAAATAGAAAATATAATTAAAAATGGTGGCGGAAATATACTTGAAAGTATACATCTATTTGATGTTTATAAAGGAAAACAAATACCAGAAGGAAAGAAGAGTATAGCCTATTCTATAGTGTATAGAAATTCTCAAAGAACTCTTAAGGATTCAGAAGTAAATAAAGTTCATGATAAAATAGTAAGAACTCTAGAACATAAGCTAGGAGCACAACTTAGAGATTAAAGGTAAAAATCCTGTTTTATAAATGTATATTTTATGGTAGAATTATTATAGGAGATTATGACAAATAATATATCCAGGCAAGGTTTAAGTGTTGTAGGAACAGCTAATTACAATGAGATTTAAACATAAAAATAATAAATCCTATTTTGGTAAAGCGTAGTATAAAATAACATTTATAATAGGAATATCTAAGAGGGTGTATTCATGAATATTATAACGGTTAAAATAAATGGTGTTGAGTATAATTTAAAAGGAGAAGAACAAGAGGATTATCTTCACAAGGTAGCTAGGTATGTAGATAAGAAGATAGACAATATACTAGATAATAATCCTAAATTGAGTACTTCTTCAGCTTCTATATTAACAGCAATAAACGCTGTAGATGAAGGACTAAAAAAAGAAGAAGAAATAGAAAATTTACGATTAGAAATAGATAAACTAAAAAAAGTTCAGCATCATGAAAATTTGAAGGTAGAAGAAATAAGAAAACTATTAGAAGAAGAGCAAGAAAAGAATAAAAATTTAGAAGTGCAAGATGGAAATGATTCTGCAAAAGAATATAAAGAGAAACTAGAGAAGTTACAAGTACAGATGGAACTTATGGAGAAAACGGCAAAAAAATATATGGAAGAAAATAATAAAGTTAAAATTCAAAATAAAGAATTAAAATTTCAGTTACAGTCTTCTAAATATAAGGTTTTAGATTTAGAAAAAAAGCTAATGGATAGTCAATTAAATTTGGCTAAAGAAAAGAAAAAAAGTAATCCACTGACAATAAAAAAATAATAAAGAGCTTTTCCTTTTGGAAAAGCTCTTTATTATTTATATGTTTAAATTTTTAAAAAATATTATTTAGTGTATAATATAATTTAGTAAAATATTTAGGAAAGAGGTTAAGTATGTATAATATAGAATTATTAGCTCCCGCAGGAAGTATAGAAAGCTTATATGCAGCAGTTCAAGCAGGAGCAGATGCGGTTTATATGGGTGGAAGTAAATTTTCTGCTAGAGCTTATGCCAATAACTTTAATGATGGTGAATTAAAGAATGCTATAGATTATTGCCATTTATATGGTGTTAAAGTATATATTACAGTTAATACATTGATAAAAGAAGAAGAGATGAAAGAGGCAATAAAATATATAGGGTTTTTATATGATATAGGAGTGGATGCTTTAATAATACAAGACACTGGAATAGCAAAGTTAGTAAGGAAATATTACAAAGATTTTGAGATTCATGCATCTACTCAAATGACAATACATAACGGAGAAGGAGCTATATTCTTAAAGAAATTGGGATTTAAAAGAATAGTTTTATCAAGAGAGCTTTCATTAAAAGAAATAGAATACATATCAAAGGACTTAGGTATTGAAACAGAAATATTTATACATGGCGCTCTTTGTATTTGTTATTCAGGTCAATGTTTAATGAGTAGTATATTGGGCGGAAGAAGTGGAAATAGAGGAAGATGTGCACAACCTTGCAGATTACCTTATACTTTAACAAATGAAAATAATGGCGATGAAAGAAAAGGATATTTATTAAGCCCTAAGGATATATGCAATATAGAAAACATGGAGGATTTAATAAAAGCTGGTGCTACATCATTTAAAATAGAAGGACGAATGAAAAGACCAGAATATGTGGCTGGAGTTGTTAGAAGTTATAGAAAAGCTATAGATTCAATTGTAAATAAAGAAGATTTTAAACAGAAAGAAAATAAAAAACAACTAATGCAATTATTTAATAGAGAAGGTTTTTCTAAGGCATATATTTATGGAAATAAAGGTAAAGATATGATGGCATATTCTTTTCCTAAAAATACAGGATTACATTTGGGAAAAGTTAATAAGGATAAAAGTATAAAATTAGAAGAGAATTTAAAAGTAAAAGATGGTATAAGAAACGGAAACAAAGGCTTTACAGTATCTAGTATAATTAAGGAAAATAAAGAAGTAGAAAAGGCATATAAAGGTGATCTAGTAAAAATAAAGCCATCAAATTATAAATTTAAAGATGAATTGTATAAGACTTCAGATGTAGAACTTTTACAATCTTTAAGTAAAGTATATGAAGATAAATTCAATAACAAAATTTATTTAGAAGCTAATTTATCTTTTAAGGTAGGAGAAAAAATAAAATTAAGTTGTGAATATAATGGAGAATTTTATTCAGTAGAAGGTAAAGACGTAGAAAAGGCTCTAAAGAAACCTTTAACTATGGAAAAACTAGAAGAAAATTTAATGAAAAGTGGAGAAACTCCTTTTAAGATAAATAAAATTAATTTTGATTTTTATAAAGATGGATTCTTGCCTGTTTCAGAAATAAATAACTGCCGTAGAATGTTTATAAAATCCATAGAAGAGAAAATAATCCAAAACGATTCACAATGTGGAAAAATAAAAGAGAACAATGTGGATAATATATACGATAATATAAATAGAATAAAAGAGGATAATTCACCAGAGTACATGTTTTCAGTATATACATATGAACAATTAAAAGCTGTAGTAGATTGTGGTTTTAGAAATATAATAGTGGATTTATTTATAAGGAATCCGTTGAATTTAAATAAAATAAAAGAATTATATAAGGATTTAAATATATATTTAAAAGTTCCTAATATTATAAAAAGCGAATTTAGTTATGTAGAAAATATAATAGAGGATAATTTGTATAGAATAAAAGGTATAGTAACAGCTAACTTAGGGATAATAAATAAATTTAATAATAAAACAGAAATAATAGGAGATTATAAATTAAATATATTTAATAGCTTTGCAGGTGATTTTTATAAAGAGTTTATTAAGGGAAGTTGCCTAAGTATAGAGCTTAATAAAAAAGAAATTAAGTCTATAGTTAAGCATATGAATTTAGGAAAGCAAATGCTTATATATGGTAAAATAGAGAATATGGTTAGTGAATATTGCCCTATAGGTAGCATGTTTGGTGGTAAAAATGGTTCTTGTACTTGTAGTAAAGAGTGTGAAAAAGGAATTTATACATTAAAGGATAGAATGAATGCTAAATTCCCAGTCAAAACAGATATATTTTGCAGAAGTCACATATATAATAACTCAGATATTAATTTGATAGGAAATATAGAAGAAATAGAAATGCTAGGAATAAATAGTTTTAGATTAGACTTTCTAGAGGAGAGTTATGAAGAAATTCAATATATATTAGAATCTCTTAAAGAAAAAGAATGGGATGGAGATTTTAAAAACTATACAAGAGGTCATTATAAAAGAGGAGTAGAATAAAATAATGCAATAAAATTATTTATCTTATGACTATTTAATACAACACGTCTATATTCTTAAAATTAGAAGTAAGAAGCAGTTGTGTTCGAGGATAATCATCCACTAATTTTTACTGGGATAAAAATTTTATCTGAATCTAAAAATTCTGTTTAGAGTGAAGTTGACACATTATGATTAAGTTAAGGATAGAGACTAATAAAAAATAGTAAATTTGAAAATGTAGAAGTTAAAAGGAGTGTTAAGAAGTGAAAGATAAATCCATTAAGGTTTTAGAATTTAATAAAATACAAGAAATTTTAAAAAATTATACATCTACAAAAGCTGGAAAAGATATAATAGAAGATTTAAAACCTTATGATAGTATGTATGAGGTGAGAGAACACTTAGAAGAAACAAAGGAGGCTTTTAAATTATTAGTTACAAAGGGAGCCCCGCCTTTTGAGGGAGTCTATGATATAAGAAGTGGCATTTCTTTAGCAGAAAAAGGATCCACACTATTTCCAGGACAACTTTTAAAAATAGCTGCAGTTTTAAGATGTGCAAGAAGATTTAAAGAATATGTAAGCCATAAAGAAGAAGAGGAAAGTTATAGAGTTTTAGAGGATATATGTGAAGGTATTTTTTCTCTACCTAAACTAGAAGATGAAATATTTAATGCTATAGAAGGGGAAGATGAAGTAGCAGATAAAGCAAGTTCTACCCTTTACAATATAAGAAGATCTTTAAAAGAAAAAAATTATTCTGTAAGAGATAAAATAAACTCATTAGTTAGAAGTTATTCCTCCTATCTTCAAGAAAATATATATACAGTTAGAGGAGATAGATATGTTTTACCAGTAAAGTCAGAACATAAAGGAGCTGTACCAGGTCTTGTACATGATCAAAGTTCTACAGGGGCTACTCTTTTTATAGAACCTATGAGTTTAGTTAATTTAAATAATGAAATAAAAGAACTTATGTTAAAAGAAAAGGCAGAAATAGAAAGAATATTAAGTGTCCTATCTGCTAAAATAAATACTAATATAACTGGAGTAAAGACAGATGCGAATATAGTATGGGAGTTAGATTTTATATTTGCTAAAGCCAAGTTTGCTAGTGAATATAATTGTACTTGTCCAACTATTAATGATGAAGGTATTGTGGACATTATAGAAGGAAGACACCCTCTTATAGATAGAAGAGAAGTAGTACCTATAAGTGTTCAATTAGGAGAAGAGTTTACATCATTAATGATAACAGGACCTAATACAGGTGGAAAAACTGTAACTTTAAAGACTGTAGGATTAATACATTTAATGGCAATGAGTGGTCTTATGATTCCGGCTAGAGAAAATTCGGTAATAAGCTATTTCAGTAATGTTTTTGCAGATATAGGAGATGAGCAAAGTATAGAACAAAGTTTATCAACTTTTTCATCTCATATGAAAAATATAGTGGAAATTATGGATAAAGCAGATGAAAATTCTTTAGTTTTATTTGATGAGTTAGGAGCAGGAACAGATCCAACAGAAGGAGCCGCTTTAGCTATTTCTATATTAGAAAATTTAAGAAAAAGAGGATCTAAGATAATTGCTACAACTCATTATAGCGAATTAAAAGCATATGCCTTAAGAAAAGAAGGGGTAGAAAATGCCTCTGTTGAGTTTGATGTTGAAACTTTAAGACCTACTTATAGATTATTAATAGGTATACCAGGTAAATCAAATGCTTTTGAAATATCTAAAAGATTGGGATTGCCAGATTATATTATAGATTTTGCCAGAGAAAATATATCTAATGAAAATATAAAATTTGAAGAATTAATTCAAGATTTACAAGAAAAGAGTATAAAAGCTCAAGAGGATGCAAGACTTGCAGAAAATCTAAAATTGGAAAGAGAAAAAGTAAAAAATAAATATGAAGAAAGATTAGAAGGACTTCAAAAGGTTAGAGATAATGCTTTGATAGATGCAAGAAGGGAAGCAAAGAATATAATAAGAGAAGCAAAAGAAGAGGCAGATAAAATATTAAAGGATATAAGACAATTAGAAAGAATGGGTTATTCTTCAGATGCAAGACGAAAATTAGAAGAAGAAAGGAAAAAATTAAAAGATAAATTAGAATCTATTGAAGAAAAGGAAATTAAAAAAGTTCATAAAGGAGAAGCTTTAAAGACTGTAAAAGAAGGAGATGAAGTTCTTTTAGCTTCAATAAATCAAAAAGTAATAGTTTTATCAAAATCAGATAATAAAGGAGATGTATTAGTTCAAGCTGGAATTATGAAAATAACAGCTAATATTAAAGATTTAAGAGCTGTAGGTGGAAGTAATTCAAACAATAATTCGCCAAAAGTAAAAAAATCTAAAAAGATTAATTTGAATTTAAGAAGGGTAGAATCTTCTGTGGATCTTAGAGGAATGGATTCAGAAGAAGCTATATATACTGTAGATAAGTATTTAGATGAAGCTTATTTAGGTGGATTAGGAGAAGTTACTATAGTGCATGGTAAAGGTACAGGAGTTTTGAGAAAAACAATTATGGATATGCTAAAGGGGCATCCTCATGTTAAGAGACATAGATTAGGTGAATATGGTGAAGGTGGTACTGGGGTTACAGTAGTAGAGTTAAAGTAGGGTTAAATTGTATGGCTTAGATTTATATAAACTTTTTACTAAAATCTAAGCTATCAATTTATACATATAGATAGTTAGAAATATAGAGAATCAGTTAAATCTAATTCCCTATATTTTATAGAAGTTGAATTTTTAAAATAAAATAATTAATTTTAAAACGTAACATAAAAATAAAGAATAATGCATTTATATATATGTTTATTAAATGAGCAAATTGCATAATTAAAATATTTCTAATATGAATACAACATATTGTATTTAATCAAATATATAAATGTAATATATTGATACATTTATATTTAAAAATGAATTATGCAATTTACTCAAATATAAAATATTTAGTAGTTTAACACACTATACATTAAAGAAAGAAGGTTTTTTATGATATTAATAAGTGCTTGTCTTTGTGGAGTTAATTGTAAATATAATGGTGGAAATAATTTAAATGAAAAAATATTAAAACTATTTAGAGAAGGAAAAGCTATTTTAGTTTGTCCAGAACAACTAGGTGGACAACAAACACCAAGGCCAGCTCACGAAATAAATAATGCTACGGGAGCAGATGTATTAGATGGAAAAGCTAATATTATAGGACCCGAGGGCGATGATGCCACAAAGGAATTTTTAAAGGGTGCCTATGAAACTTTAAAAATAGCAAAGGAATGTGATGCTAAGGTTGCCATATTAAAATCTAGAAGTCCATCTTGTGGGTTTGGAAGGATTTATGATGGTACTTTTTCAGGCAGTAAAAGAGATGGAAATGGTGTAACAGCAGAACTATTAGCTAGAAAGGGTATAAAGGTTTTTACAGAGGAAGATGAATTTATATTTGATCTTTAATATATAGGTTAAGTATATAGATAAATTTAGTTTTAACTAAATTTATCTATATTTTTTATTTAAATATTCTTATTTTAATTCAAAGAAAAAAACTTTTTGCTCAATAAATATATAACTATGTTTAAATGAAAAAGTAATTGTTATAAAAATAGAATGATAAGAAGATTTTATTATAAATAAAAAGTGAATTAGAAAGAAATAATTCTAAATTTAAATAAGTTACTTATAAATAATACTTTTATATTAAAAATTTAGTTAGTAAACTGTATTTTAAGATAAATATAAACTATAATAAAAATATATAGAATGATATTTTAAAATAATGTTTTTAAGAAAGGGGATATAAAAATGGATTATAAAAATGTATTAAAAAATGCTCGTGAAAATTTAAATGGAAGTTGTAGAGTGTGTAAAGTATGTAATGGAAAAGCCTGTAGTGGTGAAGTCCCTGGCATGGGAGGTAAAGGCACAGGAGATGCTTTTACTATAAATATAGATGCATTAGATTCTTATAAATTGAATATGAGATTAATTCATGATGCAAAAAATCCAGATACAACTGTAGATTTGTTTGGAAGAAAAATGGACATGCCTATTTTTGCAGCACCAGTATCAGGAACTACTTTAAACATGGGTGGTAAGTTTACAGAAGAAGAATACATATCTTGGGTAATTGGTGGATGTAGAGATTCAGGTATATATCCTATGGTGGGAGATACTGCAGTAGATTCTTTCTTAATTACAAATCTAGATGAGTTAAAAAAATTTAATGGAGAAGGTATTGCAATAATAAAGCCTTGGGAAAATGATAATGTAATAAGTAAAATAAAATTAGCAGAAGAGGCAGGCGCTTATGCTGTTGGTATGGATATAGATGCAGCAGGACTTATAACATTAGATCTTCATGGTAAGCCAGTAGGTCCTAAGACTGTAGAAGAAATAAAAGAAATAGTTAAAAGTACTAAATTACCTTTTATATTAAAAGGAATAATGACTGCTCTAGATGCTAAGCTAGCTGTAGAAGCTGGTGTAGATGCCATTGTAGTATCAAATCATGGTGGTAGAGTCTTAGACCAAACTCCTGGAGTTGCAGATGTATTGCCTGAAATTGCAGAGGCTGTTAAGGGAAAGGTAACAATATTAGCAGATGGAGGAGTAAGAACTGGCGTAGATGTATTAAAGATGATAGCTTTAGGAGCAGATGGAGTATTAATAGGAAGACCATTTGTAACAGCTTCCTTTGGAGGAGAAAGAGAAGGTGTAAAAACTTACGTTGAAAATTTAAAGAGTGAATTAAAATCAGCAATGGTCTTAACAGGATGCAAAAATATAAAGGATATAAATGAAAATATATTATATTAGTAGTTTATATTTTCAATAAATACATATTTCTGCATTTTATATAATATAAGCTACAGGTTTTATATTATATAAAAATAGTATATGCTTTTATATTAATTTGCTAATTTGCAGGAATAGTTTATATTTAGGTAAATTGCATAATTAAAATGTTTTTAATCCATATGAAATATATTATGATTAAGTAAATATGTCAATACAATATATTGATATATTTATATTTAAAAATGAATTATTAAATTTTCTCATTTATTAAATTTTAAGGTTTAGATGAAGGTAGTGCTTTTATAATAAAACTTCATTTAAACCTTATAATCATTTTACAGATGATAAATTTATAAAAATAACATTTTTATAAAATAACTTTCATTCGAAATATTTTTTGTCTAAAACATAAAGTTGTTTTTATATTAATTTAAAAGCATATCAGAAATAAAAGAATGAATTTTTAGCAAAATATTGACTTTTTTTTATATAAGAATAATAATTATTGTAATGGATTACGTTAAAATTGAAATATGGAGGGTTATTATGGTAAAAACGCTTAAAGATATTATAGATTTAGCTAAACATAAGGAAAAGAAAGTATTGTCAGTGGCAGTAGCTCAAGATAAAGAAGTCCTGATTTCTGTAATTGAAGCAGTAAAATTAGGAATTATAGATGCAATTTTAGTTGGAGATATAGATAAAATAGAATCTATAGCAAAAGAAGAATGTATAAATATAGATGATATAAAAATAATAGACGAAAAGAATAATAAAAAAGCTGCTAGAAAAGCAGTAGAATTAATAGCTATTGGAAAAGCAGATTTTATAATGAAAGGAATGCTTGGAACAGCAGAATTATTAAAAGCTGTACTAAATAAAGAAGCAAATTTAAGAAGAAAAAATTTGTTATCTCATATAATGATATATGATGTGCCAACTTATCATAAATTATTGTTTTTAACAGATGGTGGTATAGTGCCTTATCCAGAACTTAATGAAAAAGTATCTATTATAGAGAATGCAGTTGAAGTAGCACATTCTTTAGGAATACAATATCCTAAGGTATCACCAATATGTGCAGTAGAAGTGGTAAACCCTAATATGCAATCTACAATAGATGCTGCAGCGTTAACTCAGATGAATAGAAGAGGACAGTTAAAGGGGTGTATTGTAGATGGACCATTAGCTTTAGATAATGCTATATCTAAAGAGGCGGCTGAACATAAAGGAATAAAAAGTGAAGTAGCTGGAGATGTAGATATACTTCTAGTTCCAAGTATGGAATCAGGAAATTTTCTTGCTAAATCTATGGGGTATTTAGCTAAAGCTGAAAATGCAGGTATAGTTGTAGGAGCTAAATGTCCTATAGTTTTGGTATCTAGATCAGATACAGCGAAATCTAAACTATATTCAATAGCTTTAGGTGCGTTATCTTGTAACAAATAAATTTATTTTATATGGATAATTTTAAGGTAAATAGATTGTTAGATAATATAATTTTAAATTAGTTGATGAATAAGCTCTTACTTAATAGTTAAAAGGGCTTATTTTTTTATGGGATACTTTAATATACAAGTTATAATAAATTTAAAAAAAATTAGTATAATTATAGTAATGTTCAAATTTTAAAATATTGAGGTGTTCAAATGTTTAAATATTCTAAAGTAGATAAAGTTTTGGAACAAAAGCTTAACTTGTATATAAATAAAGATGAATATATACTAGTTTCAGATTATATAGAATATAATGAAATAAAATATAAAGAAATACTATTTAATAAGAAGAATTTATTATCTGAAGAAGTTAAAGGCATAACTTATATAGATGAATGCAATAATATTATACGAGATGAAAACATACAGAAATCATTGGTTAGGCTATTTTATTATTATGAAATATTTTTTTGTTTAGATAAAAAAAGTAATATATTTAAAGCTTTAAGAAATGAAGAGGATTTATGTAAAGAAAATAAAGATATAGAACTATCTATGAAAGCGTTAGAATTCTTACAAAAGGAAAAAATACAGAATACAGAAAAAGTTAAAAACATACTATTAGAGTTGCCAAATTTAAGAAAAAGAACTAATGATTTATTAAAAGAAATGAAATCCATAATAGAAAATGTAGCTAATGAAGAAGACTTTATATCTGAAGAAATCTCTAAAAAAGTATATAAAATTTATAAAGAAATATTAAGATTAAATTTTAAAAATATAAAATTAATATATTCAGAAATAAATTATTATGATGATATAAAGAAATCTATAAATAAAAAAAGAAAATACTTTTCTATAAGATTTAACAAAAAAATATCAGAGCCTTTGTTTAAATTGGAGTATCAAATAAACTATTTTAAAAAATTATTAAAAACTTATAATGAAATATTATATATGAATGAAAGAGAGTATTTAAAATTTATATATAATTCGGAAGATAGTAATATAAATGAAAGATTATACATTATAAGAGATAAAAAAGATGAATATGAATTATAAATTAAATATACTATTTATTTTAAAACAATAATATAAAAATAAAATCTATGAAATTAAAGTTAATAAACTGCATTTCATAGATTATTTATTTTCGAATGAAATCTATAATTAAAAAAATTGCGCAGATTCAATTTTAAGTAGAATATTTGTCCATTCTTATTTTACAATTTTTATATATTCAACTTCAGGATCTTCTGTGCCTTGTACATATAATCCTGTTTCTTTTAATCTTTCCACATAATCTACAATTTCTTTCGTTATTATTTCACCTGGACATAAGACTGGAATTCCTGGTGGATAAGCCATTAAAAATTCTCCGCTTACTTTACCAATACTATCTTTTAAAAGTACACATTCTTTGGCTCCATTAAAAGCTTTTCTCGGAGCTGCTGTATTTTCAGGTATTTCAGGAACATCTATAAAATTATTTTGCCTTATTCTTTTTCCATAATGTTCATTACTAATTTCTTTTAATGCATTTATTAAAGCATCAATAGATACTTGAGTATCTCCAAAAGAACCTACAGCAAGCACATTATATAGGTCTGATAATTCAACTTGAATGTGATATTTTTCAGATAAAAGCATATCTAAATCATAACCAGTTATGTCTAAATCTCTACAATTAATAGTAATCTTAGTTGGATCTAAAGCATAAACTCCAGGTTTCCCTAATAATTCTTTACCAAAACAATAAAAACCAGGAACTTTATTAATTTCATCTCTAGCGTAAGTTGCCAAATCTATAGCTTTATCTAAAAGTTCTTCACCCTTTAAAGCTATTTGTCTTCTAGAACAATCTAAAGAGGCCATCAATATATAAGATGGAGATGTAGTTTGAAGTAAACTTAATACTTGATGAACTCTGTTTATATCTATTCTTTTAGATTTTACTTGAAGTAAAGAACACTGAGTTAAAGCTCCTATTATTTTGTGAGTACTTTGGGAGCACATATCAGCTCCAGCCTCCATAGCAGATATAGGTAATTTATCATTAAAGCCAAGGTGTGGTCCATGAGCTTCATCTACAATTAGAGGAATATTATAACTATGAACAATTTCTGCAATCTTTTTTATGTCCGTAGACACACCATAATAAGTTGGATTTATTATTAAAACCGCCTTAGCGTCAGGATTTTCTTTTAATGTTCTTTCAACAGTTTCAGGTGTAACATTGTGAGCTATTCCTACTTTTTTATCTAGCTCAGGTTGCATATAAACAGGTACTGAGCCACTTAATATAATACCTGCAGTAACAGATTTATGAACATTTCTTGGAATTATAATTTTATCTTCGTCACTAACTACAGATAAAATCATGGCTTGTATGGCACCTGAAGTACCATGAATTGAAAAAAATGCTGCATCTGATCCATAAGCATCAGCTGCTAATTCTTGAGCTTTTTTTATAGCACCAGTTGGATGATGTAAGCTATCCACTAATTTAAATACAGTTACATCAATTTTAAAAGGATTTTCCCCTATAAAATTTTTAAATGCTTCATCCATTCCTTCGCCTTGTTTATGGCCAGGAACATGAAATGGAATAGTTTTTCTATTTACATACTCCATTAAAGCATCAAAAACTGGGGTTTCATTTTGATTTAATTTATACACCTTAATATGCACCTTCTTTCATAATAATATTCCCGTGAAACTATGAAATTTCAATGGTTCCCGTGGACTCTTTATTTAAAACAATACTATTATAATTTAAATGCTATTTAAATGCAATATATATGTAAAATTTATTATGTGCCTTTTTTATTGTATAAATACATGGCATTTTGCAAATAATACAAAAAATGGAGGGATGAATATGGAAAAATTATTTGTAGAAAAAAGAATTTGTAAAAATAATAATAAAATAAGAAAAGAAGGAAAAGTACCGGGAATAATATACGGAAATAATTTAAATAATTTAATGTTTGAAGTAGGAGAAATAGAATTAAATAGCATAATTTCACAGATAGGGGAACATGGAGTAACGGATGTAAACTATGAGGGAAAGGATTATAAAGTTCTTATAAAAGAAGTTCAAAAAGATCCAGTAAAAAAGAACGTAATACATATAGATTTAGAAAATGTTACTAATACTTCTAATTTAATTAATGCAGAAATACCAATACTTTTTTCGGGTGGTGAATTAATTATAAAAAAGGGAGGCGTAGTCCAAAAAGAAAAAAGTAGTATTAAGGTAAGATGTCCTGAGGAGAAACTTCCTAATAATATAATGATAGATTTATCTAAATATGATATTGGAAAAACATTTAGGATATCAGATTTAGAATTGGGAGAAGATATAACTTTTATGGAAAATTTAGATAGTACTATAGCTTCTATATTTTTTGGATAGGAATATAAGTAAAGTGCGTCGCACTTTACTTATTTAGATTACAGAGTATAGAGGAAAAAGTACAGATAAGGAAAATTTTTCTCCGCTTTGCTGCGTAGCATGTCAAAAATGGATTTTCATAACATTTATATAGATTAAATTTATACTGAAGCACATTTGCGGTAGCAAACAAATTTAATATAATAAATAAGTTCTATTGTATATAAAGTTACTAAGATTATTGAATAAATGCATTATTTGTAGTTGTAAATTTCTAATAAAAAAACATTTTCATATTATGATATATAAGAATTTTTCTCATATATTTAACAAAACCTTTTGGCTACGCTGATTATTATGAATAAAATTAATGCTTTTTTACATAGAAATACAAATTAATTACTATAGAAAGTCTACGACTGAGCTATCGCTTTTTTAGCCATTTACATATGAAGTTTAGATATAATTTTTAAAATTGCAAATAACTTAACAGGAATATTATAATTAAAGATTTTGTGTAAAGAATTGGAACAAAATTATCCTTTAGTCGATTTTATCTCTCGTCAAAAATTATAATAACATATTTTAAAGGTATTAAAACAATAAATACTTTTAGAGAAAATAGATATCTAAAAAAATAATAAGAATACTTTATTTTTGAACTAATATTTAAGCGTAAAGTAAACAGGACGTTTACTTAGCTCTTGTTGCCACAGGACGTGGCATTAGAGCGTTAGTTTAAATATTAGGACACAAATATTAGTATTCTTTATTTTTATAGCTATCTATTAAGCAAAAATATTTATTGTCTTAATTATCAACCTTTAAAGATTGTTACGTCGTAACTTCCTTAAATTTAGTACAATTATTTATGTTTTTTAATATAATATAGTATGGAATTTTATTGGAGGTAATAAATGAATTATAAAGATGTTTACAATTCATGGATGAACTCTTCGTTTTTAGAAGAAAAAGAAAAAGAAGAATTAAAAAATATAGATGATGAACAGGAGATAAAAGATAGATTTTACAAAGATTTAAGTTTTGGAACAGGTGGAATAAGAGGTATAGTCGGTTTAGGAACAAATAGAATAAATAGACATACTGTAGCTAAGGCTACACAAGGATTAGCTAATTATCTAATGCATAGTTTTGAAGAAAAATCCTTATCTGTTGCAATAGCCTATGATTGTAGAAATGATTCTTTTGATTTAGCTAAAATAACTAGTGAAGTACTATGCTCTAATGGTATAAAGGTTTATATATTTAGTGATATAATGTGTACTCCTATACTTTCTTATGCTACCCGAGAATTAAAATGTGAAGCAGGTATAGTTATAACTGCATCTCATAATACTAGTGAATATAATGGTTATAAAGTGTACAATCATAATGGTAATCAAATAACAGATATAGAAGCGCAAAACATATCTGAAGATATAAGTAAAGTGAAAAACTTAAGCAATATAAAATATATGAATATAGAAAATGCAAAAGAAAAAGATTTATATAATTTTGTACCAACAGAAGTATTAAATAAATATTTTTCTAATGTAAAGAACTTAGCTATAAGAAAAGATATTATAACAAAATATGGAGGAGATTTAAAAATATTATACACACCATTGCACGGTACTGGAAATGTTCCAGTAAGAAGAGCTTTAGAGGAAAGTGGATATAATAATGTATTTGTGGTTAAAGATCAGGAAGAGCCTAATGGAAATTTTCCAACAGTAAAATATCCAAATCCTGAAGATCCTAAATCTTTTTATATTTCTTTAAAAGAAGCAAAAAATATAAAGCCGGATATAATAATAGCTACAGATCCTGATTGCGATAGGGTAGGAATTATGGTGAAGGACCATAATGAAGAATATGTAGCATTAAATGGAAACCAATTGGGCATAATTCTTACTAATTATATATTAAGTTCTTTAGAAGAAGAAAAAGATATACCGAAAAATTCGGTAGTTTTAAAAACTATAGTTACTACAGATATGGTTAAAGATATATGTAAAGATTATGGAGTTAAGGTAGAAGAGGTTTTAACAGGATTTAAATATATAGGAGAAAAAATAGAAGAATTTAAAAAGAATGGGATAAATAAATTTATATTTGGATTTGAGGAAAGTTATGGGTATCTATTTGGAGATTTTGTTAGGGAAAAAGATGGAATAATAAGCTCTGTATTAATATGTGAAATGGCTTTATATTATAAAATTCAAAATAAAAATTTATGTGATGTTTTAAAAGGACTTTATGATAAATATGGATATTATAAAGAAAGACTAATATCTATGGAGTTTAAAGGTGAAGAGGGTAAGAGAAAAATAGAAAATATAATAAATAAATTAAGAATTTATGATTTTAAAAATATATTTAATAAAAAAATATTAATAAAAGAAGACTATAAAACAGGTTTAAAAATGATTATGAATAAAAAGGAAGAATATATTAATGGACTTCCTAAATCTAATGTTTTAAAATTTTATTTAAATAACAATACTAATTTTGTAGTCAGACCTTCAGGAACAGAGCCTAAAGTAAAAATATATTTGTCATCAGTTGATAAAACAAGTAAAGAGTGTGAAATGAAGATAAATGATTTAGAGAAAAATATAAATGATATGATAAAAAAATTTTAAATTTAAATATGTTTAAATTAAGTATAGGATAATTTTTTAGTCGAACCTATACTTAATTTAAATATTTTTGTATTTTCATTGTTTAATTATATATATTATTATAGAATTAATATTAATATAGAATTTATGAAGTAGGTGATATAGATGGAAATGAAATCATATTTGGCAGAAAAATTATCTAAAATGTTGTTTTTAGAAGTAAAAAAAGAAAAAATATTTGAAGTATTTAAAGTTGATGTAAATCAAAATATATATGTTCCAATAAAGTCTAAAAGTTTAGTAGATGAAATAAAACAAGGAGAAGATTTAGATAATATACCGATTATTTTTTTTGTAGAAGGTATGTTTTTTGTATTAGGGGCAGATGAAGAATTTAAATTTAATAATAAATACAAAGATATGTTAAACAATATACCTAAAAGTGAAGATTATATTAAAGGAAGAATATTTGAGGAAGTAAAAATAGAAAATTATGAAGATGCATATATACTATTAAAGGGATTGTTGGAATTAGAAGAAGAAAAAGATATTTATGATAAGTTGATATTAATACTAGAAAACTTAAGACAAAAGGATGAGATGTATAAAGAAGAAGAGCTTAATATAATAGAAAGAGCTAAGAAAATAAGGGAGTATGAAAAGCCTTATTTATACGAATCTATAATAAAAAAAGAAAATAATGATTTTAAAGAGGCATGGGATGCTTTAGAGAAATACATATCAATGGGAGGAGAGCAAACTCCAGATATTATAGAATATAAAAATTCATTAAAGGATATATTAAGTTTTGAGGAAGGAAAAAGACTTGTAGGTAAAAATCCTAAAGAAGCTTTAAAGAAACTAATACCAATTATGAATAAATTAGAGGATAATACGACAGTATATTATTATGTAGCAGTAGCTTATAGAATGATAGGAAATTATGATAAAGCTATATATTATTTAAATAAAGCACTAGAAATAGATAATGGTCTAATTGATGCAGTAAATGAATTGGCAATAAATTATGCAGCGTTAGAAAAATATGATATTGCTATAAAATATTTAAGAAAAGCTTTTGAGGTGGAAAAATCTATAGAGATATGTACTAATCTTATAATGTGTTATATCAATAAGGGAGATTTAGAACAAGCGCAAAATCATATAGACATTGCTAAAAAGATTGATCCAGAAGATGAAATACTAAAAGAGATTGAAACTTATTTGTCAAAACACAACTAAGTTTAATATTAAACTTGTTTTATTTTGTATAGAAAGGGGTATATTTATGAAAGTTAAAAAGGCTATAATACCTGCAGCAGGATTGGGAACCAGATTTTTGCCTGCAACTAAAGCTCAACCAAAAGAAATGTTACCTATAGTAGATAAACCAACTATACAATATATAATAGAGGAAGCTGTAAAATCTGGCATAGAACAAATATTAATAATAACTGGAAGAAATAAAAGAGCTATAGAGGATCATTTTGATAAATCTATAGAGTTAGAAAAGGAATTAGAAGAAAAAGGAAGATCTGAAATGCTTTCTATAGTTAAAGATATATCTAATATGGCTGAAATATATTATATAAGACAAAAGGAGCCTAAAGGATTAGGTCATGCTATAAATTGTGCTAGAACTTTTGTTGGTAATGAACCATTTGCAGTAATGCTTGGAGATGATGTAGTTTATAGTAAGGAGCCTTGTTTAAAGCAACTTATAAAGTGTTATAATGAATATCAAACAACTATAGTAGGAGTACAAGAAGTACCAGAAGAAGATGTACATAAGTATGGTATTATAAAAGGTATGTTTATAGAAAACAACGTATATAAGATAAAGGACTTAGTAGAGAAACCTCATAAGGAAGAGGCTCCATCTAATATGGCTATATTAGGAAGATATATTATAAGTCCTTCTATATTTCAAATCTTAGAAAATACAAAACCAGGTAAGGGTGGGGAAATACAACTAACAGATGCATTAAAGACGTTAATTAATAAAGAAGCTATGTATGCATATAACTTTGAAGGAAGAAGATATGATGTTGGAGATAAATTAGGATTTTTGGAGGCTACTATAGAATATGCCTTGAGGAGAGAAACATTGAATACAAATTTCGTGGAATATCTACAAAAGTTGAAAAATAATGAAGAATTTGCTAAATTGTTTAAAACTAAATAAAAAAAGATGGTGAAAACCATCTTTTTTTTGTTTGAATTATAAAAATATTAATGTGAGTTACGATAATAAATATATATAATTTTGAAAGGATGGAGGATATGATAAAGAAGAAGAGTTATTTATTACCTAAAATTATTTCGTTATTTATTGTACTATTTTTATTTTCTGTAAAAGTACAAGCTATATCTAATATAAGCATTAATTTAAAAACACCAATACATGAAGGTGCAATAAATAATGAAGAGCTAAATATTGATGGAGAAATAGAATCTATTTCAAAATTAAAATTAGTATATTTATATATAGATAACGAAAATATAGGACAAGCTAAATTAGACGAATCTGAATTTAAGAAAAATACATATAAAACTAAGTTAGAATATAGTAAAGATATTTCTTATTTAAAAGATGGCTTATATAACTTGAAAATTTTAGCTATAGACGAGAAGGATAATAGAGAAGAAAAGGAAATTAATATAAAAATAGAAAAAAGTAATAAAAAGATTAATAATCCCCAAAAAGATTTAACTGCTGTATCTAATGGAGCCATTATTAACAATTTAGAAGTAAGTCTAAATGGAAATATAGTAACAAATAGCAAATTAGAGCAAGGTAAATCCTATACTATAAAGGGTAGTGGAAGTAGCGTTAATGGAGTTCTATATCAGTTTTGGATAAAGGATCCTTACACTCAAGTATGGGAAATGATAAGAGATTATGGCACAGGAAATAGTATGAATTGGATTCCAACAAGAACAGGAAAATATTTAGTAGGAATACATGTGAAAGATAAGAATAGTAAAGAAAAATTAGATGATCATAAATATGTAGAATATAATGTAGAACAAAATAATTCTAAAGCAACTATTAGTAGCTTAGAAGTAAGCCTAAATGGATCTGTAGTAACAAATGGTAAGCTAGAACAGGGTAAATCCTATACCATAAAAGGTAGTGGAAGTAGTGTTAATGGAGCTCTATATCAGTTTTGGATAAAGGATCCTTATACTCAAGTATGGGAAATGATAAGAGATTATGGCACAGGAAATAGTATGAATTGGATTCCAACAAGAACAGGAAAATATTTAGTAGGAATACATGTGAAAGATAAGAATAGTAAAGAAAAATTAGATGATCATAAATATGTAGAATATAATGTAGAACAAAATAATTCTAAAGCAACTATTAGTAGCTTAGAAGTAAGCCTAAATGGATCTGTAGTAACAAATGGTAAGCTAGAACAGGGTAAATCCTATACCATAAAAGGTAGTGGAAGTAGTGTTAATGGAGCTCTATATCAGTTTTGGATAAAGGATCCTTATACTCAAGTATGGGAAATGATAAGAGATTATGGCACAGGAAATAGTATGAATTGGATTCCAACAAGAACAGGAAAATATTTAGTAGGAATCCATGTAAAAGATAAAAATAGTAAAGAAAAATTAGACAATCATAAATATGTAGAATATAATGTAGAACAAAATAATTCTAAAGCAACTATTAGTAGCTTAGAAGTAAGCCTAAATGGATCTGTAGTAACAAATGGTAAGCTAGAACAGGGTAAATCCTATACCATAAAAGGTAGTGGAAGTAGTGTTAATGGAGCTCTATATCAGTTTTGGATAAAGGATCCTTACACTCAAGTATGGGAAATGATAAGAGATTATGGTACAGGAAATAGTATGAATTGGATTCCAACAAGAACAGGAAAATATTTAGTAGGAATCCATGTAAAAGATAAGAATAGTAAAGAAAAATTAGATGATCATAAATATGTAGAATATAATGTAGAACAAAATGGTTTTAAGGCGACTATTACTAGTTTAGAAGTAAGCCTAAATGGATCTGTAGTAACAAATGGTAAGCTAGAACAGGGTAAATCCTATACCATAAAAGGTAGTGCAAGTAGTGTTAATGGAGTTCTATATCAGTTTTGGATAAAGGATCCTTACACTCAAGTATGGGAAATGATAAGAGATTATGGCACAGGAAATAGTATGAATTGGATTCCAACAAGAACAGGAAAATATTTAGTAGGAATTCATGTGAAAGATAAGAATAGTAAAGAAAAATTAGATGATCATAAATATGTAGAATATAATGTAGAACAAAATACTTCTAAAGCAACTATTTCTAGTTTAGAGGTAAGCCTAAATGGATCTGTAGTAACAAATGGTAAATTAGAACAGGGTAAATCCTACACTATAAAAGGTAGTGGAAGTAGCGTTAATGGAGTTCTATATCAGTTTTGGATAAAGGATCCTTACACTCAAGTATGGGAAATGATAAGAGACTATGGTACAGGAAATAGTATGAATTGGATTCCAACAAGAACAGGAAAATATTTAGTAGGAATTCATGTGAAAGATAAGAATAGTAAAGAAAAATTAGATGATCATAAATATGTAGAATATAATGTAGAACAAAATAGTTCTAAAGCAACTATTTCTAGTTTAGAGGTAAGCTTAAATGGATCTGTAGTAACAAATGGTAAATTAGAGCAGGGTAAATCCTATACCGTAAAGGGTAGTGGAAGTAGTGCTAATGGAGTTCTATATCAGTTTTGGATAAAGGATCCTTACACTCAAGTTTGGGAAATGATAAGAAACTATGGTACAGGAAATAGTATGAGTTGGACTCCAATTGGAACAGGACAATATTTAGTAGGTATTCACGTAAAAGATAAAAATAGTAAAGAAAAACTAGATGATCATAAATATGTAGAATATAATGTTATAGGATCAAATAAGAATTATAAAAATTCTTATTACAATATAACATTGGATGAGATGGTAAATAGACAAATGGCTAATACGCCAGCTTATCATATGTATATACCAGAAAAAAATGCTTATGAATGGAGATATGCTATTGTAAAAAATAGTAAAAAAGGATATTCTACTGATATAAATGGGGTTAATTGGGTTCAGAGCGATCAACAATATGATTATATTAAATCAAAAGCTAGAGAATATATAGATCCCACTAATCAGATATATGATCCTATTGGACAATATCAATTTTTACAATTAAGTTATAATGAGTGCACTACAGCAGAGCAATTAAATAATATTCTTAAAGGAAAAGGAGTATTAGAAGGAAAAGGACAAGCATTCATTGATGCTGGCAAAGAAAGTAATGTAAGTCCAATATATTTAGTGTCACATGCTCTTTTAGAGACAGGTAATGGAACATCAACTTTAGCTAAGGGAGTAGTAGTAAATGGTAAAACTGTTTATAATTTATTTGGTATAAATGCTGTGGATAGCAATCCTATAGGACAAGGATCTAAGTATGCTTATGATCAGGGATGGTTTTCAATAGAGTTAGCTATTAAAGGTGGTGCTAAATGGATTTCTTCAGGATATATAAACAATACAATGTATAAACAAGATACATTGTATAAAATGAGATGGAATCCAAATAATCCGACAGTTCATCAGTATGCTACAGATATAATGTGGGCATATAATCAAGTGGCTAATATAAAAAAAGTAATAGATCAATTACAAAACGTTATATTAAATTTTGATATGCCGGTTTTTAAATAAAAATGAAAAAGAAAATATATTTTAAAAGATAGAGACTGCCATAATTGGTCTCTATTTTTTTATTATAATTTATAAGCTACTAAAGGAGAAATATTATTATGTTTTTTGAAAAGTGTAAAGGTATTTATAAAAATCACGATAAATAAATTTATAATGAAAATTATTGAAAGGGTGGGAGTATGATAAATAAAAAAAAGAGTTATTTAATTTTAACAATTATTTTTGTTTTTTTTATAATTGAATTAGTACGATTACCTATAAAGGTACAAGCTGCATCCAATATAAGTATTAATTTGAAAACACCAATACATGAAGATGTAATAAATGATAAAGAGATAAAGGTTGATGGAGAAATAGAATCTATTTCAAAGTTAAAATTAGTATATGTATATATAAATGACGAGAACATAGGACAAGCTAAATTGGATGAATTTGAATTTAAAGAAAATACATATAAAACTAAGTTAGAATATAGTAAAGATATTTCTTATTTGAAAGATGGATTATATAATTTAAAAATTTTAGCTATAGACGAGAAGGATAATAAAGAAGAAAAAGAAATTAATGTAAAAATAGAAAGAAATGAAGAACAATTAGAAAATGATAAAAATACTGCACAAAGGTATTTAGAAAAAAGCACTGTTAACATTAATAATACAGAAAAAGTTTTAAATTCTGTATCTTCTGTATCTAATGTAGCAACTATTAATAATTTAGAAGTGAGCCTAAATGGAACTGTAGTAACAAATGGTAAATTAGAACAGGGTAAATCCTATACAATAAAAGGTAGTGGAAATAGTGCTAATGGAGTTCTATATCAGTTTTGGATAAAGGATCCTTACACTCAAGTGTGGGAAATGATAAGAGACTATGGTACAGAAAATAGTATGAATTGGATTCCAACAAGAACAGGAAAATATTTAGTAGGAATTCATGTAAAAGATAAAAATAGTAAAGAAAGATTAGACAATCATAAATATGTAGAATATAATGTAGAACAAAATAGTTCTAAAGCAACTATTAGTAGTTTAGAAGTAAGTTTAAATGGAACTGTAGTAACAAATGGTAAACTAGAACAGGGGAAATCCTATACTATAAAAGGCAATGGGAGTAGTGCTAATGGAGTTCTATATCAGTTTTGGATAAAGGATCCTTACACTCAGGTATGGGAAATGATAAGAGACTATGGTACAGGAAATAGTATGAATTGGATTCCAACAAGAACAGGAAAATATTTAGTAGGAATACATGTAAAAGATAAAAATAGTAAAGAAAGATTAGACAATCATAAATATGTAGAATATAATGTAGAACAAAATAGTTCTAAAGCAACTATTAGTAGTTTAGAAGTAAGTTTAAATGGAACTGTAGTAACAAATGGTAAGCTAGAACAGGGGAAATCCTATACTATAAAAGGCAATGGGAGTAGTGCTAATGGAGTTCTATATCAGTTTTGGATAAAGGATCCTTACACTCAGGTATGGGAAATGATAAGAGACTATGGTACAGGAAATAGTATGAATTGGATTCCAACAAGAACAGGAAAATATTTAGTAGGAATCCATGTAAAAGATAAGAATAGTAAAGAAAAATTAGATGATCATAAATATGTAGAATATAATGTAGAACAAAATAGTTCTAAAGCAACTATTTCTAGTTTAGAGGTAAGCTTAAATGGATCTGTAGTAACAAATGGTAAATTAGAACAGGGTAAATCCTATACAATAAAAGGTAGTGGAAATAGTGCTAATGGAGTTCTATATCAGTTTTGGATAAAGGATCCTTACACTCAAGTATGGGAAATGATAAGAGATTATGGTACAGGGAATAGTATGAATTGGATTCCAACAAGAACAGGAAAATATTTAGTAGGAATTCATGTTAAAGATAAGAATAGTAAAGAAAAATTAGATGATCATAAATATGTAGAATATAATGTAGAACAAAATAGCTCTAAAGCAACTATTAGTAGTTTAGAAGTAAGCTTAAATGGATCTGTAGTAACAAATGGAAATTTACAACAAGGCAAATCCTATACTATAAAAGGTAGTGGAAGCAGTGCTAATGGAGTTCTATATCAGTTTTGGATAAAGGATCCTTACACTCAAGTATGGGAAATGATAAGAGACTATGGCACAGGAAATGGTATGAACTGGATTCCAACAAAAGCAGGAAAATATCTAGTAGGAATACATGTGAAAGATAAATATAGCAAGGAAAAGTTAGATGATCATAAATATATGGAATATAATGTCATAGCGTATAATAAGAAAACTATAGTTATTGATGCAGGGCATGGAGGATATGATAGTGGGGCTGTAGGGCCAACTGGCATTAAAGAAAAAGATGTTACATTAAAAGTTGCTTTAAAATTGGGAAAAATTTTAGAGAGTAATGGAATTAGCGTTATTTATACTAGAACTACTGATAATGTAACTTGGCCTTCAAATGAAACACAAGACTTAGCGGCTAGAGTAGCAATTGCAAATAGTAATAATACAGATCTATATGTAAGTATACATACTAATAGTTTTAATGGATCAGCTCATGGTACAGAAACTTACTATTATGATGGAAGTGCAAAAGGAAAGGAAGCTGCAGAAAAGGTCCAAAATGAACTTATAAATTCTATTGGTTTATATGATAGAGGGGTTAAAACAGCAGGATATTATGTTTTGAAAAACACTATAAGTCCATCAATATTAGTTGAACTAGGTTTTATAGATAATAGAAATGAAGAAGTTCTTTTAAATTCTGATTGGTTTCAGCAAAAATGTGCAGAAGCTATTGCCAAAGGAATATTAGGAACTAGCTTTATATAAACTAATAAAATAATAATGAATTTCTTATTAAAATTCAATTTAATAAATTTTTAAATATGAAAAATCATCAATTAATTGTATAATTGGTGATTTTTTTATGTTTTATATAATATATATATAAAAACTTAAATTAAACATATGGTATAATAATTTACAAAGGAGGTGAATTTATGAATTGTAA
The DNA here is from genome assembly GCA_019933195.1 of Clostridium sporogenes. Classification (NCBI taxonomy): domain Bacteria; kingdom Bacillati; phylum Bacillota; class Clostridia; order Eubacteriales; family Clostridiaceae; genus Clostridium; species Clostridium sporogenes. Next base: position 2,867,358 of record CP082942.1, read on the forward strand.
AAAAACATTTAAATTAGAAGAAAGGGGGGGAAACAAGGGAAATATGAGGGTAAAAAAAATAACAAACTTATTCATAAATTTTACGGCTTTAATTTTTATTAGCATAATTATAAGTTGTGCAAATTCAGTTAAAGTTGATGCTAGTAGCACTACTAATATAATGGGACAATCTCAATTAACACAGGAACAAGCATTAAATTATTTTAGGACAAGAAATAATGAAAAAAGTGATCAAACTATAAAGGAGTTTATTTCTATAGTATGGCAAGAAGCTAATATAGAAGGAATAAGAGCTGATGTAGTTTTTGCACAAATAATGAAGGAAACAAATTTTTTGAAATTTACAGGAGATGTAAAAGAAAGTCAAAATAATTTTGCAGGTATTGGTGCTACAGGTAATGGTGCATGTGGTGCTTATTTTAAAGATACAAGAACAGGAGTAAGAGCTGTTATTCAACATTTAAAAGCTTATTCTAGCACTGAGGAACTAAATAATGCTTGTGTAGATCCTCGATTTACATATGTACAAAGAGGAATAACTCCTTATGTTGAGTGGTTAGGAATAGGAGAAAATCCTAATTATCCAGATAAAGGATGGGCTGCAGATAATAATTATGGTAAAAGTATAGTTACTATGATGAACAGTGCAAAATATTTATCTAATTCTGGTGAAGCAGAAGAAAACACAGATATTTCAAATAAAGCAACTATTGAGAAGTTAGATGTAAATCTAAATAGAAATAAGGTAGTAAATGATGATTTGAAATTAGGACAAGTATATAAAATAAAGGCTTATGGAAGTAGTTCAAATGGTGTATTGTATGAATATTGGATAAAAGATTTAACAAAAAATTTATGGACAAAAATAAAAGACTATAGTACAAGCAATGAAATTACATGGACACCAAATAAACCTGGAAAATACCTAATAGGAGTACATGTAAAAGATAAGAATAGTAAAGAAAGATTAGATAATCATAAGTATGAAGAATATAATGTGGTATCTCCTAAAAAGGCAACCATTGATAATATAGAAGTAAGTTTAAATGGTAATAAAATAGTAAGTAATGAATTGCAATTAGGACAAGTACACAAAATAAAAGCTTATGGAAGTAGTTTAAATGGTGTATTATACGAATATTGGGTAAAAGATTTAACAAAAAATTTATGGATAAAAATAAAAGACTATAGTACAAGTAATGAAATTACATGGACACCAAATAAATCCGGAAAATACTTAATAGGAGTACATGTAAAAGATAAATATAATAAAGAAAGATTAGATAATCATAAGTATGAAGAATATAGTGTAGTATCTCCTAAAAAGGCAACCATTGATAATATAGAAGTAAGTCTAAATGGTAATAAAATAGTAAATAATGAATTGCAATTAGGACAAGTACACAAAATAAAAGCTTATGGAAGTAGTTCAAATGGTGTATTATACGAATATTGGGTAAAAGATTTAACAAAAAATTTATGGACAAAAATAAAAGACTATAGTACAAATAATGAAATTACATGGACACCAAATAAATCCGGAAAATACTTAATAGGAGTGCATGTAAAAGATAAATATAGTAAAGAAAGATTAGATAATCATAAGTATGAAGAATATAGTGTAGTATCCCCTAAAAAGGCAACCATTGATAATTTAGAAATAAGCTTAAATGACAATAAAATAGTAAATAATGATTTGGAAGCAGGAGAAATATATAAAATTAAAGCTTATGGGAAAAGTTCAAATGGTGTACTGTATGAATATTGGATAAAAGATCTATCAAAAAATTTATGGACAAAAATAAAAGACTATAGTACAAGCAATGAAATTACATGGACACCAAATAAATCTGGAAAATATTTAATAGGAGTACATGTAAAAGATAAATATAGCCAAGAAAGATTAGATAATCATAAATATGTAGAGTATAATATAAAATTATCTAAAAAGGCTGTTATTAGCAACTTATTAGAAGTAAGTTTGGATGGAAAAAGTATACAGAACAATGAATTGCAATCAGGAAAATCATACAATATAAAAGCTTATGCAGAAAGCCTTAATGGTGTATTGTATGAATATTGGATAAAAGATTTAACAGAAAATTTATGGACAAAAATAAGAGATTATAGTTCTAGTAATACAGCTACATGGACACCAAATAAGTCTGGAAAATATTTAATAGGAGTACATGTAAAAGATAAATATAGCCAAGAAAAATTAGATAATCATAAGTATGAAGAATATAATGTTCAAGGTGGTTTAATAAAAACTATAGTCTTAGATGCAGGACATGGAGGCAGGGATTCAGGTGCAGTATCTTCTAAAGCAACAGGGTCTTTGCACGAAGCAGATATAGTTCAAAAGATTACTATTAAGCTAGGAAATCTTCTTAAATCTAAAGGATATAATGTTATTTATACTAGAGATAAGGTAGATAATTATAATTATCCTTCAGTAACACAAAATTTAGAAGATAGAATAAATGTAGCTAATAGTATAAAAGCTGATTTATTTATGAGTATACATGCTGATTCAACCGATGCTTCATCAGTTAATGGATACGGTGCACACTATAGCACATATAGACCTAATTTAGATAATTCAGGAGTATATATGCAGGGTGATGTGTGGTATGATAGAACTCCTTGTGATGCAGCATTAAAAAGCAAAGTGTTATCACAACTTATAGTAAATGAGATGTCTTCTTTAGGAGGAGCAAATAGGGGTATAGAGGATCACAATTTATATGTTACAAGAAATGCTTTAATGCCTTCTGTACTTGTAGAAACCGGGTTTGTTTCTAATGATACAGAAGTTAGAAAGTTAAATAACGACTCTTATCAAAATCAAATAGCTCAAAAACTTTACAATGCAATAACAAAATTATTTAGTATGTAGTTTAGAAAACCGTTGATATATTTAATATCGACGGTTTTTTGAAATATTGTAATAAATTTTAAATTATATTTTCTATTTATTGTATGTATGATAAAATAAAGATATTGCAAAAAATTGTTGAATAATTTTATCAATGATGTAAAATAAATAAGTAGAGTTTAGAGTTTAAGGAAGTGATAGTATGAGAAAAGATAAGAAATTGATTCTTTATGATATATTATTAATAATTTTATCTTTGTATTTAGCAATTTTACTAAGATTTGATTTTGGTATGTCTACAGTTCTATCTTTAGAATTAAAAAAATATATGATATTTTTTAAATTATCAGTAATTCCAGTTATAATAATAATATTATTTTTTAATAAAATATTTAATTTATATAGTAGTATATGGAAATATGCTTCAGTAGAAGAACTTATGTCTATAATTTATTCAGTTTCTATATCTAATATTATATTCATAATTTATAGTTATTTTATTAATTATAAAATTCTAGAAAGTAATTATTATAGATTCCCATTTACTGTACATATAATATTTTGGATTTTGTCTATAGTATCTTTAGGTGGCACAAGATTTATATATAGAGTTATAGAAGATAAGGAATCTAATAAAAATAAATGTAACTGTGATTCTAAAGAAAAGAAGTTACTTATAATAGGGGCAGGGGATGCAGCAGCGCTTATTATAAAAGAAATAAAAAGAAATAAGGAATTAAATTATAGAATAATAGGTCTTATAGATGATGATATAGAAAAGTTAGGAAAAAGAATAAATGGTATACCTGTTTTAGGTGGAAGAGAAAGTATTATAAAGATATCTAAAAATAAAAAAATAGATGAAATAATATTAGCTATACCTTCAGCATCACCTTCAATAAAAAGCGAAATAGTATCTATATGTAAAGAAACTAGTTGTAAACTAAAAACTTTACCAAGTATGGATAAAATAATACAAGGTAAGTTTAATATGAGCAAGTTAAGAGATGTAAGCATTGAGGATTTGCTTGGAAGAGAAGAAGTTAAATTAGATGATAGTTGTATAAATAAGTATATAAAGGATAAAGTAGTTTTAGTTACTGGTGGAGGGGGTTCTATAGGCTCAGAACTTTGCAGGCAAATAGCTAAATTTTCACCTAAAAAACTTCTAATATTAGATATATATGAAAACAATGCCTATGATGTTCAAATGGAACTGAATTATAAATATCCAGAGTTAGATAAAGCTGTTATAATAGCGTCTATAAGAGATGAAAAGAGATTAAAAGATATATTTTCATTATATAATCCAAGTGTAGTTTTTCATGCAGCAGCTCATAAGCATGTACCATTAATGGAAGAGAATCCAGCAGAAGCTATTAAAAATAATGTAATAGGTACATATAATTTGATAAAATGTGCTCATGAATTTGAAATTGAACGATTTGTACAAATAAGTACAGATAAAGCTGTTAATCCAACTAATATTATGGGGGCTACAAAAAGATTTTGTGAAATAATGATTCAAGCTTTTAATAAAATAAGTAAAACTGAGTTTGTGGCAGTTAGATTTGGAAATGTTTTAGGAAGTAATGGATCAGTTATTCCATTGTTTAAAAAACAAATATCTCATGGTGGGCCTGTTACTGTAACACACCCAGAAATAAATCGATATTTTATGACTATACCAGAAGCAGCTCAATTAGTTATACAAGCTGCTGCTATGGCAAAAGGTGGAGAAATATTTGTTTTAGATATGGGAAAGCCAGTTAAAATTGTAGATTTAGCTAAAGATTTGATAACTTTATCTGGATACAAACCAGAAGAAGACATTAAAATTGAGTATACAGGATTAAGACCTGGGGAAAAATTATATGAAGAGCTATTAATGGATGAAATAGCTTTAACATCCACAGAACATGATAAGATATTTGTGGAAAAACCTATAGAAAATGACATAGCATTTGTAGAAAAATCTATAGAAGAATTTAAGAAAGTTGTTTATAATAATAAAGGTGAAATATTTAAATTAATAGAAAAGAAAGTTCCAACATATAAAAGAAAAAATAATATTTAAAAAGCAAGAAATAAATTTAAGTTAATATATTAATAGTAAGTATGATATAATCACAAAAAATTAAAAATATATAAATTAAGCGTTTGTGCGTTGTACTAGGAGGTATAAAAATGTCACAATTAAAAAGGGATTTAATAACTAAATTAGAAAATAAAACAGCTAAATTAGGCGTAGTAGGATTAGGATATGTAGGGCTTCCACTAGCTGTAGAGAAAGCTAAAGCTGGATTTGAAGTTATAGGTTTTGATGTTCAAGATAAAAAAGTAGAATTAGTTAACGAAGGTAAAAACTATATAGGCGATATAGTTGACAATGAGTTAGCTGATTTGGTTAAAGAAGGAAAATTAAAGGCGACTACAGATTTTTCTTTTGTTAGCGAAGTGGATGCAGTAGCTATATGTGTACCAACACCATTAGATTTATATAAACAACCTGATATATCTTATGTAGTTAGTTCAACTAAAAGTATTGCAAAACATATTCATAAAGGTATGCTTGTAGTTCTTGAAAGTACAACATATCCAGGAACAACAGAAGAAATTTTAAAACCAATACTTGAAGACACAGGATTAAAATGTGGAAAAGATTTCTTCTTAGGATTTTCACCAGAGAGAGTTGATCCAGGTAATAAACAATTTAAAACTAAAAATACACCTAAAGTTGTAGGTGGTTGTACAAAAGATTGTACAGAAGTGGCTGCTATGCTTTATAGAAGCGTTTTAGAGGGAGAGGTATATGTAGTATCTTCACCAGCAGTAGCTGAAATGGAAAAAATATTAGAGAACACATTTAGAAATATAAATATAGGATTAGCTAATGAAATGGCTATATTATGTAAAAAAATGAATATAGATGTATTTGAAGTTATAGATGCAGCTAAAACAAAACCTTATGGATTTATGGCATTTTATCCAGGTCCAGGTCTTGGAGGACACTGCATACCACTAGATCCTTTCTATTTAGAATGGAAAGCTAAAGAATATGATTTCCATACAAGATTAATTGAAGTATCAGGAGAAATTAATGACCGTATGCCTGAATTTGTAGTAGAAAATGCTATGAAGTTATTAAATGAAGATAAAAAGGCTATGAATGGATCAAAGGTTTTATTACTAGGTGCTGCTTATAAAAATGATATAGATGATATGAGAGAATCTCCAACATTAAAAGTAATAGAACATTTAGAAGAAAATGGAGCTAATGTACAAGTTAATGATCCATATATACCTGAATTTAAACATAAAGGTAAATTATATAAATCAGTAGACTTAGAAAAAGGATTAGAAGAAGCTGATATTGTAATTATAACTACAAACCATAGTTGCTATGATTATGAACACATAGTAGAAAAAGCTAAAATTTTATATGATACAAGAAATGCTACAAAGGATGTAAAAAATAATAGAGAAAAAATACACAAACTATAATATTAATAATAGGATAAGTTCTTTTGGACTTATCCTAATTAATAAAATTTGGAGGTATAGTAATGAAAAAATTAAAATTTGCTATTGTTGGTTGCGGAAGAATTTCTTATAAACATGTTGAAGCTATAATAAATAATAAAGAAGAAGCTGAATTAGTAGCAGTTTGTGATGTGCTTGAAGAAAAAGCTATAGAGAAGAAAAATGATTATATATCAAAATTAGATGAAGCAGTTAATGTAAATATATATGCAGATTATAAAGAAATGTTGGAAAAGGAAGATATAGATGTAGTTACTATAGCTACAGAAAGTGGATATCACCCAGAAATAGCTATAAACTGTATGGATAAGAAAAAACACATAATATGTGAAAAACCTATGGCATTATCTATAGATGATGCAGATAAAATGATAGAATCAGCAAAGAAAAATAATGTTAAGCTTTGTGTAAGTCATCAAAATAGATTTAATAAACCAATACAACAATTAAGAAGAGCAGTAGAAGCTAATAGATTCGGAAGATTAGTAAATGGTACTGCAAGAATATTATGGAATAGAAATATGGGATACTATCATCAAGCTCCATGGAGAGGAACTTGGGAACTTGATGGTGGTACTTTGATGAATCAATGTATACACAATATAGATTTACTTCAATGGATGATGGGTGGAGAAATTGATACAGTTTACGCTCAATGTGACACTTTTTTAAGAGATATAGAAGCAGAAGACTTTGGAGCTATAGTAATAAGATTTAAAAATGGAGCTATAGGAATGATTGAAGGAAGTGCTTGTGTATATCCTAAAAATTTAGAAGAAACTTTAAGTGTATTTGGAGAAAAAGGTACAGCCTGCATAGGTGGACTTGCCGTTAATAAAATAGAAACTTGGAAATTTGAAGATGGAACAGAAAATGAAGAAGAAGATATATTAAAAGCTCAAGAGGGAGATCCGGATTCAGTATATGGTTTTGGCCATACTCCATTATTTAAAGATACAATAGATGCTATAAAAGAAGATAGATCACCTCTAGTAAGTGGTGAAGAAGGTAAAAAAGGTATGGCAATAATATTAGCCGCTTATAAATCAAGGCTTACAGGTATGCCAGTTAAATTCCCATTTAACAATTTTTCAACCATGGATATGGTAAATGTAGAAAAGATAAATAAATAAATTATTAAATAAAGTTTAATTTTTAAAAATTACCATCAAAATATGATATTATATTATGGTGGTAATTTTAAAATTTTATTTTATATAGGAGTGGAAACATGGAAATGAATTATATATCACCAAAATCTAAATTAGGTAATAACGTTCAAATAGGAAGATTTGCTGTTATAGAAGATGATGTAGTTATAGGTGAAAATTGTATTATAGGACATAATGTAATTATACATAAAGGAACAGTTATGGGCAATAATGTAAGGGTAGATGATAATGCTGTAATAGGAAAAGAGCCTATGAGATCAGTAAATAGTATATTTAAAGATAATAAAAAATTTGAACCATGTCAAATTAATGATGAATGCCTAATAGGAGCAGGAGTAATAGTATATATAGGATCTAAAATAGGTAACAAAACTTTAGTTGCCGATTTAGCTGTTATAAGAGAAGATGTATCTATAGGAGAGAGAACTATAATAGGAAAAGGGGCAACTATAGAAAACTTTTGTACAGTAGGTTCTAATTGTAAAATTCAAACTAATGTATATTTAACAGCATATTCAGAAGTAGAAGATTATGTTTTTATTGCTCCTTGTGTAGTAACATCTAATGATAATTATGCTGCTCGATCAAAAGAAAGATTTGGAAAATTTAAAGGAGTTACAGTTAAAAAGGGTGGAAGAATAGGAGCAGGTGCAGTTGTATTGCCAGGAAAAACAATAAATGAAGATGGTTTTGCAGCAGCAGGAAGTTTAATAACTAAAGATGTAGAAAAAGCCAAAATAGTTGCAGGAGCTCCAGCAAAAATATTTAAGGATGTACCGCAAGAACAATTGTTGGAAAATCAGTAGCTTAGAGAGGAAATAAATAATGAAAACTAAAATTTGTCATATATCTACAGCGCATCCTACATTTGATACTAGAATATATCATAAAGAATGTAGGACCATTGCAAAAAATGGGGATGATATATATTTATTAATAGCAAACGATAAAGATGAAATCTCAGATGATGTAAAAATAGTTCATCTTCCAAAGAAAAATGGTAGGTTTTATAGGTTTTTTAAAAAGAGAAAAATAGCTTTTAAAAAAGCTGTAGAAATTGATGCAGATATATACCATTTTCATGACCCGGAATTAATACCTGTAGGTATAAAATTGAAGAGGTTAGGTAAGAAAGTTATATATGATGTACATGAGGATGTACCTAAGCAGATATTAACTAAAGAATGGTTAAAAAGCGATATTATAAGAAACCTAGTATCTAATATCTTTAATAAATATGAAAAAAAGGCATCTAATAATTTTGATAAAATAGTATGTGTTTCAGAGGATATTGCTAAGAACTTTGATATGAATAAAACCGTAATAATTAGAAATTTTCCTGTTATTTCAGATATTGATTCTATAAAAGCTATAGATATAGAAAAGAAAGTACCTATCGTAATATATGTTGGTGGATTAACTAAAATAAGAGGAATAAAAGAAGTTATTGATGCAATGGAACTTTTAAATGGTGAAGTTAAGTTATGGCTTTTAGGGAAATGGGAAAATAAAAGTTATGAAGAAGAGTGCATGAAGTCAAAGGGATGGAAGTATGTAGAGTATTTTGGACTAATACCACAAAAAGAAGCATACTCTTATATGAAAAAAGCAGATATTGGGATAGTTAATTTTTGGCCTGTGGATAATCATGTATCAGCATTACCTAATAAACCATTTGAGTATATGGCCTGTGAATTACCTATGATTATGTCAGATTTTAAATATTGGAATTGTGTATTTAAAGATTGTTTTTTAGGGATAGATCCTAAAAATCCTGAAGATATATCTAGAAAAATACAAAAATTATTAGTTGATAAAAAGTTAATGAAACAACTAGGGGAAAACGGCAGAAATTTTGTTTTAGAAAAGTATTCATGGGAAAGTGAAGGTAAGATACTTTTAAATGCTTATAAGGAACTAAAAAACAATTAATAGTGTTATGAATTTTGGAGGAGATAATCTATGAAGATATTAACTGTAGTTGGTGCACGCCCTCAGTTTATAAAGGCAGCTGCCGTATCTAATATAATAAGAAAAGAACATAAAGAAATATTAGTTCATACTGGGCAACATTATGATAAGAATATGTCTAAAGTATTTTTTGAAGAGTTACAAATACCTAAGCCAGATTATAATTTAGAAATAGGTTCTGGAAATCATGGTGAGCAAACTGGAAAAATGCTTATAGATTTAGAAAAAATATATTTAAAAGAAAAACCAGATTTAGTATTAGTGTATGGTGATACTAATTCTACATTAGCTGGGGCTTTGTGTGCCAGTAAATTGTTAATACCTGTAGCTCATGTAGAAGCTGGACTTAGAAGTTTTAATATGAATATGCCAGAAGAACAAAATAGAATTCTTACAGATCACATATCTAAATTATTATTTGTTCCTACAGTTACAGCAGAAGATAATCTTCATAATGAGGGTATTAATCAAAATGTTCATAATGTAGGAGATGTAATGTTTGATGCCGTATTGCATTTTAAAAAGTTAGCAGAAGAAAAGGAAAGTATATTAAATAAAATTTCTATAAAATCTGGAGAATATATTTTAACAACAATACATAGAGCAGAAAACACTAATGATATAAATAGATTAAAGAATATAATAGAAGCGCTAAATGAAAGTGGAAAGAAAATAGTATTACCACTTCATCCGAGAACTAAAAAATACATAGAAGATTATAATTTGCAATTTAGTAATAATATAAAATTAATAGAACCAGTAGGATATCTTGATATGATTACTTTAGAAATGAATTCTCAAAAAATAGTTACTGATAGTGGCGGTGTTCAAAAGGAAGCTTTCTTTATGAAAAAACCATGTATAACTATGAGAGATGAAACAGAATGGGTAGAAACTGTTAAAAATGGGTGGAATATAGTGGTTGGAACTGATAAAAATAAAATTTTAAATTCCATATTAAATTTTCAACCTAATGGGTATCAAAAGAGCATTTTTGGTGATGGAAAAGCTTCTTATAAAATTTTAGATATAATAAATAATGTATTTAAATAGATACACAGGAGTTGTATGTTATGGAGAAAAAACGTAAAAATTTATATTTAATATTTACTAGTATAATTTGTTTACTTCTAATTATATTATCTACTTTATATAAATTGGATTTAAGTAAAAAGGAAAGTAATAATAGTGACTATGATTTTTTAAAGGATAAAACTATAGTTAGAATTTGGTTGCCTAAGGATAGAGTTTCAAATACAAGAGAGTACCAAGCTCAAAAATTTAATGAAAAACATAAAGATGTTTATATTATGTTAAGTTTATATGACAATAGAGATTATGGTAATATACTAAAAACCGCTTTAGCAGCAGAAAAAGGCCCGGATATAATGATGTATGGTTTTTTTGAGTTAATTAAGGATAATTATATCAAAAATTTAGATACTATAGATAATATGAAGCCAGATGATTTTGTATATTTTAATGGTAATCCTATTGGTGTAAGATTGAATGAAGAAAATGTAAAATTTATATGGAACAAGGAAATATTTAAAAAAGCGGGGCTTGATCCAAATAAACCACCACAAAATTGGGACGAATTAATAGAATATAGTAGGAAAATAAAAAAACAATTTCCAGATATAGTACCATTTCAATTCCCAATTATGGAATATGAAGATTTTAAGCAATCTATAGGGGAACCAAGTGTTAATCTAGATAATGTGTATACATCATTTTGGGATTATAAAAATGGTGAATACAAATTTGATTCATCTAGAAATATTTTAAATATATATAACAAACTATATAAGGAAAATTTATTAGATACTGAATTTGATAAAAAAAGTAAAAAGGATATAAGAACAAATTTTTATCAAGGCAATGTAGCAATGCAATTATCTACTTTTGAAGATAAAGGATATTTTTCTAATATAATACCTTTGAATTTTGAGGTAGGTATAAATAATTTACCTAAATTTAAAGAGTCTAATGGAGATAAACAATATTATTTATCTAATTCAAATTTTTTATGTATTAATAATTATATAATGGAAAAAAGTAAAAAAGAACAAGAGGCAGTAAAGGAAGTTTTTCAGTGGTTAGTGTCAGAAGATACTAATAAAGAAATTTTAAATACTAGAATGGCAATATCTCCTACGATAAAAGAAGCACAGGTTAAAAATGATATTTATAAAGAATATAATGAAGTTTCAAATTTTAAAACCGAGGTGTCAGATCCATCAATATTTATATCTAGAGATTCAGCTAAAACAGTAAAACTTTCTGTAGACGCCATCAAAGGCAATAAACCAGTAGATGAAGTCATAAAAGAACTTAATTATGCCTATAAAGAATATTGTGATTTAACTCAAAAATATAGAAAAATACAACTAAATACATTTAAAAAATAAAGTTTAAAAGTTTAATAAGGAGTAATAAAAATGAAATATTACTTACAGAGAATGTTACAGTATAATAAAAAAGTACTTGGATGTAGTTTTTTGTTATCTTTTATAATAGCTATTTTGAATATTAGTGGAAATAGTAAAAAAGATATTTTTATGTTATTTACTGCTACTTTTTTACTATTAAATGAAATATATTTGTCTTTTAAAGATGTAAAAAAATCAGTATTATTATTTTTAATTTCTTTGCCATTTTTTGTTACAGCACGTAAATTTGTTCAAATAGATTTTTTCGTATTTAAAATATCATTCGAAACTATATATATCAGCATTATTTTTATATACAATATAAAAAATATTTTTATTAATATAAAAAATAAGTTGAAAAATTGTGATAAAAGCACATTTAAATTTTACATATTAATAGCCATATTTGTATTATTCGTATATAATTCAAATGTATATTCTGTTTATTTTTGGAAAAGTATGGCGGATACATATTTGGGTGTAGTTACACCAATTATGTTTATGTTAATTATAATAAGTTTATTTGATCAAAATGATATAAAAAATTTACTTTATTCTGTAATTTTTAGTGTTAATTTAAGTTGTTTGTATGGATTTGTACAAATATTTAAGGATGGTATATCTTTACACAATATAAATAAAAATAGAGCGCTATTAACATTTGGATATCACAATGTTAATATATTTGCAGGAATTTTAGTTACTGTGATGCCTTTTGTATTAGAATATATTTTATATAATAAAAAAAGCAAAGCTGAAAAAAGATTCTTCTATAGTTCTTTATTTATACAAACTATAGCATTATTAATAACTTTTACTAGGGGAGCTTGGTTAAGTGCGCTTATAGCTTTATTTTTAATTTTAATAAGTAAGAAATATAAAAAATTAGTAATAGCTATGGTAATTATAGGAGCTATATTAATTAAGCCAGCAATGTCATTTATATTAACTAGAGGTAATAATGTATCAAGCTTTTTAGAAAATGAATCTTCAATAGCTAGAATTCAATCTATATATACAGATGCTAGAATTATTAAAGATTATCCATTTGGAGTAGGAATGAGTAGTTTCCCCGAATATTATAAGGAATTTGCAACTAGGGGATATTTAATGATGCCAGAAGGGTTAAGATGGAAAGTTAAGGCAGCACATTATATGCTTGAACATGCACATAATTTAGTATTACAAATAGGAGTGGAATTTGGAGTAATTTCTTTATTAACATATATATTGATTATGTTAAACAGATTAAAGGTTGCTTTTAAAGATTATAGTAAGAACAGAAGTTTAATTGTATCATTAGTAACATATCTTATTTTCTCTACTTTAACTGGAAACGAATTTAATCATAAAGGTGTAATAACTGGTACAATCATAATATTTTTAATATTAGGATTGATTGAAGTTAATAATTCTAAAGGTCGTATAAATAATTAGCCAGAGGAGGTGGAGTCATGAACAGAGCGAAGGTTACAACAGTTTCAGTTGTTATTCCTTGTAAAAATGAAGTGGGATATATAGAAAAATGTTTAAATTCTTTTGTTAATCAAAATTATCCTAAAGAATTATATGAAGTTTTAGTTTGTGATGGTATATCTACAGACGGTACCCAGGATATAGTTAAAAAATATGAAGAAAATTATAAAAATGTAAAGTTAGTATTAAATGAAGGAATAACTGCTCCTAAAGGAATGAATTTAGGTATAAAGAATAGTATGGCAGATGTAATTATTATATTTGGAGCACATGCTTATGCAGATAAAGATTTTATTAAAAAAAATATAGAATTTCTATCAAAGAATTCAAATATAGGATGTGTCGGAGGACCAATAGAAACATTAAACAATTCTAATAAAGGAAAAGCTATAGCATTAGCTATGAGTTCTCCATTTGGGGTAGGTAATGCTTTATTTAGATATGCTAAAAAAGAAACATTTGTAGATACAGTTGCATTTGGAGCATATAGAAGAAGTGTTTTAGATGAAATAGGATATTTTGATGAAGAACTTGTTAGAAATCAGGATGATGAAATAAATTATAGAGTTGTTAAAAATGGATATAAAATATTACTCTCTCCGGAAATTAAATCTTTCTATTATAGTAGGGATTCGTTGAAAAAATTATGGAGACAATATTTTCAATATGGATTTTGGAAAGTAAAAGTTATGCAAAAGCATGGTAGAACGGCGTCTATAAGACATTTGGTACCTATGTCTTTTGTATTAACTAATATATTAGGATTTTTATTAGGAATGTTTTTTAAGCCTATTTTTATTTTATGGGTTATAGAATTACTGACTTATTTATTAAGTGATTTAATATTTTCTTATAGAGTCAGTAAAGATGAAAAAGGTGTATTGAAATATATACCAATAATTTTTCCAATATTACATATTAGTTATGGTTTAGGGTTTTTACAAGGTTTATTAGCTTTTTATGTTATAAAATCTAAAAAATCTATAGAAAATAATAAAAAAACATCAAGATAAATTAAAAACATTATATTTAAAAGTATAAATAAAATAACTAATAATAATATATTAGTTATTTTATACTTTTTATATAATTTTACATGACAATGATTACAAATTGAAGAAAATATTAATTATAAAAGGGGTTTTAAGATGAATATTTTAATTTTATCACATATGTACCCTTCAACATTTAATAGAATATCTGGAATTTTTGTACATAAACAAGTTAAAGAGTTAGTTTCTTTAGGCTGTAATGTTAAAGTTATTTCTCCTATACCTTGGGCTGGATTCCCCTTAAACAAGATAAGCAAAAAATGGAATGAATATTCTCGAGTTCCGTTAAAAGATAAAATAGATGGAATAGAGGTTTATTATCCTAGATATATAGAATTTCCTAAAGGCTATTCTTTTCATAAATCAGGACAAAGAATGTATAAAGGTGTAAAAGAATTGGCTTATGAATTAAATAAAAAATTTAAATTTGATATTATACACTCAAATGTGGCATTACCAGATGGGTATTGTGGAATGTTGCTAAGTCAAAACTTTAACATACCACATGTTATAACTATACATGGACAGGATTTTCAGAACACTATAAATAAAAGTGAAGTGCTAAGAAATAGGGTTTTTGAAGTATTGAATTCCGGGGATCAAATAATAACAGTAAGTACTAAATTAAAAAATATAGTTAAAGATTATTCTGTTTATAAAAAAATTCAAGTTATAAATAATGGAGTAGATATTAATGAAATTATAGAAAATGAATATGTATATAGTGAAGAAATTCCCAATATAGACATATTAAGTGTATCTAATCTCATAAAAACAAAAGGAATTGATATTAACATAAAAGCTATGAGTAAGTTAGTAAAAAAATATCCTAATCTAAAGTATTATATAATTGGAGATGGAGTTGAAAGAGCAAATCTAAACAAACTTGTAGAAAAATATAATTTGCAGAAAAATGTATCTTTCTTAGGTAAGTTGGATCATAAAGATGTTATAAAATATATGAGGAAGTGTAGAATTTTTTCTTTGCCAAGTTGGAAAGAAGGATTTGGGGTGGTTTATGTAGAAGCTATGATTCAAGGTATACCAGTTATAGGAATAAAAGGTGAAGGAATAGAAGATGTAATAAAACATAGAGAAAATGGATTTTTAGTAGAGCCCAATAATGTGGAAAATTTAGTTGATATAATAGATAATTTACTAGTAAATAAAGATATTGCAGATAATATTGGTAAAAATGCTAAAAAAACTATTATAGAAGGATTTACATGGAAACATAATGCACAAAAAACATTTAAATTATATGAAAGTGTTATTAATAAAAGAATATATTGATACAATTATTTTAGCTAGTGGAGAAAACTATGCAGATGCTTTAAGGGCTGTTCCTTTGGCAAGTAAAAATCAATGTCCTATATTATTAGCAGAAAGTAATAGTATAAATTCATTTACAATAAATGAAATTAAGAGATTAAATCCTAATAAGATTATAGTAATAGGTGGGGAAGAAGCTATATCTCAAAAAGTATGCAATGATATAAAAAAAACAAATCAAAGTATAGTTTTTGAGAGAATAGGTGGAAAGGATAGGTATGAAACTAATACTAAAGTTTTAAATAGATTTATTGATGAATTGGATTTATCAAAAGTTTATATGGCAATTGGAGATCCATCAAATATGGATTATGCAGATGCGTTATCCTGTGCTCCATTAGCTGCAATTAGTAAAAGTCCAATACTATTAGTTCCTACAACTAGACAAATTCCTAAAAGTATAACAGACTTTGCTTATGATAAATTACAAAATAATACAAATATAATTGCTATAGGAGGAAAAGCTATATTACCTAATTATAAAATAAATTCTATAATTCCTGAAAAATAAAAGTATATGTTATAATTTATTATGAATAATAAAAACAGTAAAGTATATTTTATTTAATGATGATTTAGGGAGAAAATAGTTATGAAGAAATTTGGAAATTTTTTATCTTACATTATAAGTGTATATATAGTTATATTACCTATATTACCTAGTAAATTTAAATATAAAAATATACCTTTAAATGCAGATGTTTTATTAGCAGTCATGATGATTATATTTATGATAGCTGTTATTATAAATAAGGATATAAGGAAAAAGTTTGTATATGAAATAAAAAGAGATTTTTTTATAAATTATAATTCATTATTTATGTTTTTATGGATAGCTATGATGTTTATAAGCATATCATATGCTGTAGATAAAAATTTAGCTTTAAAAGAATCTATAAGAATTAGTACCTATTTATTTTTATTTTTTATGATTAAATATTATATTATTGATAAAAAAATGATAAATAGGATTATGTATTCCTCAATAGCATCAGCTATGGTTATATCGATTATAGGTATAGCGCAGTATTGTTTAGGAAAAGGGATAAAATATTATGGTGGCGGGGAAGCAGTTTCAAGGATAGTGTCTACACTAGAAAACTCAAATAACTTAGGTGCATTTTTTATTTTATTTATTTTCCCATTTATCATATTATTTATAAAAGAAAAACAGATTAATAAAAAAATTATTTTTGGTTTTACAACATTAATATTTTTATTAAATATAATACTATCGTTTTCAAGAAATGCTTGGCTAGCTCTTATTATAGGATATATTGCTCTAATATTTATATATAATTTTAGATTAATATATGGAGTAATTATAGCAATTCCCATAGGGTTAATGATACCGCAAATATCTAACAGAATTAGAGATATTGGTAATTTGAGTCAAAACTTATCAAGACTAAGTTTATGGGAAATAGCTTTAAAGATGATAAAAGATAATAAAATATTAGGTGTGGGAAATGGAAATTATAGAACTCTATATGAAGAATATTATAAAAAAGTAAAAAAAATTGGATACTATAAAGCACATGAAAATTTTCATCCACACAATGCTTATTTAAAAGCTCAATGTGAATTAGGTATAGTAGGTTCTATATCATTAATAGGATTTTTAATATCTTCCCTTATTAAAAATAATAGGTTTTCCAATAATGTGGATAATAATTTTTATAAGCATTTTTATAAAGGGTTTACAGCGTCTATAGTAGCCTTTATGTTTATGAATTTCATAGATAATTTTTTTTCAGCACCTAAAGTAATAGCTTTCTTTTTTATATTTTTAGCTATAAGTGATTCTTATTCATACAATATTCAAAATAAAAGTTTGTAAAAGGAGTTGTTTAAAACTCCTTTTTTAAATATCATTATATTTATCCGATAACTACCCGCTAGTACTCCTATATCACTCTGTGAAAGCTATTTCCACCAAATCAAAGATTTGGACCCTCTGC
Organism: Clostridium sporogenes; assembly: GCA_019933195.1. Classification (NCBI taxonomy): domain Bacteria; kingdom Bacillati; phylum Bacillota; class Clostridia; order Eubacteriales; family Clostridiaceae; genus Clostridium; species Clostridium sporogenes. The sequence goes on from CP082942.1 coordinate 2,885,175, forward strand.
TTTTCTTCAAAGTGGGAGTAAAGAGCGGCTATGTCCCTAGATAACAATTTTTAAGTTTCGGAGGAAGTAAAAACTGTCTGTGAAGCCAGAACTATGTTTATGAAATATGGAATGCTAGGAGATGATTAAAATAAAAGCACTTCAAATTATAACAGGTAATGATATAGGTGGTGGAGGAAAGCATGTCTTAAATTTATGTCATTATTCTAAAGACTTATTTAATACTGTATTAGGATGTATAGGAGAAGGGGCTTTATATGATAAAGCAAAAGAATTAGGAATAGAAACAAAATTATTTAGTAGAAAATGTTTTATTAATAGAGAAATAGAGGAATATATAAAAAATAATAATATAGATATAGTTAATTTTCATGGAGCTAAGGCTTTTTTTACTCACTATTTTATTAATAAAAGATTAAGAGTACCTGCAGTAGCTACTGTACACAGTAATTATAAAGAAGACTTTTTAAATAATAAAATTAAATATTATTTATTTACTCCATTAAGTATTAAAGGAATAAAGAGTTTTAATAATCATATATGTGTATCGAATTATATAAAAGATATTTTAAATAAAGATAAGATAGAAAGTAAAAAATTTGTAGTGAATAATGGAATAGATTTAAATTATTACAAAAATAAAGTTAAAACTAACACTGATTTAAGAGAAAAATTAAATATTGAACAAAAAGATTTTGTATATATAATGATAGCTAGAATGCACCCTATTAAAAATCATAATTTATTAATTGAAGCTTTTTATAAGCTAAAACAGGAATATAAAAATATAAAATTACTTTTATTAGGAGATGGAGTAGAAGAGGCAAAATTAAAAGAAAAAGTAGATAAACTAAATTTAAATAGGAATATTATATTTTTAGGTTTTAGAGAAAATATAGAGGATTACATAGAAATATCCGATATAAGTATATTAACATCTTTAAATGAAGGAGGCTCTCCTCCTTTAGTTATATTAGAAAGTGGTATAAAAAAGGTTCCGATAATAGCATCAAATGTGGGAGATATATCTTATACCGTAAATGGAGATAACGGCTTTTTAATAGAACCTACTTCAGTTTTGGATATATATGATAAAATGAAAGAAGCTTACAATAATAAAAGTAAATTAAATATTTTAGGTGAAAATCTATATGATACTGTGATTAATAAATATTCTATAGATAGTTTTTGTAAATCCTATTATGAATGTTATAAAAATATGATTTAGTATTTTGGAGTGGATTAAATGAAGGAAAACAAAGCTTTAAAAAATTCTGTTTTTGTTATGCTATTAATAATATTAGGAAAAGTTTTTGCACTAATAAGAGATTCTTTAATAGCGGCAAAATTTGGGGCTACTGATATAACAGATATATACATTTTCTCATTGGGTATAGTGAACCTTTTAACTACTATAAGTTATGGGTTAACTACTACATTTATACCAATGCATACAGAGAATTTGGAAAGTGGAAACAAGAAAGAAAGTAATAAATTTGTAAATAATGTGCTTAATACCTTTTCTATAGGAACTATTATTTTAACTATATTAATGATAATATTTGCAAAATATATAATCTATATTTTTGGTCCTGGATTTCAAAAAGATTTAATTGTTTTCAATACGTCTATTAAAATAACTAGAATAATGTTATTATCTTTGATTTTTATAAGTTTACAGAGTGTTATTACAGGAGTGTTGCAAGCTCATAAACAATTTTTAGAACCTGCAGCTATGGCAATGGTATCTAATATAGTATATATTATATATCTAGTCTTTTTAGTTAGTAACTATGGAATGGTAGGGTTTGCAGCAGCTGTAGTATTGGGCTTTTTTGCACAACTGATAATAAATATACCTAAATATAAAAAAATGGGTTATAAATATAGTACATATATTAATTTAGAGGATAGCAAGACTAGGCAAATGTTTAAACTTACAATGCCTGTTATAATAAGTACTTCTGTTATTCAATTGAATCTTGCTATAAATAGAGCTTTTGCCACTACTATTTTTGCGGGAGCAACTACTATATTGGAAAATGCAAATAAAATAAATACATTGGCCTATGAAGTATTCGCTATAGGGATAGCTATGATAGTTTATCCAACACTATCTGAATTGGCTGCTAAAAATGATAAAAAACAATATAAGGTGAAATTAAGAAGAGCTATAAATATAATACTTATAATAATGGTTCCCGCAGCAGTTGGAATTGCCGTGCTTAGGGAACCACTTATAAATATAATTTTTAAAAGAGGAGCTTTCAGCAATGAAGCAGCTTCTTTAACATCACAGGCATTACTTTTATATACTCCAGCTATGATAGCTTATGGAGTGAGAGATATATTAAACAAAGCTTTTTATGCCATAAAAGATACTAAAACTCCTATGATTAATAGTTTTATAGGCATAATAATAAATGTAGTTATAAATATTTTATTAATAAAACATTTAGGAGTTAGGGGTCTTACATTAGCAACTACTATATCAGCGATTATTATAACTATAATTATGTTGTTAGATTTAAACAAGAAATTAAATGGTATAGATATTAAAAATACGATTACATCCTTTGCAAAGATAATTTTATCTGCTTTATTTATGGGAGTGGTAGTTATTTTTGTAAATAAATTTATTTTATTAAACTTAGGAACAGGAACTAAAGGTAGTGCTATATCAGTTTTAATTTGTATGGTTATTGGTGCAATATGCTATGCTGTAGTTATATATTTATTGAAAGTTGAAGAAATACAGGATATAGTAGAACCGGTATTAAAAATATTAAAGTTTAAAAAATAAATAGTTAATTATATTGTAAAGGAAATTTAATTTTGATATAGTATAAACAGTATTTTAAGAATTTATTTATGATAAAATTAAAAAATACTATAAATATATTTTTGTGGATTATAATGTTTATTAAAAATATGTTATAATTCAATGCATTTATCTTAGGAGGAAATTAATATGAGTGATAGTCCCAAGGAGTTTATAAAAAGATTTATTGGTTTTTCTATGGGACCAATAATATCAGCTATTATTAGCTTTATTACTGTTCCTATAACTGCATATTTTGTAGTTCCAGCAGAGTTTGGAAAAGCTTCTATGTATACAATGGCTTTAAGTATTAGTTCATTGTTTATATATTTAGGTATGGATCAATCTTTTACTAGAGAGTTTAATTCAGAGGAAGATAAAAAATCTTTATTTTGGAATTCCTTAATTGCACCTTTAATATTTTCACTAGTACTAGGAGTTTTGTTTATTATTTTTTATAAGCCATTATCTGTGTTAATGATTGATACTGTTGATAGATATATAGTAGTTATTTTGGCATTATCATTACCTTTTGCAGTTATAGATAGATTTAGCTTATTATTGATAAGAATGGAAGAGAAAGCTAGATTGTATTCTCTTTTTAATGTAATAAGCAAAGTTGTAAATGTAATAATTTTAGTACCTTATCTTTTATATATAGATAAAAGTTTTAAAGGAATAATAAATGCAGGTTTCGTGTCATTAGTTTTTGTGTGTATAGCTGAATGCTTTTTTACAAGAGAATATTGGTTTACTAAATTTAAACTAAATAACGCTTTAATAAATAAAATGTTTAGGTTTGGGTTACCTTTAATACCAGCATCCGTAATTGTTTGGTTTTTGAATTCTATGGATAAAATAGCTATGAGACAATGGTCATCTTTTGAAGAAATAGGATTATATTCAGTTGCATTTAAAATTGTTACTGTAGTAAGTATAGTTCAAAGTGCATTTTGTACTTTTTGGACACCAACTGCCTTTAGATGGTATGAAGAAAAGGTAGAAGGAGAAAAATTTATAAAAGTAAGCAATATGCTAATGTGTTTTATGAACTTTATGTTTGTAGGCATAATTTTATTTAAGGATTTAATAATAAAAATATTCAAGGCAAGTTATGCTGGTTCAGCTCCTATAGTACCATTTTTATTATTATTACCTATAATGTATACTGTATCAGAATCTACTTGCTTAGGAATATCTTTTTCAAGAAAAACATCTTATAATATAATAGTATCATTAATAGCAGCAGTAGTTAATTATATTTTAAATTACTTATTAGTTCCAAAGTATGGAGCTTTAGGAGCTTCCATAGCTACAGGTATAGCTTATACTGTGTTCTTTTGGTCAAGAACTCTTATATCAAGAAAATTGTGGTTTAAATTTAAATTAGGTTTTTATATATTAAATACAGCATCTATGTTATTATTAGCATCATTAGATGTATTGTATAATAATCTTTATATAGATATTGCTATATCTTTATTTATTGTATATATAAATAGAAAAGAAGTTAAATCTATTTTTTCTTATATTAATATGTTTTTGAAAGACAGAAAAAATAAAGTGGTTGCTTAGGAGGGTGAAAATGGAGCTTGAAATGCCAATTATAGATGTAGAAAAAGATATAAAAAGTAAAAAAGTACAATTTGTTATAAAAAGATTTTTAGATATAATACTATCCTTAATAGGAATAATTGTATTATCTCCAATATATTTAATTTTATTTTTATGGATCAAATTAGATTCAAAGGGTCCAGCTCTATTTAAACAAGTTAGGGTTGGAAAAGATAATAAAGATTTCGTAATATATAAGTTTAGAACAATGGTAGTAGATGCAGAAAAGAAAAAAAAGATAGATTTAGAAATAGAAGATATATCTAATTTTGTTTTCCAAAGCAGGAGTGATAATAGAATTACAAAGGCAGGAAAATTTTTGAGAAAAACTAGTTTAGATGAAATACCTCAATTATTTAATGTATTAAAAGGAAATATGACTTTAGTAGGTCCAAGACCAGAAATTCCAGATGTAGTTAAACATTATCCAAAGGAGTATGCTCAAAGGTTATTAGTAACTCCAGGCATAACAGGATTAGCACAGGTTAGTGGACGTGGGGAAATAGAGCTCGGAAAAACTGTGTATTATGATGTAACTTACATAAAAAATTTTTCAGTTTGGTATGATATAAAAATATTATTCCAAACAGTATTTAAAGTTTTTAAAAATGAAGGTGCTTTTTAGTATAAAATCAGTTTTGATTAAATTATTTTAAAAGCTAAAGATAACCTCAATTTTTTATAGAGAGCAGCATAAGTGTTCGCTAATTATAAGGCAAAATATTACTGCACAAGTATCGTTAATTATAGTTTATTTACAAAGTTTGATATAATAACTATAATTAATGTATATTGTGCATTTTTAATTTTAGGGGTGAATAAATGAAAACAGAAATGTTAGGATATAGTATATTTAATGATAATAAAGAAGAACTTTTAAATATAATAGATAAATATGAAAAAGTTAATATAATTTCTGGTAATCCAGAAGTGTTATATAATGGATTAAATAATGAAGAATTATTTAAAAATTTTACAGATAAAGATTCTATAATTATACCAGATGGAGTAGGTGTAGTTTTAGCTTCAAAAATTATAAAGAGCCCTGTAAAAGAAAAAATTGCAGGGATTGAAGTAATGGACTCTATATTAAAAAAGTGTAATGAAAATGGTAAAGCTGTGTATTTGTTAGGAACCACGGAAGATGTATTAAAAGAATGTGAGAGAAAATTATTAATAAAATACAAGAACTTAAATATTGTAGGGAAGCACAATGGTTTTTTTGATATGGATAGTTGTGAAGATATATTAGAAGATATTAAAGAGTCTAATCCCTATGCTTTATTTATAGCTATGGGATGTCCGAGACAGGAAAAATTCATAACTAAATATATGGATAAACTTCCTTGCAAAATTTATATGGGTGTAGGGGGAAGTTTTGATGTATTTGCTGGAAAAGTAAAAAGAGCACCTAAATGGATGATAAATTGTAATCTAGAATGGTTATATAGGGTAATTAAAGAACCTTATAGAATAAATCGATTGGCAGCTATACCTAAATTTTTATTAAAAGTATTAATTAATAAAAAATAATGAAGTTTTTTTGCGATTATGTATATTTATATAAATGTTATATAAATATAATAAACTAATATTATAGTTTCATATTTAAAAAAATATAGAATTAGATATTATTGCAAAATGGATTAAATTAGTTAAGTAAAAATATACTTTATACCATGACTAACTATTTATAATAAATTAATTTCCTTAAAAGTAGAAATAAAGAATATCTAGATTCATGGGAAAAGATTTCTAATATGTAATAGTAAAAACTTCCTTTAAGGCTTAAAAATTTGTTTATATATAATAATATTAAAACTAGAAAAAGTATTATAAAATTTTTAAATGTGTAATAACAATAATAAATACTTTATTTTAAATTAAAAAGCTATGAATTTGCAATATTATATTGTTAAACTCATAGCCTTTTATAATAATAACCTACATTATTAATTGATTATTTTTTAGGTAAATCCTCCAGAGTCTTAAATTCATATCCATCATTTTTTAGTTCTTTTAACACAGGATCTAATATCTCAGCATTTGTTTTAGAAACTGCATGTAAAAGAATAATACTTCCATTGTGAACTCCATTTAATATTTTTTCTTTACCTTGTTCAGGAGAAGGTTGCTTATTTCTATCCCAATCAAGATAAGCAAAACTCCAAAATATACTCTTATATCCTAAGTCTTCTGTATATTTTAAGGATAACTCACTGTATTTGCCCATAGGCGGTCTGAAAAATTTAGGCATATCTTTATTTGTAATATCTTTATATAAATCCTCTACAACGGTAAATTCTTTTTCAAAACTTTCTTTACCTTTTAAGGCTGCAGATGCCATAGAAGGATGATGGTCAGAATGATTACAAACTAAATGCCCTTCATCAACCATTCTTTTTATTAAATCTTTGTTTTGTTTTACATAAGGTGCAGTTACAAAGAAAGCTGCTTTAATATTATTTGCTTTTAATACATCTAATATTTTGTCGGTATAACCATTTTCGTAGCCTTCATCAAAGGTAAGATATAAATGTTTTTTAGAGGTATCACCAAGAAAATATCCAGAATATTTGTTAAGAGCATTTTCCATATCCTCTGGTATAGTAGCAGGTTCATTATTTTTACTAGGCTTAAAAAACCAATCTTTTTCTTTAGAGGATATATTAGATTCATCTTTAAATTTATTTATATTACTACTAGTACTAGTATCTTTTTTTATATCCTTGATATTCTGTTCATTGTTTTTATAATCACTATTATTTCTCATTTGTGATTTAGTATTTTCTTCAGTATGTGTAGATTTGTTTTTTATGTTACCTTCTTCTGTTTTTGTATTATTTTCTTCTGATCTCGCATTAAAACTTTTGTTGGAAGCATTTAAATTGCAAGAACATAATAAAAAAGAAGAAACTAAAATGCAAGAAATAATTTTTTTATTCATAAATAAATCACCTATCCTTTTCTATGTTATACTTTTTATAGAATAATAGAGATTGTGGTGAGTAATATGAATGCATTTAAAGATGATATTGAAAAAATTTTTAGAATACTAATATCTCCTATAAATAGTATTTACAAATATGAAGCTATTAATAACTTTAAATATAAGTTATCTATTGGTAAATATGAAAATATATCCTTAAAGTATTATGAAATCATAAAAGGGAAAAAAGAAACTGGAGTTATATATACTCCAAAAGAAATATCTATTTATATGATAGAAAATACCATAAATAAAGAGGAAATAATAAATAATCCATTTATAAGAATACTAGATCCTGCTTGTGGCTGTGGAAATATTTTAATTCCCTGTTTTTTTTATTTAAAGACCATATTTGAGAAAAATCTAAAAGAGATAAATAAAAAGCATAATATGAATTTAGAAAAACAATATATAAACAAGCATATATTAGATAATAATTTATATGGATTTGATATTGATCCAATAGCTATAAAAATATTAATAATAGATTTATTTTGTTTAACAGGATACTATAATAAAAATAATTTTAAAAAAAGAGATTTTTTAATAGAAGATATAAATGATATCTTTGATATATATATAGGGAATCCACCTTATGTAGGACATAAATCTGTAGATAAAGATTATTCAATGGTGCTAAAGAAAAAATATGAAGACATATATAAGGATAAAGGGGATATATCTTATTGCTTTTTTATTAATGCATTAAATCATTCTAATATAAATGGTAAAATAACTTTTATAACATCAAGATATTTTATGGAGTCTAAAAGTGGATATAATATAAGAAAACATTTAAAAGAAAATTGTAATATATATAAGATATTAGATTTTTATGGTATAAGACCTTTCAAGGGTGCTGGTATAGATCCAGCCATAATATTTATAGATAGAAGTGTTAGTAATAAGGTGGAAATTATAAAACCTTGTAAATATTATAAAGTAAAAAAAGGATTATTTTTTAAAGAGGATGATAGGCTCCAAAGGTTTTATGTGGATAAGTATCAACTTAAGCAAGAAGGATGGAGTTTGATAGACAATATTAGCAGAGATATAGTGAATAAAATAGAGAGTAGGACATATAAGACATTAGATAGTATATGTACGAGCTATCAAGGTATTATTACTGGATGTGATAAGGCTTTTATAGTGGATGAAGAAATCATAGAAAAAGAAAATTTAGAAAAAGGTATAATAAAACCTTGGATAAAAAGTAGTTATATAAATAAAGAAAGAATTAATCTTAGAAATAATTTTATAATATATTCAAATTTAATAGAAAATGTAGATAAATATCCTAACATAATAAAGCATATTGAAAAATATAAGGATAAATTAGAAAATAGACGAGAATGTAAGAAAAAAGTTAGAAAGTGGTATGAACTGCAGTGGGGAAGAAATTTTAATATATTTGAAGATAAAAAAATAATATTTCCATATAAGGCCAGTAAAAATAACTTTTATTTAGATAGAGAAGGATCTTATTTTAGTGCAGATATATATGCCTTAACTATAAATAAAGAAGAATTAATAGATTATAATAGTTTGGTACTTATTTTAAATAGTCCTATATATGAATTTTACTTTAAAACTTTTGGTAAAAAATTAGGTGGCAACTTATATGAGTATTATCCAAATACATTAATGAAATTAAAAATACCAATTATTAAGATAAATAAAGAAACAGATTTATATAAATATTTTAATTTAAATAATCATGAAATAAAGTTTATACAAAATAAGCTATTAATTAAGTAAAAAGTAATTTTAAAGATTTTGTCCCTTCATTGGTAAGAGTTCTATATATATATATTTATTTATATAAGTTTTGGATAAATAAGTATTATTAACTATTTACTTTTATTTAGAACCCCATATTTATATAAATATATAACTAAAATGATAATATAAACTTATAGCAACAAGTTGCAAAATAGTTAACAAAAAATTTTCCGTTTTAAATTTGGGAAATATGAATAAAAGTATTAAAGATGGACAATAATACAAAGAGATATAAAAGAAAAAGAAGGAAAATTATTCCATATGTAGAATAGGTATATTGATGATTTATAAAAACATGAAATTGGGGGGAACAATATGTATTTAAAATTCGATAAAAAAGAAGACAAACTTATAGTAACTATGACAGGAGAATTAGATCATCATAGCGCTGAAGAAGTTAGAAATGTAATTGATGATAGATTAGATAGAGAAAATTTAAATAAATTAATATTAGATTTTAGCAAAGTTAATTTTATGGACAGTTCAGGTATAGGCGTAGTTATAGGAAGATATAAAAAATTATTATTAAAGGATGGAAAAGTATGCCTAACTAATGTACAAGAAGCGGTGAGAAGAGTATTTGAACTTTCAGGCATGTTCAAAATAGTAAATCTTTATGACAGTGTGGATGAAGCCGTAGAGAACTTATAATGGGGGGATTTATGAGATGTATGAAAACAAAATGAAAATAGAATTTTTAAGTAAGTCAGAAAATGAAAGTTTTGCTAGAGTATCAGTAGCGGCTTTTATATCACAGTTAGATCCTACAATAGATGAAATAACAGATGTTAAAACAGCCGTATCAGAAGCTGTTACAAATTCAATAATTCATGGATATGAAAATAGCAAAGAAGGATTAGTATCTATTGAAAGTGAAATAAAAGGAAGAGAAGTTACAGTAACAATTTCAGACAATGGTGATGGTATAGATAATATAGAATTAGCTAGACAACCATTATATACATCACGACCAGACCTAGAAAGATCAGGTATGGGATTTACAGTCATGGAAACATTCATGGATAGTCTTCAAGTTCATTCAGAAAAGGGGAAGGGAACCAAAATAATTATGAAAAAGGTTTTTAAATAATTAAGTTAGGTGAATAATATGAATAGTGAAAAGGTAATCATGGAAACTAAAAGTTTTGAAGACAACATGGAACTTATGAAGAAAGCGAGATGTGGAAGCAAAGAAGCTTTAGATAAACTAGTAGAAGTAAATTTACCCTTAGTTTCAGCCATAAGTAAAAAATTTTTAAATAGAGGATATGAATATGATGATATATTTCAGATAGGATGTATTGGACTAGTAAAAGCTATAAATAATTTTGAAACAAAATATAATGTAAAATTTTCAACTTATGCAGTTCCTATGATAATGGGAGAAATAAAGAGATTTTTAAGAGATGATGGAATAATAAAAGTAAGTAGAAGTATAAAAACAGCAGCGAAAAAGTTACATTATGATAAAGAAAAGCTTTGTAAAGAGTTAAACAGAGAACCTACTATAGAAGAGTTATCTCAGTTTTCAGGATATACTGTAGATGAAATATTAATGGCTACTGAGTCATCAAGCTCCCCTCAATATTTATATGATGTTATACATCAAGATGATGGAGCCCCAGTTTTACTTATTGATAAAATAAGTGAGAATACAGAAGATGATAATAAAATTATAGATAATATAGCATTAAAAGAGGCCCTTAAAAATTTAGATATTAAATCAAGGCAGATAATAATACTAAGATATTTTAAGGATAGAACTCAAATAGAGGTAGCTAAACAACTAGGAATAAGCCAGGTACAAGTATCAAGAATAGAAAAGAAAGTATTAAAATTAATGAAAGAAAAACTTACTGTATAAAACCATATGTATATTTTCATATGGTTTTTTATTTTGTTTATAATATATTAATTCTATATAAATGCATAAAATTTTTTAAGTAAATTTTTTTGACTAAAAATTTATATATTGTAAACACTATAATTAATAAAATGTTGTTTAGGAGAGTGAAGTGTATGGCACTAAATGAAAAAAAATTAAGAAAAGATTTTGATAAGTTATCTCCTAAAGTAGAGCCTAAACCACAAATTTTTAAACATTGTGTAAGTGCTTTTATAGTAGGAGGTCTTATATGCGATGTGGGACAGTTTTTTAACAATTTTTTTTTAAGAATGGGAATTCCAAAAGATGAAGTAGGAACCTATGTATCTATAGTAATGATATTTATAGGTGCTTTCTTAACAGGTATAGGAGTATATGATAAAATAGCTAAATTTGCTGGAGCAGGAACTGTAGTACCTATAACTGGATTTTCAAATTCTATTGTATCTCCGGCTATGGAATTCAAAAAGGAAGGGTATATATTTGGTGTAGGAGCTAAAATGTTTGTTATAGCTGGACCAGTTTTAGTATATGGTATAAGCTCTTCAGTTGTAGTAGGGATAATATATTTCATAATGAGTAAACTTTAATTGAGAATTGGAGGAGTTTACATTGAATAAAAGAATTGGTATGCAAACTTTAAAACTATATAGTAAACCTAAAATAATAGGAACTACTAGTATAGTTGGACCTAAGGAGGGTGAAGGCCCTTTAAAGGATTATTTTGATATAATATTAAAAGATGATTTGTTTAATCAAGAAACCTTTGAAAAAGCAGAAAGTGCAATAATGTCTACTGCTATTTCTGATGTTATTAAGAAATGTAATTTAAAGGATACAGATATAGATATACTATGTGCTGGAGACTTGTTGAATCAAACTATATCTTCAAGTTTTGCAGCAAGAGATCTAGATATATCTTTTATAGGATTATATGGAGCTTGTTCTACTATGACAGAATCATTGAGTGTAGCATCAATGTTAATTGATGGAGGATTCGCCAATTATGCTGTAGCAGCTACTTCTTCACATTTTTCCGCAGCAGAAAGACAGTTTAGATTTCCATTAGAATATGGAGCACAAAGATCACCCACTTCACAGTGGACAGTTACTGGATCAGGAGCAATGGTTTTAGGAAAGGAAGGAAATTATCCTCATATAAGCTATGTTACCATAGGTAAGGTTAAAGATTATGGAATTACAAATGCAGATAATATGGGAGCATCGATGGTACCAGCAGCAGTATCTACTATATATCAGCATTTTAAAGATACAGGAAGAACTCCGCAAGATTATGATATTATTGCAACAGGTGATTTAGGCAAGGTTGGTAGGGAGTTAACAGAAAAACTTTTATTAAAACATGGATACAATATTAAAGATGTGTATGTAGATTGTGGAGAAATAATATTTGATAATGAAAAGCAAGATACTGAGGCTGGCGGAAGTGGTTGTGGATGTTCTGCAGTAGTGGGATGTGGATACATATATAAAAATATATTAAGTGGGAAATTTAATAGAGCTTTATTGATTTCTACAGGTGCATTAATGAGTACTACATCATCACAACAAGGTGAGAGCATACCTGGAATTGCACATGCAGTTGCAATAGAAAGATAAAAGGAGGGAGTTTTATGGAGTATTTAAACGCTTTTATAGTAGGTGGAATAATTTGTGTTATAGCTCAAATATTAATGGATACTACACAACTAACTCCGGCACGAATTTTGGTAAGCTTTGTTACATTAGGGGTTATATTAGGAGCTTTAAATATATATAGTTATGTTATAGATATAGGAGGAGCTGGAGCAACAATACCATTGCCAGGTTTCGGATATACCTTAGCTAAAGCTACCATAAAGGAAGTCAAAACCAATGGATTAATTGGTGCTTTTACAGGTGGAATAAAAGGTGGAGCAGGAGGGATAACTGCAGCTATTGTGTTTGGATATATAATGTCTTTAATATTTAATCCTAAAACAAAAGAATAAAAACTCCTTTTATGGAGTTTTTATTCTTTTTATTGTTTATTTGGTTTATTTTTGTCTTCTTCATTTTGATTTTGATTATCTTCAGGTGGTTTAGGAACATTGTTATTATCATTATTAATAGTATTATTATTGTTATTATTTGAGTTAGGTTTATTTTGTGAAGGAACTTTGTCTTTATCCTCATCTTTATCTTTAATCTTATCTTTAGTGTTAGAATTGTTTTTCTGTTCATTAGAAGGTAGACCTACACCGTCGTCTATAGAATAAGGTGTAATCCATTGCTGATCTAAAAGTTCTACACCAGGAGAATAATCTCTTCTTAAGAAAACCCTAGATTCTACAAGGAATGAAGGGGTAAATTTACTTGCTAATTTACCAGTTAATTTATTTATTTGAACTTCTACATGTATATCATCATATTCTGTTGGAATAGTTCCATTTATAAAAAATTCATTATATACGGTACTTCCTCGAGGATCCCTATAAGAGAGTTGTGTTGGAAGTTTTCCGGAAATACTATCTACATTAGCAGTTACAACGCTAGATGGTTTTTGAACTTGTTTATAAGGAAGATTAACATGGAATTCTTTCATAATATCTCCCCAAAGTTTAGCAGCAGAACTACTATATACTCCATTCACTGTAGAAGAATTATCGTTACCTATCCAAACTGCCCCAGAATAATAAGGTGTTAAACCACAGAACCATAGATTCTTCATATCACTAGATGTACCAGTTTTACCTCTAACCTCCATATTGCCAAAATTAGCTTGAGATCCAGTACCACCTTCACTTACAGGACCTTGTAACATATCATAGGTTATAAATGCAGCTTCCTGTGAGATAGCTTTTCTTGCATTGGTTTTAGGTTCTAAAACAATTTTACCTGTTCTATCTACTACTTTTGTATATAATTTTGCTTCTGTATAGACTCCATTATTACCAAATACACCATAAGCTTGAGCCATTATTAAAGGATTAGTTCCCTTATGTAATTCTCCTAAAGATAGGGCAGCCATACTAGTTCTATCATGTTGATCTATAGGAATTCCAAATTTTTCAGCATATTGTACACTGGTATTTAGACCTATTTTATCCACAAGTTTTACAGCTACTACGTTTATAGAGCGTTTTAAAGCTTCTCTTACATTTACATAACCAGAATAAGTATTAGTACTATTTCTAGGATTATATGGTTCTCCAGAACTATATTTACGTCCTATACTAACTGGAATTGGAGAATCTTCAAACCCAGTGGCTGCGGTAGCTTTTTTACTATCTATAGCAGCACTATATACTGTAAGAGGTTTAATACTGGAACCTGCAGCTCTTAAATAGTTAGAAGAAGCAGCTCTATTATAGGATCTAGCAGGTTGGTTACCTCTTCCTCCAACTATAGTCTTTACTTGGCCATTATGATAATCCATTATTACAGCAGAAGCTTGAGGATACAGTACACCGTTATTTTCATAAGAATTTAAATAATAGGCATTATTTATTGTATTCTGAGTTTTATTCTGTAAATTTTTATTCATAGTAGTATATATTTTTAAACCACCATTTACTAGAAGATTATGAATTTGTTTATCATCATATTTATACTGAGTTTTTAAATCTTTTTTTACTTGCTCAATGGCAGGGATAGAAAACCACTCATAAGCCAATTTGTTGTTAGGAGCAGTTGGTTTAGCAAAAGCAAGTTTTTTACTATCTAAATCTTTTAAAGCTTTATTATAATCATTTTCGGTAATATAACCATTGTCTAACATTTTAAATAAAACAGTTTTTGTTCTATTTAAATAAATAGAAGGGTTTTTCTTAGAGGCAGATGAATATGGGTAGTAAACTGATGGACTTTGAGGTACTCCCGCAATAAAAGCACATTCTATTAAAGATAAATCTTTTACACTTTTATTAAAATACTGTTTTGATGCTGCCTCTACCCCTAAAGCATTTCCGCCTAAAAATATACTATTCATATAAGCACCTAGAATTTGGTCCTTAGATATCTCTTTTTCTAATTGTATAGCTAAGTATATTTCCTGAACTTTTCTTTTAATAGAAATTTCAGATGATAAAACCGTATTCTTTATTAATTGTTGAGTTAAAGTAGAAGCCCCTTGGAGTTTAGAACTTCTTTTTATTTTATTAGCTACATTAAGCAATGTAGCACCGGTGATTCTTTTTATGTCTATTCCATGATGTTTATAAAATCTTTCATCTTCTATACTTACAAATGCATTCTTCAAATTTTGAGGTACATCTTTATAATCAACTACAATTCTTTGGTCGTTAGTTATAACTTTATCCATATATTGATCTTTATCATCATAAAGTATAGAGGGCTCATCAAAAGTGAGAACTTGCTGCACGTTTAGTGGAGGTGCTGTTTTTATCATAGCAATAACAATTCCACCAAAAGCTACTCCAGCTATTAAGAAAATACTTAAAAAGACATTAAGTATTATTTTAAAGACGCTAGATTTCCGCTTTTTTTTCTTTTTTCCCATTATATTTGTCCTCCTTAGTTAGGGTAAAATAAACATTATTTTTAATATTATAACACATATTGAATTACTTATGAATAAATAGAAAAAATCATAATTATTATTTAAGAATGAATAAATTATTACTATGGAAAGTAAAAATATAATATATAAGAAATAGGGAGGATAGGATTATAAAAAATAAAAAGATTAGAATTATGGTAATATTAATATTTTTTATTTTATTTTTGAATGTATTTTTATATACCTTCGATAGAGTAATTACCCCTAGTATGTTGGATATAGCAGAATCACAAATTAGAGCAAAAATTACAGACGTGATAAATAAAGCTATAATAAATGAATATACTAAAAATTTTCATTATGATGATATAATAAATATAGAAAAAGATGTTAATGGAGATATAACTTTACTAAAAGCAGATACTTTAAAGATGAACAAAATTGCTTGTGATGTTTCTTTAGAATCACAAAGCGAACTAAAAAAATTAGAACATATGGGGATAAGCTTTCCTATGGGATATGTATTTAAAAATAATTTGCTTGCTTACTATGGACCTAATGTAAAAGTAAAAATAAGACATGTAGGATATATAGAAACTAAATATTTTTCAAATTTTAATAGTGCAGGAATAAATCAAACAAGGCATACTATATCCGTTCAGGTAAAAAGTAAAGTTAGAATTATTTTACCTTTAAAAACTAAAGAGATAGAAGTAAGAAACCAAGTCCCAATTTGTGAAACTATTATAGTAGGTAATACACCAAATACTGCTATTGATATGAAACTAGAAGATGCAGGTTTTAAATTAAATAGTAAAAATTAATGAAAATAGAAAAAATAGATTTAATTTTAACGCCGTAAATATAATAAATACCGTCATAAGACGATTCATTTGGCTAAGTAGTTCTAAATTTGGCTCCATTAAAAATTTGCTACCCGGTAGAGGTGACGTCCTGTCTTCACTACCGGCTCCTCACGTCCTGTGAGGAATTACGCACATTTTTAATTACGCCAAATTAAGAACTACTAAAGCTCATTCATATTCTTATTACATGTATTTATTATATTTACTCTGTTAAAATTAAATCTATTTTTTATTTGGGCTTTTAAAAAATTTTGTGTAAACTGAATAAAACACACTCTACCTTGGAGTAATTTGGATAAGATATATTACAAATTTTTATTTTGATATAATCTAGTTTATTTTTCTTCCCAATTAAAAACGTAGGGAATATTTCTATAATAATCTCCATAATTTAAGCCGTATCCAACTACAAAAACGTCTGGAATTGTAAAACATGAATAATCTGGTGTTAAATCTACTTTTCTTCTTTCAGGTTTATCAAGAAGAACACAGGATTTTACAGAGTTAGCACCAAGGGCTTTTATATGATTTATAACAAATTCCATAGTTATTCCTGTGTCAACGATATCATCCACAATAATGACATCATAACCTTTGATATCATCAGGGACATCATTTACTATTTTAACTTTTCCAGAGGATTGCTCTTCATGACCATAACTAGAGGTAGTCATAAATCCTATTTTTGTAGGTATATCTATTTCTCTTACTAGATCTGCAGTAAATATAAAACTGCCTCTTAGAAGAGATAGTATGTATAAATCTTTATCTTTATAATCTTTTGAAATTTCTTTCCCAATTTTTGAAATTTTGTCTGCTATTTCTTCTTTGCCAATTAAGATATTTATATTTTTTCCTTCCATGATAACCCTCCAATGCATACATGATTATGTATATTTACAACAATGGTTTTATAGTATAAAATTATATGAAAGTTGTCAAGGTATAAGGTAAAGCCTAATAAATTTTTTTATTAGAATTTATATAGAAAGGTAGATATTAAATGATATATGGTAATATTGATGGAATAAGAAAAACTGTTTTAGAAGAATTGGAAGAAATATATGAAACAAAAATAGAAAAAAATGATATTGCTAATGAAGAATTAATAGATATATTATGTAAATTAACAGAGCAGTTAAATAGGGAAATAAGTGTAGGAATATCTAGGAAGGGAAATGTAGTAGCGGTATCAGTAGGAGATAGTACAACTGTAGAAATGCCGGAGATAGAAATTAAATCAAATAAGCTTTCTGGCATAAGAATTATTCATACTCATCCAAATGGTAATCCTAAACTTTCTTCAGTAGACTTATCTGCATTATTAAAATTGAAATTGGATTGTATGATAGCCATAGGAGTAGAAAGTGAAAGAGCAACAGGATTTGGTGTGGCCTTTTGCACTATGTATAATAGTAAGCTAAGTATAGAAGAAAAGTATTTTAAAGATATAAATAGTTTATTAGATTTTAATTTTTTAAATGAGATAAACTATATAGAACAAAATTTTAAAAATGAAGAATTAGAAGATGATGAGGAAGAAAAAGTTATACTTGTTAGTATTGATGATGAAGAAAGTATAGATGAATTAGAAGAATTAGCTAAAGCATGTAATTTAAAAGTTGTGGAAAAAGTGTTGCAAAATAAAAGTAAAATTGATTCAGCTTATTATATAGGAACAGGTAAGGTAGGAGAAATATCTTTAATAAGGCAGGCTTTAAATGCAGATGTAGTAATATTTGATGATGAACTTTCAGCTTCTCAAATAAGAAATTTAGAAGAATCTATAGGAACTAAAGTAATAGATAGAAATACATTAATATTAGATATATTTGCGAGAAGAGCAAAAAGTAAAGAAAGTAAAATACAGGTAGAGCTTGCACAATTAAAATATAGATTGCCAAGATTGACAGGATTAGGATTGGTTTTATCAAGAACAGGTGGAGGTATAGGTACAAGAGGACCAGGTGAAAAAAAGTTAGAAACAGATAAGAGACATATAAAAGAAAGAATTTATGATTTAAAAAAGGAATTATATAAAATAAAAAAAGTTAGAGAAACTCAAAGAAGTAAACGAAATGATATACCTAAGGTTTCTTTAGTAGGATATACTAATGCAGGCAAATCAACATTAAGAAATAAATTATGTGATATTGGTATAGCTAACACACAAAATAAAGAAAAAGTTTTTGAAGCAGATATGTTGTTTGCTACATTGGACACTACAACCAGAGCAGTGTCATTACCTAATAATGAAATTATAACATTGACAGATACAGTAGGCTTTGTAAGAAAGCTTCCTCATGAATTAGTAGAAGCTTTTAAATCTACATTAGAAGAAGTGATTTACTCTGATTTACTTTTACATGTGATAGATGTTTCTTCTGATGCGACAGAAAAACAAATAGATGCAGTTAATAATGTATTACAAGAATTAGGTACAGAAAATAAATCAAGAATATTAGTATTTAATAAAATAGATAAAGTTTCTATGGAAAGATTAAATTATTTTAGAAATAAATTTGAAGAGGAAAATGTTATAGAAATATCTGCTAGACTAGGTATAAATCTTGAAGACTTGTTAAAGCTAATAGAAGAAATATTGCCTTATAAATTATCAGAAGTAGAGTATATAATTCCTTATGATAAACAACAAATAGTAGCATTTTTGCATAGAAATAGTAAAATAATAGAGGAAGAATATAGGGAAAAGGGAACGTACATTAGAACACGAGTAGATACTGAAGTTTATAACAAGTGTAATGAATTTTTACTTAAATAAAAGATAGGAATATATTTTATTAATTGTTCATTAAAAAGTAACAAATATAAAAAGGAATTATTATAAAAATGTAGAATATAGTAATTACAAAATAATTATTATTAATTAAGTGTGATTATAAGGAGGATTTGTTTATGAAAAAATATTTATGTGAGGCTTGCGGATATATATATGACCCAGAACAAGGAGATCCAGATAATGGAGTAGCACCAGGAACAGCTTTTGAAGATATTCAAGAAGATTGGGTATGTCCTTTGTGTGGATTGCCTAAATCAGAGTTCGTAGAAGCTTAATTAAATAAAATATAAAAAATAAGTCATAAATCAAAAAGATTTATGGCTTATTTTATTTTAAATGTAAATAATAATGAATGAAAGTTAATTTATATAAAATAGTCTTTTTTATGATTGTTATATTTTATAATGAAAATAAAAAATAGTTATGGAGGAAGATAAAATATGGAAAAGGTTTGCCCAGTATGTAATAAGCTAAAGACATTAAAATATTGTTGTGATAAATGTGGTGGTAAGTTAATGGATAGAGGAATAGTTTATGAATATATGGATCCTTATAGTATAACATGGCCTATACAAGATTATGAGGATTATTGTCTACATATTTTTAGTTGTAATAACTGTTGTAATGAAAAAAGGGAATATATACATAAAATTATAATATAAATACCGTATATGAAAGAAAAGTTTCATATATATTGGGTATTGGTTGTAATACCTACCATAAGTATTATATAATATAAAGAATTCAGAAACTTTTACTGTGCCATTATTTTGAAGATTAAATCATTTTAAAAAGTGGAGGGGGATTAGTGTGAACGATAATATAATTAAGTATCAAACAGCGTTTAATAATGTTATAGACAGATTAAAAAATAATGAATCCGTTCTAGCTGTAATGGTATTTGGCAGTATGGTCACAGGAGATTTGTGGGAAGAATCGGATATAGATTTATTTGTTGTAATAGATGAAGATATTAAAGTAGAAAAAATATATACACAAGAAGAAGAGGTTCCTATTCATGTTAAAATAATTGATAAAAAAAATTTGAATAAAATATATCAATGTGATTTAAGGGGAGGAAAAACCCACAGAATATTTGCTTCTTCAAAACTAGTTTTTTCAAAAGATAGTTTTATAAGTTCTTGGTATGATAGAGGAAGATATTATCCAGATATCGATAGGGAACGATGGAATTTAGTTTATTTAGGTGAAATTTTTAAGCATATAGGAGTATGTAAAAAATATTTGAAAAATAGAGGAGTTTATACAGCTTATAATGATGCTATTAAGCTTACAGAAGCTTTTTCAAAACTATATGTTAATTTTTCTGGATATATGGTTAGTAAAGATGTGATAAATATGGCAACTAGCTTAGATGATGATTTTAAAAATATAGTAGATAATTTATTTTTTAATAAAAACAACATTGAGGAATCAATGATTAAGTTAATAGAATACATTAAAATATATTTAAATGATAATATTAGAAATATTGCATCATTATTGCTTAATTATATGAAAGAAAAAGATACATTTTTAAGTTCTGAAGACATTTTAATGGATGAGTTGTTTAAATGTTATTCAATTAGTATGGAGGATATATTAGAATATCTTTATCATAAAAATATGATAAAAAAGCAGAGTAGAAAATTAAAAAACAAAAAAGGAAAATTAATTTTCGAAGAAAATGTTTATTTTATTTAAAAGTTAAATAAATTAGGAGCTATTAAAGAATAAAATATAATAAATCTTATTATAAATATCAACCTATTTAGTTAAGTAAAGTTTAGTTCATTACTATCTTATATTTAATGTATTTATAACTGGCAAAAGGTAGTTATGAACAAAAATAATTTCTTGTAAAAAGATTAAATAAAAAATTTTGTTTTTTATAAGTAAATTGTATTTGATATTAAAAAGCGTCTTATAACTAAATAGGTTTTTTATTAATTAACAAATATATATGGGGGATAGTTTTATGGAGAAATATATTTTAATTTTTCAGGAAAATTCTATACCTAAATATGTTCAACTATATAAGCATATAAAAAATATGATAGACAAAAATAAAATTAAAGATAACGAGAAATTACCATCTATAAGAAAATTTTCGAATTTATTAGGGATAAATACAATAACTGTAATAAATGCATATAAAAAATTGGAAAGCGACGGATATGCTATACAAAAGATAGGTAGTGGAACTTATGCAAAGAAAAAAGAGATTAGTAGAAACTTAAGAAAAGAATATTCGGATTCAATAAAATCTATAGATAAAAAAGAATTTAAATCTTATATAGATTTCATAGGAGAAAGTGCTTGTTCAGATTTATTTCCTGTGGAGTCTTTTAAATCTATATTAAATGAAGTTCTAGATAGGGATGGAAAAGATGCTTTAGTTTATCAGGAAACACTAGGGTTTGAAGGCCTTAGACGGCATATATCAGAAGTATTTTGGAATAATAAAATAGAAAAAAATCATATACTTATAGTTTCGGGAGCACAACAAGGAATTGATATAATATCAAAATCCATTATAAATGTTAATGATAATGTATTGATAGAAAAACCTACATACAGTGGAGCACTTTCAGTTTTTAAATGGAGAAGAGCAAATATATATGAAGTTCCTATGGATGAAGATGGGGTTAATATAAAGGAATTAGAAAAGATAGTTAAAAAAAATAATATTAAATGTTTTTATACTATGAGTTATTTTCAAAACCCAACAGGAATAAGTTGTAGTTTAGAAAAGAAAAAAGCCATATTAAATTTGGCAACTATATATGATTTTTATATAATAGAGGATGATTATTTATCTGAATTAATATATGATAAAAATATGCAATATATAACTTTTAAAAGTTTAGATAGAAATGATAGAGTTATATATATAAAGAGTTTTTCAAAAATATTTTTGCCAGGAATAAGAATAGGATATGTAATAGCGCCTAAAGATTTAAGAGAGGCAATACAAAATTCTAAAATAAATACAGATATATCTACATCAAGTTTAATGCAAAGAGCTTTAGATTTATATTTAATAAAGGGGTTATGGAAAGAATATATAAATTATCTATATAAAATTTATGTACCTAAATATGAATTTACTAAAAATATTATACAAGATATATTAGAAAGTAGAGTAGAAGTACAAAACCCAGGAGGAGGACTTCACTTTTATATAAAAATAAAGGATAATATTAATATAAATTCTATGGAACTTTTCAATGAATGCATGAAAAATAAAGTTTTAATTACACCAGGGGTGCTTTTTTATAAAAATCCTAAAGAAGGTTTAAAACATTTTAGATTAGGATTTTCGGAAAATAGTATAGAACAAATAGAGTTAGGTGTAAAAAAAATAAATAATATATTAGAAAAAAGATTATATTAATAACTACTAGAGCTTATTTATATGTTTATTATATGTATTTTTATATTTGATATATTAGAATTAAGGTTAATATTAGTTTGAGATACCACATTTATTAATTTATTAATTAAAAATTAAAAACTATGTAAGCTAAGTGTATTAAGAAAGGTGAGGAGTATGAATAAAAATTTAGTAGATATAGATTGGAATGATATAGATAAGTACTCCCAGGAACAAATAACATATTTTTTATATTTAGAAGGAAAAAGTATAGAAGCTTTGATTAAAATTAGAAAATTAGACAAAGCTACTATAAAAAAACATATATTAGATGGTAAAATTAAATATGGTATATTAGCTAAAAGTTCTAATATAGAAGAATTATTTAAACAAATAGCTAACTCAGGAAAGCAAGATAAAATAGAAGTTATAAATGGATTAGAAAGTAGAATAAAAAAGGACTTAATCTTTTTTATAAAAAATAATTATGGAGATATGTATCCTAAAGATAAACAAGCAGCAGTTTGGATTTTAGGAGAATTAAAAGATGAGGATGGGATAGATGTACTCTTAAAAGCATCAGTACATAAATTTATAAATATAAGAAGAATGGCAGTTTCAGCTTTAGGTAAAATAGGAAGTATTAAAGGTGAAACTGTTTTAATAAGAGCATTAGAAGATGAGAATTCTCAAGTTGTAACCTATGCAATAAAAGCTTTAAATAAAATAAAAAGTACAAAAGCAAAGGAAAAGATTATAGATATAAGAAATAGAACTGATAAAGGTTATATATTAAAAGCAATAGACGAGTATTTACAATTAATAGATGACTCTATATAGAAAAGAGGTATGTAAATGTCATATTTTACTATACAAAACTTTGGAAAAGATGAGTTTGAAGAAAAAAAATCCACTTTTATAGGAAGAGCAAAAAGAATCTATACAGAGGATGAAGCTAAGGATTTTATAAATCAAGTTAAAGCAGAAGAAAAGGAAGCAAGACATAATGTTTATGCATATGTTATTGGGGAAAACATGGGAATACAAAGATATAGTGATGATGGAGAGCCACAAGGAACGGGTGGTATTCCAGTATTAGATGTTATAAAAAAGAATGAAGTTACAGATATAGTTATAGTAGTTACAAGATATTTTGGAGGAATACTTTTAGGAAAAGGTGGACTAGTAAGAGCTTATTCAAAAGGAGCTGCTGTGGCTATAAAGGATGCAGGTATAGTTGAAAAAGTTAAAGGAAGATGCATAAACTTTACAGTAGAATATGATACTTTAGCCAAAATACAATATCTATTTGAACAAAATCTTTGGCATATAGAAAATATAGATTATACAGATAAGGTTAGTTTAACTATGTTTTGTGAATTAGATATAATATCTATAGTAGAAAAAAAAGTTTTAGAGATAACTAATGGGAATTGTAAAGTAATTAAGGATGATGAGAACTTCTATTTTAAGATGGATAATAGGCTCTATGAAGATAAGCAATAAATTTGAATTTTTAATATTTACTATGATATAATAATTTAGTGAATCTATATTTAAATATTAGTATTTTAAGTTATAAACATACTAATAACAATAGTTTTAAAATAGGATTAATATAAATTTTTCATTAATAAGGTTGGGAGGAAATAACATGTCAGGACATTCAAAATGGCATAATATACAAGCTAAAAAAGGTAAAGTAGATGCTAAAAGAGGAAAGATTTTTACTAAAATAGGTAAAGAAATTGTTGTAGCAGTTAAACAAGGAGGCCCAAGTGCAGATTCAAATCCAAGATTAAGAGATGTTATTGCAAAAGCAAAGGCTAATAATATGCCAAATGATACAATAGAAAGATCTATAAAAAAGGCATCAGGAGAACTTAATGCTGTAGATTATGAGACTATTACATATGAAGGATATGGTCCAGCAGGAATAGCAGTTCTAGTTGATGTATTAACAGATAATAAAAATAGAAGTGCGGGAAATGTAAGATATGCTTTTACAAAACAAGGCGGAAACATGGGTTCAACAGGATGCGTATCATTTATGTTCCAATCTAAAGGCCAAATTGTTATAGAAAAAAAAGATGGCTTAGATGAAGACGAACTTATGATGATGGCATTAGACGCAGGGGCAGAAGATTTTGAATCAGAAGATGAAGTTTATATTATAACAACTTCTAAAGAAGATTTTGGAACAGTTAGAGAAATTTTAGAATCAGAGGGATTAGAATTTTTAGAAGCGGAAGTTAAGATGGTCCCAGACACATATGCAGCTATAGATGAAGAAACAGCAACTAAGTTCCAAAAGATGTTAGATGTTTTAGAAGATGATGATGATGTTCAAAATGTTTACCATAATGCAGAATTCCCTGAAGGATGGGAAGAGTAATATAAGAAAATTATGATTTAAAATCCTTTAAAGATAGAGAATTAAAACAAGAAATATTTTTAATCAATAGATAGCTATAAAAATAAAGAATACTAATATTTATGCCCTAATATTTAAGCTAACGCTCTAATGCCATGTCCTGTTTACTTCACGCTTAAATATTAGTTCACAAATAAAGTATTCTTTTTATTTTTTTAGATATCTATTTTCTCTAAAAGTATTTATTGTTTTAATACCTTTAAAAGATGTTATTATAATTTTTGACGAGAGACAAAACCGACTAAAGGATAATTTTGTTCCACTTCTTTACACAAAATCTTTAATTATAATAGTCCTGTTAAGTTATTTATAAATTAAATATAAATTTCATATATAAATGGCTAAAAAGTGATAGCACAGTCATAGACTATCTATAGTAATTAATTTGTATTTCTATGTAAAAAACATTAATTTTATTAACAATAATTGACGTAGCCAGAAGGTTTTCTGTTAAATATATGAGAAAAATTCTTATATATTATAATATGAAAATGCTTTTGTTAGAAGTTTACAACTATAAATAATGCATTTATACAATAATCTTAGTAACTTTATATACAGTAGAACTTATTAAGTTTATATAAAAACTAATTGAAATTAATGGCTTTATATATTAAATTTGTTTGCTAACGTAAATAAGATTCAGTGTAAATTTAATTTATAGAAATTTTATAAAGATACATTTTATTGACATGCTACGCATCAATTTTCTAACGAAAATTTTTTTGAAGCACTCACTTAAAAGAATATAAACAGTTGAAAATTATATTTAAAGAGTTGCTTTATATTACCATGATTTAAAAAATATGGATATTGGATATAAGAGGCATTTAAATAAAATTAGAAATTCTAATTTGTTTTTATAGCTATCTATTTATTGTTCTAATTCTTATCTGTACTCTGTACTTTTTACTCTGTCCTCTGAATAAAAGTTTGCATATTTGTCCATAATATTCCTAGGAGGGATAATATGGATGTAAAAAGAAGAAATATAATAATTATAATTGCTTCATTATTTGTTTTATTTGTGTCTGTTTATTACATAGCATCAATAAAATTAAGAAATAATGAAATGGATAGTAGTAAAAGACAAGTTAATCAGCAAGAGGTAAAGGAAGATTCTTTAGCTGTAGGAAGTACAGGAAATGAAGTTTTAGATAAAGAGTCTAAAATAATATTTAAGGTAAAGTATAAAAAGAGTGGAGATACTATAACTGTAAGAGAAACAAAGGCTTTAGATAATGTAGAATTAGTTGGAAAAGGAAAAGAAGAAATTGAAAAGATATATTCTAAAGAAGGATATAAAGTAGAAGAATTTAAAGATCATGTATTGTCTCTTGTAAAAGAAGAAGATAAATATATGCCCAACAAATACGTTGTAGGTATAAAAGGTGATAATATAGCTATTTATAGGACGGATGAAAGTGGAAATATGTACATAGAGGATGAAAATAAGGATATAACAGATATAAAAGCAAATAAATTAAAGGAACAAGATATTCATATGTTAACTTCTGGAGATAAATATTTTCAATGTGATACAAGAGAAGAGGCAGAAGCGCGTCTTGAAGATTATGAATAGAATTGTTTAAATAAAATTTGTTATAATTTATTTTAGTAATATTAATATGAAGAAAACTAATATTGGAAATATAGCTTGCATTTATACTAAGTGCAGGCTATATTTTTTTAGTTGAATAAAAATCTCTAAAATGATAAAGTAATATATGTCTATTAATATGTAATTGGAGGGTTAAAGGGTGTACGAATATATAAAAGGTAAGTATATTGATATGTACAAAGACTATATAGTTATAGAGAATAACAATATAGGTTATAAAATATACACATCAGGAAGTACTATGGCAAAACTACCTTCCATAGGTGAAAACATAATGTTATATACAGAACAAATAGTAAGAGAAGATTTTATAGGAATTTATGGATTTTTAACAAAAGATGAATTAAGTATGTTCAAATTACTTTTGACAATAAATGGCGTAGGAGCAAAAGCTTCATTATCTTTGTTATCTATAAGCAATGTTTCTACTTTGAAATATGCTATAAAAATGGGAGATGAAAAAACTATAACAAGAGCTCCTGGTATAGGTAAAAAAACAGCTCAAAGAATTATATTAGAACTTAAAGATAAAGTAGAGATAGAGGTTTTAGAAGACAATCAGGAAATAACAGATAAGGTTACAGATGATAAAAAAGTATTGGAAGCAGTGGCTGCTTTAGTAACACTAGGCTATTCTGAAAAGGAAGCAAATAAGGTAATTAATTTATGTGATAAAAATAATTCTTTGGAACAGATTATAAAGGAAGCTTTAAAATATTTAATGAAGTAAATTAGAGGGGGGTACTTATATGGATGATAGAATGGTAACTCCTTTTGATGTAGAAGATGATAAGGAACAGTATAGTTTAAGGCCTACTACATTAAAAGAATATATAGGTCAAAAAAAAGTAAAAGCTAATTTAGATATATTTATAAGAGCAGCTAAAAAAAGAGGAGAATCTTTAGATCATGTTCTTTTTTATGGACCACCGGGGCTAGGAAAAACGACTCTTGCTAATATTATAGCTAATGAAATGACAGGTAATTTAAAAGTAACTTCAGGTCCGGCTATAGAAAAAGCAGGAGATTTAGCAGCTATATTGACTAGCTTAACAGATCATGATGTTTTATTTATAGATGAAATTCATAGGCTAAATAGATCTATAGAGGAAATATTATATCCAGCTATGGAGGATTATGCTTTAGATATAGTTATAGGGAAAGGTGCAGCTGCGAAGTCTATAAGATTAGATCTTCCTAAGTTTACTCTTATAGGAGCTACTACAAGAGTTGGCTTATTAACATCACCTTTAAGAGATAGATTTGGTATGTTATGTGCTATGGAATTTTATACAGATGATGAACTTATGGAAATAGTAGCAAGATCAGCTACTATATTAGATGTAAATATTTGCACAGAAGCTGCTTTTGAAATAGGAAAAAGATCTAGGGGAACTCCAAGAATTGCCAATAGGCTTTTAAAAAGAGTTAGAGACTATTGTGATGTTAAGCATGATGGTGATATAGATTTACAGGGTACAAAGGCAGCTTTAGATTTGCTGGAAGTTGATAAAGAAGGATTAGATAAAATAGATAATAAAATTTTAGAAGCTATAATTTTTAATTTTAAAGGTGGACCTGTAGGGTTAGAAACTTTAGCTTATTTTGTAGGGGAAGAATTAGATACCATAGAGGATGTCTATGAACCTTATCTTATACAAAAAGGATTTGTAATGAGAACTCCAAGGGGAAGGGTAGCCTCAGAAAAAGCATATAAACATTTTGGAGTAACAAAAAAAGAAGAAAAAACAAATCAAGTATCCATATTTAATAAATAATAAATTTTAATTTTATATTAAGAGGTGGAAGACGTGAAAGTAAAAGATTTTGATTTTTATTTACCAGAAGAATTAATAGCACAACATCCTATGGAGAAAAGAGATGAAGCTAGATTACTTGTTTTAAATAAAGAAACAGGTGAAATAGAGCATAAAATATTTAAAAATATTTTAGACTATTTAAATCCAAATGACTGTTTAGTTTTAAATGATACTAGAGTCTTACCTGCAAGGCTTATAGGAGCAAAAGAAGAAACTGGTGGGAAAATGGAGTTCTTGCTTTTAAAAAGAAAAGAAAAAGATGTTTGGGAAACTTTAGTTAAACCAGGGAAAAGAGCACAGATTGGGACAAAGTTTATATTTGGTAATGGAGAACTTAAAGCTGAAGTTATAGGAATAGGAGAAGAAGGAAGCAGAATAGTAAAATTTTATTATGAAGGTATTTTCGAGGAAATATTGGATAAATTAGGACAGATGCCATTACCTCCATACATAAAAGAAAAGCTAGAAGATAAAGAAATGTATCAAACAGTTTATTCAAAAGAACAAGGATCAGCAGCCGCTCCCACAGCAGGATTACATTTTACAGAGGAACTTTTAGAAAAGATAAAAGAAAAAGGAGTTAAATTAGCTTTCTTAACTTTACATGTAGGTTTAGGGACTTTTAGACCAGTTAAAGTAGAAGATATTCAAGATCATGTTATGCATTCAGAATATTATAAAATGGATCCGAAAACTGCTGAAATAATAAATACTACAAAAGAAAATGGAGGAAGAGTTATAGCAGTAGGTACTACTTCTTGTAGAACATTAGAGACTATAGGAGATGAAGAAGGTAAGGTAAGAGAACAATCTGGATGGACAGATATATTTATTTATCCGGGATATAAATATAAAGTGGTAGATGCTTTAATTACTAATTTCCATCTTCCACAATCTACATTATTAATGTTAGTATCTGCATTAGCAGGAAGAGATAAGATAATGAATGCATATAATACTGCAGTAGAAAAGGAATATAGATTTTTCTCTTTTGGAGATGCTATGTTTATTAAGTAATATTATATAGAAACTTAATTCCTAAAGAAAAAGAGGTGTAAGCATGTACAAATTGTTAAAAAAGTCAGGAAAGGCAAGGCGGGGAGAATTTACAACTCCTCATGGAGTGATACAAACCCCTGTATTTATGAATGTAGGAACACTTGCGGCTATAAAAGGTGCTGTATCATCTATGGATTTAAAAGAAATAGGATGTCAAGTTGAATTATCTAATACATATCATCTTCATTTAAGACCAGGAGATGAAGTTGTTAAAAAAATGGGCGGACTACATAAGTTTATGAATTGGGATAGACCAATACTTACAGATTCAGGTGGATTCCAAGTTTTTTCATTGTCAAATATTAGGAAAATACATGAAGAAGGAGTTTATTTTAATTCTCATATAGATGGTAGAAAAATATTTATGGGACCGGAAGAAAGCATGAAAATACAAAGTAATTTAGCTTCAACTATAGCTATGGCTTTTGATGAGTGTGTAGAAAATCCAGCACCAAGAGAGTATGTAGAAAAATCAGTAGAAAGAACAACTAGATGGCTACATAGATGTAAAGATGAAATGAATAGATTAAACTCATTGCCAGATACTATAAATAAAAAGCAAATGCTATTTGGTATAAATCAAGGTGGAACTTATGAAGATATAAGAATAGAACATGCTAAAACTATAACTAAAATGGATTTAGACGGGTACGCTATTGGAGGATTGGCTGTTGGAGAAAGTCATGAAGATATGTATAGAGTAATAGATGCAGTAGTTCCACACTTACCAGAAGATAAACCTATATATCTTATGGGAGTTGGAATGCCAAGTAATATATTAGAGGCTGTAGATAGAGGTGTAGATTTCTTTGATTGTGTTCTTCCTGCAAGAAATGGAAGACATGCACATGTCTTTACAAAGGAAGGTAAAATAAATTTATTAAATGCAAAATTTGAATTAGATGATAGACCTATTGATGAAGGATGCCAGTGTCCAGCTTGTAAGCATTATACAAGATCTTATATAAGGCATTTATTTAAAGCTAAGGAAATGCTAGCTATGAGGTTATGTGTTTTACATAATTTGTATTTTTATAATAATTTAATGCAGGAAATAAGAGATGCAATAGATGGAGATTATTTTAAAGAATATAAAGAAAGAAAACTTAAAGAATGGGCTGGAAGAGCTTAAAATTAGAAATAGTTTTTGTTTTTTAATCTTATAATAAATTTTATTTTGTGATACAATATAATACAAATATGTATGTTGATTGTAAATTATCAATTAATAATAAAAAAAGTTTTCAAATTTAAGGTGAAAAGTAGTAAAATAAATTATAGTTCATAAAAAAATAGGAGGGATAAACATGCAACAAGGTCTAGGATTAAATAGTATATTCTTAATAGTGATGCTTGGACTATTCTATGTAATGGTATTTATGCCAGAAAAGAAAAGAAAGAAAAAATATAATGAAATGTTAAATTCTATCTCTGCAAATGATGAGATAATAACAAGAGGTGGAATAATAGGAAAAATAGTCAGCATAAAAGAAGACTATGTAATTATACAAACAGGACCAGACAGAGTTAAGGTACAAATTAGCAAAAGTGGAATATTAGATATAACTAAAAAGAGAGAAGATACAAATAAAAAAGATAATACAGATAACAAAGAAGAAAAATCAGTAAAAGAGGATAAATAAATTATCATAAAACACTCCCTTAATACATAAATAGTAAATATGAGGGGGTGTTTTATGTTGAATAAAAAAAATACTGATTTTATTGTACAAGGTATATTAAGGGCTGTTATACTTACTGTAATTATGCTTTTACTATTTGCAGTAGTATTAACTTTTACAGATGTAAGCGAAAAGATATCTTCAATTATATATCTTTTAATTACAATTTTAAGTATAATGTATGGAACTATATATTCTGTTAGAAAAATAAATAAAAAAGGATGGTTAATAGGATTAGTAATATCTATTATATACATGGTTATTATATACATCATATCTATAGTTTCTGGTAATACATTAACTTTTGGAACTGATAGATTTATAAGAATACTTTTAGCATTAATTTTGGGAATGCTTTCAGGTATGCTAGGTATTAACATTTAGAGTTAATGCAAACTTTATTTTATCCATAAATTATGATATAATCAAACGGAAAGTAAGTAGGTAGATTGGAGGAATACTTAATGAAACATATAAAAACTATAAACAAAGCTAATATAAAAAACAGCTTACAAAAACCAGGCTGCAAAGAATGTGCAAATTCTTGCCAATCAGCATGTAAAACTTCTTGCACAGTAGCGAACTTAGCTTGTGAAAACTAATATAAGCTAAAAGCAGTAACTTTAAAGTTACTGCTTTATATTTACTAAAAATAAATGTATAATATAAATGTTTTAATAAATAATAAGTCCTATATTTTCAAAATATTTGTAGAATTATAAAAGCAAAGTATATAGGTTAATAAGGAGGAAATTTAATTGGCTGATATTCATAAGTTCACCCAAATGGGACAAAAATATGTTATAGACGTAAATTCAGGAGCAGTGCATATAGTAGATGATATAGTATATGATTTATTAGATGATGAAGGTTTAAAAGCTAAAGAAGATCTTATGCATGAATATAAAGGGAAATATAGAAAAGAGGAAATAGAAGAGGTTTATGAAGAAATAGAAAGTCTTATAAAAGAGGACATGCTATATTCTAAAGATAAGTATGAAAATATAGCTTATACCCATGAAAAAAGTGAGAATTTTATAAAGGCGTTATGCTTAAATATAGCCCATGATTGTAATTTAAGATGTAAATATTGTTTTGCAGATGAAGGAGAATATAAAGGAAAGAGAGAATTAATGTCTCCAGGGATTGGTAAAAAAGCTATAGATTTTGTTATAGAGAAATCTGGACCAAGAAAAAATATAGAGGTAGATTTATTTGGAGGAGAACCATTAATGGCTTTTTCTACTATAAAGGAAATAGTAGAATATGCTAAAGAACAAGAAGAAAAATATAATAAAACCATAAGATTTACTATGACTACTAATGGTACTCTATTAAACAAGGAAATAATGGAATATTTGGATAAAAATATGGGGAATATAGTATTAAGCATAGATGGAAGAAAAGAAATAAATGATAATGTTAGAGTTAGAGTAGATGGCAGTGGTTCTTATGACTCTATATTACCTAAGATTAAAGAGATGGTAGAGATGAGAGATAAAACAAAACAATATTATGCTAGGGGTACATTTACAAGAGAAAATTTAGATTTTTTTCAAGACGTAATGCATATGGCTAATAATGACTTTGATGAAATATCTATAGAACCAGTAGTTCTTCCAGAAAATCATCCTTTATCCTTAAGAGAAAAAGATTTACCAAAAATATTTGAACAATATGATAAATTAGTAGAAGAAATGATAAAAAGACATAAAGAAGGTAAAGAATTTAAGTTTTATCACTTTAACATAGATCTTCAAGGAGGGCCTTGTGTTTATAAAAGAATATCTGGTTGTGGAGCAGGTCATGAGTATGTGGCTATAGCTCCATCAGGAGATGTTTACCCATGTCATCAATTTGTAGGAAATGAAGACTTTAAAATGGGAAATATAATGAATGACTTTAAAGTAAAAGAAGATATAGCAAAGGACTTTAAAAAAGCTCATATATACAATAAACCAGAATGTAAGGAATGTTGGGCAAGATTTTACTGTAGTGGAGGTTGTCAAGCGAATAACTATAACTTTAATAAAGATATGAATATACCTTATAGTTTAGGATGTACTATGCAAAAAAAGAGAATAGAGTGTGCAATAACTTTAAAATCTAATACAATGAATGATTAATAAAAGAAATTTAGTACATAATTTATTATAAAACAAACATAATAAATTATGTTCTTATTCTTATAATAAAGTATATATAAGAGGGGGATAAGTATGAGTTACAATAGGTGTAAAAGTAACAAGAGAAAAAGCGTAATAATATTTACATTATTAATTGTGGTAATAGCTATATTTGCTTATGCAGGATCTTATGGTTTGAAAGTAGGAAATTATAGATTCAAATCATTTGGAGAGAGTATCAATAAAGGATTGGATCTTCAAGGTGGAGTATCAATGCTAGAAGAAATTCAAGCAGATAAGGTAGATGAAAAAACTGTAGATAGAACTATAGAGCTTATATCTATGAGAGTTAATAAGATGGGTGTTAGTGAAACTACAGTAACAAGAGAAGGTAAAAAAAGAATAAGAATAGAAATACCAGGTAAATATGATGCTAAGGAAGTTATTGATAGTGTAGGTAAAACAGGAGAATTAAAATTTATAGGACCAGATAAGAGTGTAATACTTACAGGAAAAGATGTAAAAGATGCAACAGCTTACATAAATCAAGAAGACAATTCACCTACTGTTGGATTAGATCTAAATGAATCAGGAGCTAAAAAATTTGCAAATGCTACTAAAAAATTCATAGGCCAACCTATAGCTATATATATGGATGAAGAAGAATTGACAAAGCCAGTAGTTCAAGCACATATAACTAATGGAAAGGCTGTAATAACAGGAAGTAAAAGTATAGAAGAAGCTAAAAGACAAGCTAATATAATAAAATCAGGAGCTTTACCTGTAGCTGTTAAGCCTGTAGAGGTTAGAACAGTAGGAGCTACATTAGGTGCCAATGCATTAGATTTAAGTGTAAAGGCAGGAGTTGTGGGCGTAGGAATTGTATTTTTATTTATGATTTTATACTATAGAGTACCAGGCTTATTAGCAGATATAGCTTTGGTTTTATACATAGTATTAGTTTTAGTTACATTCTCAGCTATAAAAGCTACATTAACATTATCAGGTATAGCCGGGTTGTTATTAACAATAGGTATGGCAGTAGATGCTAATGTACTTATATTTGAAAGAATTCGAGAAGAACTTAAAACAGGAAAATCAATAAAATCCGCTTTAGAATCAGGATATCATAGAGCACTTTCTTCTATTTTGGACTCTAATATAACTACAATAATAGCAGGAATAGTTTTATATAACTTAGGCTCTGGTGCAGTTAAAGGATTTGCTTTAACTCTTATGATAGGCATAATTTTAAGTATGTTTACAGCTATAATTGTTACTAGATTACTGTTAAAGCTAGGTTATGATATAGGTATTCTTAATAGTTTAGCTTGCTTTAGAGTTAAAAGGGGGGAAGAATAGTATGCTAAAGATAATAGAAAAAACAAAAGTTTGGTTTTCTATTTCCTTAATAATTATACTAATAGGAATGTTTTTTCTTATGAAAGATGGACTAAATTATGGAATAGATTTTAAAGGCGGTACTGTTGTACAAATAAATATAGGAAAAGATTTCAAAAAAGAAGAAGTAGATCAAATAGTAAAAAAGCATACTTCAGATTCTGTAACCAATAAAGTAAACAATACCCAAATAGAAATAAGAAGTAATTCTTTAACAGATGAGGAAATCAATAAATTATTTAGTGATGTGAAGTCTAAATATAATTTAAAAGATAAAGAT
The DNA here is from genome assembly GCA_019933195.1 of Clostridium sporogenes. Taxonomy (NCBI): domain Bacteria; kingdom Bacillati; phylum Bacillota; class Clostridia; order Eubacteriales; family Clostridiaceae; genus Clostridium; species Clostridium sporogenes. Next base: position 2,920,232 of record CP082942.1, read on the forward strand.
TTAGTTTCTCAACAAAGAATAGGACCATCTGTGGGAAAAGAATTAAAAAGAAAGGCTTTGTTAGCTCTTATAATAGCTAATATAGCAATGCTTATATATGTTGGAATAAGATTTGAATTCAAATTTGCTGTTGCAGCTATACTTGGATTAGTTCATGATATACTAATAACTATTTCAATATATGCTATATTTAAACTACCTGTGAGCTCAAGTTTTATAGCAGCAATACTTACTATAGTAGGTTACTCCATAAATGATACGATTGTCATATTTGATAGAATAAGAGAAAATCAGAAGAAAATGAGGAGAAAACCTATAGCAGAAATAGCTAATATATCTATAACTGAAACTATGACAAGATCCATAAATACAGTATTAACTACTTTATTTACAATAGTTGCAGTGTATGTATTTGTTCCTTCTATTAGGGATTTTGCATTTCCTCTAATAGTTGGTATAATATCAGGATGCTATTCTTCTATATTTATAGCTAGTCCTATTTGGAATTTATTAAAAAAATCTAAATTAGGTAAGAAGTCAGCATAATAAGTATATTTTTATAAAGATCCAAGCTTAAAGCTTGGATTTTCTAATTTTTAGTAAATATAAGTTTATAAAGTTAAAATATATTGTAAATGAGAGTAAAATGAATGTTTATATATTAATACATACTCATCTTTATATAATAATATTGAATAAACTTCTAAAATATTTGTCAAAAATCATAATATAAATTATAATATATATGTTTTCTATAAAATTGGAGGATATATGAATGGAGAAATTGGTTGATAATTTGCAATGGTATAAAAATCCAAAAGTTAATAATCCTTTTTTGCTAAATGGAATGGATAGAGCCTTAAAAAGAATAGTTAAGGCTGTTAATCATAGAGAAAAAATAGTTCTTTATGGATATTATGATTTTGATGGTATAGCTGCTATATCATTATTGTTATTAGTTTTAAAATTTTTAAATGCAGATGTGGAATATTTTATACCAGATTGTTTAGATGAAAAGCATAATATAAATTCTACATATATAGAAAATCATATAAAGTTTTTAGGAGCAGATTTGATTATAACGGTAGGATGTGGTATAAACTCTAGTTCAGAAGTAGAATTATGCAAAAGGCTTGGAATGGATATAATAGTTACAGATTGGCATAGATGTTTAAAAGAAAAGCCTAAATCAACAGTTATATGTCCAAATGAAAATTCATGTTCATATCCATTTAAACATTTATCAGCTTCAGGTATAGCATATAAATTAGTGGAAGCACTTTCTGTTTATTACAAAATGAAATTTACATATAAATATTTAGATTTAGTTATGTTGGGAACCATATCGAATACAAATTCTATAAAAGAAGAAAACTTATATATAGTTAAAGAGGGGCTAGAATCTCTTCAGAATACAAATAATCATGGATTGAAAGCCCTTCTACATATTGAAAAAATCCAAAATGATGAAATTAATTTGTATGATCTTAAAAAATTAACAGAAAAATTATCTAAAGTTACAGAACCTACTAATAAAATTAATAATGCAAGAATATTAGTAGAGTTATTTACTACAACTAATGAGGATAGAGCCAATCAAATAGCAAAGTATTTAAAAAATGAAATAGATGTTAATGTACATAATAAAGAATGAAATTTCATATAATTACTTGAATACAGTAGGTTCTTTAATATATAATAATCTGTGTGTAAATTTGAAATATAAAAATAAATTGTTCGTATGAATTTAGGGGGAAGAAAAGTGAATTTAAAAGAACATATAAGGGTAATTGAAAATTTCCCAAAAGAAGGCATAAGCTTTAAAGATGTAACTACAATACTTCAAGATGGAGAAGTGTTAAATTACACTATTGATAAATTAGCAGAACATTTAAAAGAGAAGAAAATAGATAAGATAGTAGGACCGGAAGCCAGAGGATTTTTATTTGGAACCCCTTTAGCCTATAAATTAGGGATTGGTTTTGTACCAGTAAGAAAAAAAGGTAAATTGCCATATGAAACTATTAGTGTTAAATATGATTTAGAATATGGTCAAGACGAACTTCAGATACATAAAGATGCTATAAAAAAAGGTGATAAAGTGGCTATAGTAGATGATCTTCTTGCAACAGGAGGGACTATTGCTTCAGTAGTAAAATTAGTAGAGGATTTAGGCGGAGAAGTTGTTAATGCAAGCTTTGTAATAGAGCTTACAGATTTAAATGGAAAAGATAAACTAGAAGGTTATGATATTAATTCTTTAGTGCAATATAATATATAAATAGCATATGTAAGATATTCTTTACTTAAAAGTTTGAAACTTTAAAAAAAATATAATATAATAGAAATAAAAAATATTGGCTGGTTTTATAAACCAGCCTTTGATTTTGAGGAGTAATTAGGGTATGCTAGAAGATTTAATGATAAAAATAAGAGATAGTTTTACTGAAAAAGAAATAGAGTTTATCAAAAAAGCATATAATTTTGCTTGCAATGCCCACAAGGAACAAAAGAGAATATCTGGGGAACCTTATATAACCCATCCAGAAGAGGTGGCTATAATATTATTTGAAATGGGTATGGATGTTAACACCATGATAGCAGGGCTTATGCATGATGTTGTTGAAGATACTCAATATACATATGAAGATGTGGTTAAGGAATTTGGAAATGAAGTAGCTGATTTAGTAAATGGAGTTACTAAATTAGGTAAAATTGAATATAAAACAAAAGAGGAACAACAGGCTGATAATGTAAGAAAAATGTTATTAGCAATGACAAAGGATATAAGGGTTATACTTATAAAGTTAGCAGATAGATTACATAATATGAGAACATTAAGATTTATGCCTGTGGAAAAGCAGAAAGAAAAATCAAAGGAAACTTTAGATATTTATGCGCCATTAGCTCATAGATTAGGAATATCTAAAATAAAATGGGAATTAGAGGACTTATCTTTTAGATATATAAATCCAAACGAATACTATTTTTTGGTACGTAAGATTGCAGAAAAAAGAGCAGAAAGAGAAGAGCATATAAAAGAAATAGTTTCAAATTTACAACAAAATTTAAAAAAAGCAGGCATTGAATCAGAAATAGATGGGAGACCAAAGCATTTTTATAGTATATATAAAAAAATGCAAAACAAGAATAAAAATTTAGATCAAATATTTGATTTAACAGCAGTTAGAATATTAGTAGATACAGTGAAGGATTGTTATGGGGCTTTAGGAATAGCACATACTGTTTATAAGCCTATACCAGGAAGATTTAAAGACTATATAGCAATGCCTAAACCTAATATGTATCAATCATTGCATTCTACAGTTATGGGAGTAGGCGGTAGACCTTTTGAGATACAAATAAGAACTTATGAAATGCATAAGACTGCGGAGTATGGTATAGCAGCCCATTGGAAATATAAGGAGAAAGTAGATAATTCTAATAATGTGGATTTAAAATTAACATGGCTTAGAGAAATGTTAGATTGGCAAAAAGAAACTTCAGATCCAGAAGAATTTATGCAAGGTTTTAAAATAGATTTATTTTCTGATGAGGTTTTTGTATTTACTCCAAAAGGAAAGGTTATAAGCTTACCTAATAAAGCTACACCAGTAGATTTTGCTTATAAAATACATACTGACATAGGCCATAGGTGTATAGGTGCAAAGGTAAATGGTAAGATGGTACCTTTAGATTATGAACTTAAAACTGGAGAAATAATAGAAGTTTTGACATCTAGTACATCTAAAGGACCAAATTTAGACTGGCTTAGTATGGTAAAGAGCAATCAAGCTAAAAGTAAAATAAGAGCATGGTTTAAGAAAGAAGATAAAGAAGAAAATATAAACAAAGGTAAAGACATATTAGAGAAAGAAACTAAGAAACAAGGTTATAATTTTGGGGAACTTGCAAAAGGCGAAATCTTAGAAACTGTATTAAAAAGATATAATATGAGCAGCATAGAAGATATGTTTGCAGCTGTTGGTATAGGTGTTTTAGCTGCTTCAACAGTAGTATTAAGATTTAGAGAACAATATTTAAAGAAGAACAAACCAGAACTTAATTGGACTGAAGTTAGAGATCAAATAAATAAATCAAATAAGCAAAAGAAGAAAAAGAGTAGCTCTCCAGGAATAATAGTAAAAGGTGAGGACAATTTGTTAGTTAGATTTGCTAAGTGTTGTAATCCTGTCCCAGGAGATGAGATAATAGGATACATAACAAAGGGTAGAGGAATATCTGTACATAGAACTGATTGTAAAAATATGGAGCAGTTAATAGAAGAGGATCCAACAAAAATAGTAGAGGTTACTTGGGGAAAGCCAAAAGGTGGAGAATACATTTCAGAATTAGAAGTTATAGCTGAAAATAAAGATGGTTTATTAGCAGATATTATGCTAACTATAAATGGAAGTAAGACAAATCTTTATGCTGTGAATGCAAAACCAATTAAAAATGATTCAGTAGTTGTAAATATAAAATTAAAAATAAATAATATAGAAGATTTAAAATCAGTAATGAAAGATATAAGGAAACTAAAAGGTGTATTAGAAGTATATAGAACTAAGAAGTAGATGATGAAAAAATTAAAAACAAAGGGGGGGGATATATTTGAGAGCAGTAGTTCAAAGGGTTTTATCTTCTAAAGTAGAAGTTGATGGAAAAGTTATAGGAAGTATAGGGAAAGGATTAAATATTCTTTTAGGTATATCAAAAGAGGATACAGAAGATGATATAAAATATTTAAAAGAAAAGATAATAAATTTAAGAATATTTGAAGATGAAAATGAAAAGTTAAATAAATCCTTATTAGATATAGAAGGAGATATAATAATTGTTTCTCAATTTACTTTATATGGAGACTGTAGAAAAGGAAGAAGACCAAGTTTTGTAGAAGCTTTAGGAGGAGAAGAAGCTTATATATTATATGATAAATTTGTAGAATTAATAAAAAAGGAAGTAAAAAATGTGGCAACTGGAGAATTTGGAGCGGATATGAAAGTTTATATAGAGAACGATGGACCAGTTACAATACTTTTAGATAGTAAAAAGACATTTTAGAAATTTAATTGTATAATAAAGAGAGCAGAAAAATTAAAAAGAGGTGTATTAAATGAATATAAAAACAATACCTGTTGGTATATATAATGCAAATTGTTATTTGTTAATAGACCAAGATAAATGTGCTATTATAGATCCAGGTGGAGACCCAGAAGACATAATAAAGATTATAGAAGATAATAATTTAATACCACAATTCATTTTACTAACTCACGGACATATAGATCACGTAGGTGGAGTTGAAACCATAAAGGATAAATATAATATACCTTTTTATATAAGTAAAAAAGATGAAGACTTAATTAAAGAGGCAAAATATATATTTGGGAGTTTTGGTAAGTATAAAAATGCAGATAAGTATTTGGTAGAAGAAGATATTTTTGAATTAGGAAATTTAAAAATAAAAGCTATAGAAACTCCAGGACATAGTCCAGGAGGAATGAGTTTTTTAGTTAATAATGTTATATTTACAGGAGATACATTGTTTAGAGAATCTATTGGAAGAAGTGATTTCATTGGAGGAAATCATAATGTATTGATAGATAGTATTCAAAGTAAGATAATTGTATTAGATCCAGATATATATGTATTACCAGGCCATGGACCACAGTCTACAATAGGATATGAAAAGGATAATAATCCATTTTTTTAACCAGATATATCTATCCCTTGAAAAGCATTGGAGTGCATAGTATGAAGCTAAGAGTAAATTTGAATGATATGAAGTATAGATATGATGTATATCAAATATTAAACATATATTATAATTTTTATGATATTACTTTTGTTGATAAAGATTATGATATGAAGATAGAAATTACTGATGAAGGAATGCGTATAAAAAAAGAAGATGAAATAATAAAATATGATAAAGATTCTAGTTTAGTTAAGAAGGAATGGGTGAAAAAATTTCTTTTTTTGTATTTAAAATTAATTACTAATAAAAACTTACCTTGGGGTACTTTAGTAGGTATAAGGCCAAGTAAGATAGCTTTAGATTTAATGAATAAAGGAATGGGAGAAAAAGAAATAATAGATTGGTTTAGTAAACATCGTAATACTAGGGCAGATAAGGCTAAATTATGTATAGATATTGCTAATATGGAGAAATCTATTGTAAATAAGGACCAAAATACTGTAAGTGTATACGTAGGCATGCCGTTTTGTCCAACTAGATGCTTATATTGTTCTTTTACATCAAATCCAATAGGTAAATGTAAGAACTTAGTAGAGCCTTATTTAAAGGCTCTTTATTATGAAATGGATATGCTTTCAGAGTATATACAGTATAAAGGTTTAAAAATCCAATGTGTTTATTTTGGAGGGGGGACTCCAACTTCTATTAATAATGATCAATTTGAAAATACATTAAATAAAATATATTATAATTTTGTACATAATAAAAATGTAGAAGAATTTACAGTTGAATGTGGAAGACCTGATAGCATTACAGAAGAAAAATTATTGTCAATGAAAAAATATGATGTAGATCGAATTAGTATAAATCCACAAACTATGAACAATATGACTTTAAAAAATATAGGAAGAACCCATTCCGTAAAAGATATAGAAAGGATTTATTATTTAGCTAAGAACATAGGATTTAAAAATATAAACATGGATTTAATAGTAGGGCTTCCAGGTGAGGGAATAGAAGAAATAAAAAATACTTGCAAGGAAATTAAAAAATTAAATCCTGATAATATAACAGTTCATGGTATGTCCATAAAGAGAGGTTCTATACTTCATGAAAAGTTAGTTAATAAGATGGAATTTAATATTCCTAAACAAGAAGAACTAAATAAAATGTATGAAGAAACAGAGAAATTAGCTAAAGACTTAGGCATAAATCCTTACTATATGTATAGACAAAAGAACATGTTAGGGAATATGGAGAACGTAGGATATTCAAAGAAAGATAAGATAGGTATATATAATATACAGATGATAGAAGAAAGACAAACCATAATAGCATTAGGAGCAGATGCCGTATCTAAAATAATATTTATGGATGAAAATAGAATTGAGAGAGCAGCAAATGTTAAAGATGTAATAGAATATACAAAAAGAGTGGAAGAAATGGTGCAGAGAAAGAAAAGGATATTAGATACTTTATATTTATAATGGTTAGGAGGAATATTAATGTCATTGCAAGCGCCAAAAGGTACAAAGGATTTATTGCCTACAGAATCATATAAGTGGCAATATTTAGAAGATAAATTCAGAAATATAGTAGCGGATTTTGGATGTAGAGAAATAAGAACTCCAGTTTTTGAATATACAGAATTATTTCAAAGGGGAGTAGGAGAAACTACAGATGTAGTTCAAAAAGAAATGTACACTTTTGAAGACAAAGCTGGTAGAAGTATAACTTTAAAACCAGAAGGAACATCACCAGCAGTAAGAGCTTTTGTTGAAGGAAGATTATTCAATGAAACTCAACCTACAAAGATGTATTATTTTACACCTGTTATGAGATATGAAAATGTTCAAAAAGGAAGACTTAGACAACATCATCAATTCGGAATAGAAGTTTTTGGAGCAAAGGATGCCTCTGTGGATGCAGAAGTTATAAGTATACCAGTTAGAATATATAAAGAATTAGGTATAGAGGGTGTAGAATTAAATATAAATAGTATAGGATGTCCTAAATGTAGAAAAATTTATAATGAAGCACTAAAGAAATATTTATCTAAAAATTATGATAAACTATGTTCAACTTGTAAAACTAGATTTGATAAAAATCCACTTAGAATATTAGATTGTAAAGTTGACACTTGCAAAGAAATAGTAAAGGATGCACCAATTATATTAGATTATATATGTGACGAATGTAAGGATCATTTTGAATCACTAAAAAGTTATTTGGATGCATTAGATATAAAATATAAAGTAGATCCATTTATAGTTAGAGGATTAGATTATTATAGTAAAACAGTGTTTGAATTTATAACAAGTGATATTACTATATGCGCTGGAGGAAGATATGATTATCTTATAGAAGAAATAGGTGGCCCTTCTATGCCAGCAGTAGGTTTTGGTATGGGAATAGAAAGATTACTTTTAACATTGCAAGAAAAGTCAATAGAAATTCCTGAAGAAGCATATATTGATTTATATTTAGGGAATATGGGAGACAAAGCTAAATTAGAGGCTGTAAAATTATCAAAAGAATTGAGAAATAGACATGTAAAATGTGAGATAGATCATATGAGTAAAAGTGTTAAAGCTCAAATGAAGTATGCAAATAAAATAGGCGCTAAATATTCTATGATATTAGGTGAAGAAGAATTAAATACTGGCAAAGCAACAATTAAAAGAATGGAAGATGGAGAGCAAATAGCAATTAATATAAAAGATATAGATACATTAATTAAAGTATTTAAATAGACAAAATAAACAGATTCCTTGGCTTTAGGGTGGTTTTTACTCCCTCTAAAGCTTAGAAATCCTTATCTAGGGGCGTACCAGCTCTTTACTCCTATGGAGTATTAGAGCCAGTAGTCATTGGATAAAATAACAAATCTATATTTGGAGGAATAAAAATGGGAGAAGCATTAAAAGGACTTAAGAGAACAATAATGTGTGGCCAGCCTAGAGAAAACAATATAGGTCAAAAAGTCACAGTTATGGGATGGGTTCAAAGAAAAAGAAATTTAGGAGGTCTAATCTTTGTAGATTTAAGAGATAGAACAGGAATTATGCAAATAGTTTTTGGAGAAGAAATAAATAAAGAAGCCTTCGAAAAATCAGATAACGTAAAATCAGAATATTGTATAGCTGTAACCGGCGAAATAGTTAAAAGACAATCACCAAACAATGATATGGAAACTGGAGCTGTGGAATTAAAAGGAGAAGATATAAAAATATTATCTGAATCAGAAACACCTCCTATCTACATAAAGGAAGGTTTAGATGCGTCTGAAAATGTAAGATTAAAATATAGATATCTTGATTTAAGAAGACCAGATATGCAAAAAATATTTATGATAAGACATAAGGCATGTAAAGTTGTTAGAGATTTCTTAGATGAAAATGGTTTTTTAGAGATGGAAACACCAATACTTACAAAAAGTACTCCAGAAGGAGCTCGTGACTATTTGGTTCCAAGTAGAAACTATAAAGGAATGTTTTATGCATTACCACAATCACCACAAATATTTAAGCAGCTTTTAATGGTATCAGGATATGATAAATATTTCCAGATAACAAAATGTTTTAGAGATGAAGATTTAAGAGCTAATAGACAACCAGAATTTACACAAATAGATATGGAATTATCTTTTGTAGAAGAAGATGATGTAATAGAATTAAATGAAAGATTATTAGCTAAAGTATTTAAAGAAGTTGCAGGAATAGATGTAAAACTTCCAATAGAAAGAATGCCATATAAAATAGCCATGGAAAAATACGGTTCAGATAAGCCGGATTTAAGATTTGGAATAGAAATAAATGATTTAACAGAGGCTGTTAAAAATTCAGAATTTAAAGTATTCAAAGGTGCTATAGAAGCATGTGGTTCTGTAAGAGCAATAAAAGCAGAAAATTGTGCTACTATGGGAAGAAAACAAATAGATAAATTACAAGACTTTGTTAAGACTTATAAGGCAAAAGGATTAGCTTGGATAGCTTACAAAGAAGATGAGATAAAATCCCCAATAGCAAAATTCTTAACAGAAGAGGAAATGAAGGCTATACTAGAAAAAATGGATGCTAAAGTGGGGGATTTAATATTAATAGTAGCAGACAAAGACAATGTAGTATTTGAAAGCTTAGGTGCATTAAGATTACATTTAGCAAAAGAATTAGATATTATAGATAAAAATGAGTTTAGATTTGTATGGATAACTGAATTTCCACTATTAGCTTATAATGAAGAAGAAGGAAGATACCAAGCAGAGCATCATCCATTTACAGCTATAATGGATGATGATATAGATCTATTAGAGAAGGATCCAGGAAAAGTAAGAGCAAAAGCTTATGACATAGTCTTAAATGGAGAAGAGCTAGGTGGAGGAAGTATTAGAATACATGATTCTAAACTTCAAGAAAAAATGTTTAGTGTATTAGGATTTACAAAAGAAAAAGCTTGGGAGAGATTTGGATTCTTACTTGAAGCATTTAAATTTGGACCACCACCACATGGCGGATTAGCATATGGTCTTGATAGAATGATAATGTTCTTAGCAGGAACAGATAATATTAAGGATGTAATAACATTCCCTAAGAATCAAAATGCATTCTGTCCATTAACAGAAGCACCAAATGTAGTTGATGAAAACCAATTAGAAGAATTAGGAATACAAAAAATAGAAAAAGAAGATTAACAAAATGATAATATTTTATTTATGGAAAATATAAAAATACATTATATTTTGTAGTATAATATATTTAAAGAAGAGAAAAATATATATAAATAAATTGCTCCTACTGTGTTTGTAAAGAAAGTTTATGTTGAGCCAACACATATTAAAAGGGAATTGAACTTTTTTTGCGGAATTGATACCTAATAAACTTTAGTTTATTAGGGACATGAAACAAAAAGGAAATGCCCACCTGGTTAAACAGGTTCAAAAATAGCTTTCTAAACCACATGGTGGGAGTTTCATTTATATATTTTGCAAACTTTCCTTTCAAGTGGAAATTATAATAATATCTTATAAAGGTATTAAAACAATAAATACTTTTAGAGAAAATAGATATTAAAAAAATAATAAGAATACTTTATTTGTGAACTAATATTTAAGTGTGAAGTAAACAGGACGTTTACTTAGTATGCTCTGCAGGACCTGGCATAGAGCGGTAGTTTAAATATTAGGGTACAAATATTAGTATTCTTTATTTTTATAGCTATCTATTGAATAAAAGTATTCATTGTTTTAATTATCAACCTTTAAAATGTGCTAAGTAGTAATTTCTTATATTACTTATTAAGTATTCGTGTCATTTTAAGAGTATAACTTTGATTTTTTCCAAATTTTTTATCCATATGGCTTAAAATAGAATAAGAAATACTTAAAAATACTAGTCCAACTCCTGTTGCAAGTAATTCATATTGTTTTATACCTAATTTTTTAAAAATTAGAAGAGAACTAACCAAACCAATTACTAGCATTATTAATGGAAAAGTATATGTCCAAAAGGTCATAGTAAAAAATGATTTAGTAGCCATATCTATTTCTACAGTATCTCCTATAGACACTCCTAGTGTATCTTTAACATCTGTAGTTATAGATTTAGATCCACAGTTAGATTTACAACCAGCACAATTATCTCCACAACCAGATTTTCTTTTAAATATAACAGAAGCGTAGCCATCTTTTATTGATTTAATATAACCTATTTCTTTCATAAAATCACTCCTATATTAATGGCATTTGTTGTTTATTAATTATATCATAAATTTAATAAATAAGTAAAATGATATATGTAAAATAAGTCTAGATATTTTAAAAGAATTTAAATTTGTATAAATAAAAAATATTATAAGTGAGATATTATAATTAGAAAGGAGTGTTTTTATGTCTAAAAAATATAATAGAACACAACATGATAAAAAGGAAGACGGAAATTTTAAAAAGAAAAATATAAAACATGATCCTCAAGCAGAAAGTGCAAGAGCAGTTTTTGGATTAAAAGAAAATAAATAACTAATTATATGTAAATAAAGCATCAAATGTATTATAGCTTTTTAGGATATTATATTAGAGTTATATATTAATAATATAAAAAGTAATAGTTATAAGTTTCCCCTCATAAATTTTTATGGGGGGATAAAAATGGGTATAATGAAATTTTTAGTTTTATCTATCATATCAGAAGCACTTTGGGAAGGTACAAAAATGTTTTGGCAGAATGGTAAGTTAAATATTGATAGAATAGGAGCTCTTATTTTTAGCGAAATATTATGTTTAACTACAGGTATGGATTTTTTAAAAGAATTAGAAATAAATATTAATGTACCCTATTTAGGAATAATTTTTACAGGATTTTTAATATCTAGAGGATCAAATTTTATGCATGATTTGATTTCTAGCACAACTATAGTTAAAGATAATATAAAAAAATAACAGCATATAAAAATTTAATTTGTACACTCTATAAAATAGAAGGGAGTGTATTAAATTATGCATAGAGAAGATAAAAAAGAGGCAAAGAGGATGAAAAAAAGTGATAAACCAGAAAAAATACATGCTGATGAAATGAAAAAGCATTCATCAAAAGGGGCAATAAAATTAACTGAATAAAGCAATAATAAAACTAAGTTTTATTAAAAAATATATATGAAAATTATGATATTTATATAGTTAATGATAAAATTCAAAATTTATTATGGGTGCACTAGTCATAGTACACTCATATTTATTTTAGTGTTATAGAAAATTTGCAATAATTTTTAATTAAATAGAGGAGAATTATCCTATAATTTGTATAAATTTTTTTAACTAAAAATATGAATAAAAAGATTTTAGAATAAAAAACTATAATAGAAAGGAGAGGATTTAAGTGTATTCTAATAGTTACAAAGGGCAAAAGCATAAAAAATCAAAAGAGTTAGATGGTCATAGACCACAATATGATGCGGATAATAGAGAGAAAAAATCACCTTCTAAATATGAAAACTTTAGAGGAGAATCTATAGAATAAATATAGATATAAATTATTAAATAAGTTTGTTAAAAAAGAAAGCGATTTGAAAATATATGATTTAAATGAAAATAATACAAAAAATTCATTTAATTCACTAGAGTAATATCAAAAAAATAACACAAACTTATATTACAAACTTAATTAAGTTTGTAATATATTTAAAGATAAAAGGAGGCCGATTAAAATGGCAAAGAGTTCAAACAAATTAGTAGTTCCAGAAGCTAAACAAGGATTAAATAATTTAAAAACAGAGGTTGCTAATGAAGTAGGAATAGCAAACTATGATAGCGTTGATAAAGGAAACTTAACAGCAAGACAAAATGGATATGTTGGTGGCGGAATGACAAAGAAAATGGTAGAAGCATACGAAAATAGTTTAAAATAATAATTAAAGTATTTAAATTAAAATATAAAGCATGTTAATAAAAACAGCTTAAGAGATTAGATATGTAATTATATATATCTAATCTCTTTTGAATTTGTAAAGAATATATTATACATTTATGATTAAACGAGAAAATATCGCATTGAAAAGTTTACATACAATATACTATATACTGTTTTGTAAATTTAAAGTTAACACAATATTAGGATTTATTCTTGTAGAGCCATAGCCCAAACTATTATATTAATAAAATTAATTCATTTATTGACTAAAGGTAATTAATATGTTATTATTATAACGTTAAATCATTCTTGCCGGAGTGGTGGAATTGGCAGACGCAACGGATTCAAAATCCGTCGAGGGAAACTTCGTGCGGGTTCGACTCCCGCCTTCGGCACCATTGAAAATACTAAGTTAAAAGGCTTTGGATTAGTTTTCCAAAGCCTTTTTTATTTTCAAAATGTCAGTAAAATGTCAGTAGAATTATTAAAGTCAAATAAACTTATTAAGTTATATTAACTAATAAATTAAATCTCATATATTTTTTGCTGCCTCTTTTTCCAATCCTTGGAGGACATGTGTATACAGATCCATTGTTATACTTATAGCGCTATGTCCTAATCTAGTAGAAGCTACTTTCATACTAGTACCACTAGCTAGCATTAGTGTGTCGTAAATCATGGAATCTTATATTAGGAAAATCATTCCTATTTATAAAATCCTTAAATATTCTGCTAAAGCTATCACTAGCCATAGGAGTGACATCTAGTTTAGTAAAAACCAAGTTAAATTCATTAATATTTATATAGGTTTTAATGGTAATATAATACAAAAAATTAATAAAGAAGGAATAAAAGTCTGGGAAAAAACATTATCAGGAAACGGTGCAAATGATAATTGTGGTTTAACATTAGATAAAGATGATAATTTATTACTTAGTACAAGTTATGGATATTGGAGATTAATGAAACAATTTTATAAAATTTTAAAATAGGAAGGTGGAACTATGAAGTTATTATGGATAGAAAAAATATCTGAAAATAAGGCTAGAGTTTATGCAACACACAACTTTCCAGAAATAGTTGAAGATAAAACAGGTGGAATATTAGTAGATGATATTATACCAAAACCTGAGTTAAAAGAAAATGAATATGCAGTACATTATATAAATCCACAAACTAAGGAGCAGTTTTACGAAATATGTACAAGAGAAAAAATACAAGAAGAAATTTCACAAGAAAAACAACAAGCTTTAAATGCAAAATTACTTAAAGATAATGCAGAGATACAAATAGAATTAGATAATCAAAAGAAATTAAATGCAGATTTATTATTAAAAATAGCACAATTAGGAGGTAATGCAAATGCTTAGTTATATTAAAGAATATTTTTTAATGGGATTATATGTGGAAGAAGATTTAGATATATTCGTAACAGCTAAATGGATAACTGTAGAAGAAAAAGAAGATATGATTAAGACGCAATAGATAAAAATTGTGACACATAATTGAATATAAAGTAAGCATAAGTTAAGACTATAGATAGTCTTTTTTTATTGCTTAAAATGAGGTGGAAATGTGAAAAAAATAGATGGAAGTATCATGTGCATAATTAATTTTATAGTAAGTCCATTATTGTACTTGAGTATATTGTTACCTCTAGTATCTTCGTTTAATATTAGTATCAAGATATTCCCTGTAACAATGATAATTCATACTATTTTATTTTGGGGATTTATTTTGTATCTAGAAAAAAGAAAATAATAAAAGGATTTTTTGTTATTTTGTTTAATACATAATTCGGAAGGATGTGTTATAAATGGAAGAACAAATGAAAGAAGTACTTCAAAGAATTGATTACTTAGAAAAACTAATTAATACTATTCAAAACAATATAAATTCAAACATGCAATTATTTGTTGCAATGTTAGCATTGGTGGTTGCACTTGTAAGTGGAGCAATATTTTTGCTTGTCAAATATCTAGTAAATAAAAGGGTGGATACAGAGTTAATAAAAATGATCGACAAAAATCCACCTACATTATATTATCAAGGTATTTTAAATAAAATTTATAGCGTTTGTGATGATAAACATAATTGGTTTTCACAAGGAATTATATCTGTTGATTTAAACAAATTTAATATTAAATCTTTGGAATTCCCTATTCAACTTGATTTGTTTTATGTTAAAGATGATAGCTTTAAAATGGCAAATAGAATGGGAGAAAGAGAAGATAAAAAAGTTAAAATTAAAGTGGACTTAAAAGAATATGAAGGAAATTTGGAAAATAACTGTATAAAAATAAATTATAAAGACTTTTTCCCACATAAAGAAAACAATATTTTCTGGACTTTAAAAATACCTAATCCTAAATATAAAACAATACTTTAATTATACTATCAAGCAAGAACTTGTGTTAAACAGGTTCTTTTTTTATTTTTAATAAAAGAGGTGTGAAATGGAAAATGAAATAATTAAATTAGTAGCTAGTCAAGGAGTGTTTGCAATATTTTTTGCTTATCTCCTTTTTTATGTTTTAAAAGAAAACTCAAAGCGTGAAGGAAAGTATCAGGATATTATTTCTACACTTACAGATAAATTTAGTATTTTAGATGAACAAAGTTGTGTAAGGGAATTGTATTATAAAGTTAAACCATTGTTAGAAGCTCAAGGGCATACAGTAATTGATTGCAATAGTAATGCCAATAGTGTAAATGGAGAGTTAAACGAAGGTACAAGTAAATGTAATGCTAATAATTGTGATCTGTATATTCCATTGCATATGAATGCTTCAAATGGGCAAGGCAATGGTGTAGAATGTTGGACTTATAGTTCAAATAGTAGTATAGCTAATGCAATAGGAACTAGAGTATGTTCTAATTTAGCTAGTTTAGGCTTACAAAATAGAGGCGTAAAACATAATACAGGGTATCATGATACTAGAGCAGTTAAAGGGCAAACATGTTTAATTGAAGTCCTGTTTTGGGATAATAAACATGATTGTGATATATGGGATAATGCAGGAATTAATAAAATAGCAAATCTTATAGCTAGTGCTATATGTAATAAAACTGTAAGTGGTAGGGAATCAAGTAGCAAACCTTCAACTCCAAGTAACCCTAGTTCTGGTTCAACCATATATGGTAAACATTTTTTAATAAATTCTTTACAACAAGAAATAATAGGACAAGGATTCGGAAGTATAAAAGTAGATGGTATTGCAGGAGAGGCAACATTAAATGCAGCACCAATATTTAAAAAAGGAGCTAGAGGTGGAATAACTAAAATAATACAACAAATGATTATCAATATAGGTTATCCAGTTGGTTCTTATGGAGCAGATGGTGTCTTTGGAAATGGTACTGAAACATCAATAAAAGCACTACAAAAAGATTGTAATCTTTCCGTAGATGGTATTGCAGGAAAAGAAACATGGAAAGTCTTATTTAGAAATCTAAAGTAGAGATAAAAGAGGTGGTCTAAAGGTTTATTCTATGGACCAAGGACCACATTTTGTTTTTATTAATTAGTTTAAAATAAAAAATATACTTTAGTATTTTATTAAAAGTTATATTCTAAATATATGCACTATAATCTTAGTACACTATTCCATAAGGGTATGAAGCTTTTGCTAGTTGTCGTAGTGAAACTGTATATACACCATGGTTAAAACCTGCTGAATCCATAAAGTTTATAAAATATTGTCCATTGTTATGCGACATATATCCTATTACCGTTATATAATGATATATAGGTTTATTACCATTTGAATTATATCGGTTTCTATAAGCTGGAGTTAAAAATGCAGTATTTGCCGCCTGTTTTGTATCAACAATTACAGGAAATCCTTTGTCTATAGTACTAACTATAGATTGCATAAGAACATCTTCCCATTGTGAAGCCGAATAGCTAGGTTCCCGTTTTAACTGATAATTATTACCCGGAGCATACTTATTTAGAATCGCTGGCCATTTTGAATCAAAAGATGTTTGATCAATAAAATCTGCAACCTTAAAGTGTACTTCATTTGCTAGTATATCTTGAGTAAGACTAGTATTTTTCCCCGTAGAATGATACGAGCGAGTATCAATTGCATTTAATGCTGCCGCTGGGCCACACCAATTACCATGTTTTTGTTTTTCTGGAGAATATCTTTTGTCGTATTTTAAATACTTAGAACCACCTAGTGCTCTAGCTAACGACCTAGAATCTGAATTTATTAACTTAAGTTCTGCTTCTCTCTGTTGAAAATATTCATGTGCTTTCCGATCCTTTTCTGTAATTCCGCTTGGAAAATCTTTTGGATTAGTAGTATGTTCTGTGGTGTATCCATCTTCATTAGTAAAGTTGGTAGAGCTAACAGTTTTATTATCATTCTCAGTGTTTTTTACTGAATCAGCAGCGAAAACGCTAGCAGTATTGCTACACACTAATTCTAATGCTACTAATCCACAAATTAGTTTAGTTTTCATATTACTCCTCCTTAGATGATATATTAATCTATTGACAAGTAATATTATTACGGTTATACCATATTATTTCGATTTAAATAAATTAATGAAAATAAAATATTAAAGTTATATTTTTGTTAATTTATTATAAAATTAAAGGAAAATTTAGTTTGGGTCAAATTTATTATAAAAATATTAATTTTTTTCATAATATTAACAAAAAATTATTTTGTATAGAAACTTTTTATGATAGTTCAATTAAAAACAATATTACGGATTATGTCGTAGTAATATTTTTTATTATTACACATATTTAAGAATATTTATATAATGAAAGTGCCTTTTATTTTTCCAACCTACTTTAATTTTAAAACCTATCTTAACTATTGATATACAAAGGCTTAAGGTAGTTTTTTTATATAGATTTCAAAATATCACAATCGGTTGGAAAATTTTCTTTAGAACCTTGTAAAATCAATGGTTCTATGTTATTTTTTTAGATAAGGAATGGCTATTTTACTATGGTTGAACATTAACATAGGATGTATTTAAATTCTTTATGAAGTGTGGCATAAATGCAATTAGTACCGGTTGAACATTAACATAGGATGTATTTAAATTTTCTAGTCTTTGTCCAATTAACTAAAGTATCATGTTGAACATTAACATAAGATGTATTATTAAAAATGGTAGTTGTGGTTTACGCTATAACTACCATTTTTTATTTTTTTCGATAAAAATTTTAAAAAAATAGCAATTTATTAATAAAAGTTTAAAATAATCATTCAAATTTAATTTAAAGACATATTAAAGTGCATAAAAAGTAAAAAAATGCAGGATAAAAAAAGAAGGAATTGAATTAATTGTAAGGAATATAGACATTATGATAAAAATATAAATAAATAGACAAATAGGAGGAAGCAACATGAAAAAAAAGACAACCATATTAAGTATCTTTCTAGCTGTTTTTATGGCTTTAGCACTAAATGTAGGTAATGTTAAAGCTGAAGCAACTGGGCAAGATATAGTAAACTATGCTAAACAATTTCAAGGGGTTCCATATGTGTGGGGAGGTACATCACCAAGTGGATTTGACTGTTCAGGGTTTGTACAATATGTATATAGAAATGCTGCAGGTATAGAATTACCAAGAGTTGATGTAGACCAAATTGGAGCAGGTACTCCAGTATCAAGAAATGATTTGCAACCAGGTGATTTAATAAGTCCACATCGTGGACATATAGGTATCTATATAGGCAATGGGAAAATGATACATGCATCTCAAACTGGTGATGTTGTTAAAATAAGTAATATTTATGAATTTTACGCAGCAAGCAGAATAATACCTTCATTTATTAAAAATGGTTTTATAAAACAAATTAATTCTTCTTCATTACCACTTTTAAAAAATTGCGAAATAAAAGCGGGCACTAGTTTTTATGATGTACCAGATGGGAATAAAAATGGAACAATAAATTATAGTGGCTATAAAGTAAATATATATGGTAAATATGGAGATTGGTATTTAGTAAATAAAATAAATGATCAATGGATACATAAAAATAATATAGTATCTATGCCTCAATTACCTATATTAGCAAAGGGAAAATCTATTACTAATAAATTATTGTTTTTAGACAATCCATATATGAATGAAAAATCTACAGGAAGTAGAGGTATGGATGCAGAAGTTACAATTTATGATGAATATAGTGGATATTATTTAGTTAATGTATCAAAAAACATTCAATGGGTAAATAAAAATGATATTAGAATAAGTTATATGCCACAATTACCTTCTGCTTCAAGTAATCCAATAAAACAATATGTTGCTCCGAAAGGAACAATATGTTATAGCTTCCCAACAGGAAATAAAAATAATAAAAATGGAGTTATTCCAGAAAATAGGGAATTAAATGTTTATGGAGAATATAAAGGTTGGTATTTAGTTAATAAAATAAATCCTCAGTGGATACAAATAAAATAAAATGAATAATTTTAAAGCAGTCCTTAATCAGACTGCTTATTTTTTATTATTTAAAATTAATTAACCTATAGAATAAGTATAGAACCTTAAAAATACAAAAGAGCTTATAAATAGCTTAAAATCAATATTTAGCATAAGATTATAAAGTGATAAACCCTTATATATATTATATATAGCTAAAAAGGGATAGGTGATGTATTTTGATTTTGTCGGAGCGGGATTGGAAATTTTTAAAAGATTTATATTTCGTAAAAATCCTAAATACTAAAAGAATATGTAGATTATACAATTCTAAAAAATATTGTTATGCACGTCTAAAATTTCTAAAAGATAATAATTATATTAAAATTTTATATAAGCTTCCTAACAAAGAAAATGTTTTTACTTTAGATAAAGAAGGATATAAAATTTTAGGTTATAAACCAATAAAAATTAATGCTAGTCCACAAAAATTATTAATGTTATCAGATTTTTATTTCTATGAAAAAAGATTAGATCCATTTATTAAATTTGATAATAAATATTATTTTAGCTATAAAAATAGAAAATATATTTTAAAAATTGATGTACTTTTAAAAACTAATACATGGATATTTGGAATTGTAGAAAATGAACATATAGAAGAGCAACTTAAAAAAATAGAATTATATTATAAAAGTGGCCAATATAAAGATTTATTTGATAATTTCCCTGTAGTTGTGATAATAGGAGATAGTACAAAATTAATTACCGAAAATAAAAATATTAATTGCCAATGGTTAGAATATGAAAAAGTTAAAGAGTGGAATTTTATATATTAATATATCATAAATAGGAACCTATTAAGGCTCCTCAGATTGTTCAACAACCACATGCAAATACATGGGGTTTTATAACGCTTTAATTTATTATGCGGTAGCATGTCAATGCACTGAACTATTTTTACAATAATAGGTGAATTTTTTTCAAATTGATTCAAAAAAAGGTGCGATAGCACTCTGGCTATTTTCTTCATATTCTGAACAGCTGCTGTTAATAAGCATTGCTCAGATACTTTTTCTATTCCTCGGAACCGAGCATAGCGTAGTTCATGTAGATTTTTTGAATCTGCAAAGCTACGCTCAATAGTTTCTTTTCTTCTTTTATAAATATTTTTGCCTTTATCTGTTTTAGTAAATCTGAAAACCTGATCTTTGTAGTCTTCCCAAACATGACGACGTATAGTTCTATTAGTTACTTTATCAGATGTTAAGCATTTATTTTTGTATTTACATAGAGCGCAATGCTCCGCATCACTAACATATTCTTTATATCCTTCTCTTGTAGTAGTTTTATATTTTAAAAAATAATTATTGATACAAACATATCCGTCTAATTCTTTAACATATTGAAATCTATATTTAGTATACTTACCTTTAACATGAGGACCTGAACGAAAAGAAAAAACTCCTTGGTATTGTTTATTTGATATTTTTTTACAAATAGGATTAGTAGAATAACCAGCATCTGCAACTATATATTTTGTATTAAAATTAAATTTTTTTATTTGAGTTTCTATTCTTTCAACATATGGGTCTACATCATTTATATTTCCAGGAGTTACATGAACATCTGTAATAACATTATATTTTCCATCAACAGTTCTATGATCTAAGTAAAAAAATCCTTTGGGTTTTCCATCTCTAATCATATATCCGCTATCAGGATCAGTTGTACTAATCTTAATTTCTTTAGTTTCTTCTATTTTTTCTTTTTTTTTAGAGGTGTCTTTCCGTGATTTAGTCTATCTTCATTAATATCTTTTTCTAATTCATCAAAGTATTCCTTTGTAGATTTGGTAACCAATTCTTTTGTAAATTTATGTTTATTAGCGTTAGCTTTTAAGTGAGTAGAATCAGTATATAAAATTTTGCCTTCTACTAGCTTTTTATTAATAGCTTGAAATACAATATTATCAAAGATTTCTTGATATATATTAGTGTCATTAAATCGTTTTGTTCTATTTTGGCTTATAGTAGAATGACTAGGAATTTTATCTGTAAGTCCAAAGCCTAAAAACCATCTATAAGCTACATTAACTTCTATTTCTTTTACTAGCTGACGCTCAGAACGTATACCGAATAGGTATCCTATAAAAAGCATTTTAAATAATACAACTGGATCTATTGATGGTCTGCCATTATTAGGACAATATAAATCTTTAGTTAAATCCCTTATGAATGAAAAATCTATGTATGTATTTATTTTTCTAAGTATATGATTGCTTGGTACTAAATTTTCTATATAAATTATTTCTAATTTACTTTGTTTTTCTTTACTGTTAGTAAGCATTTTCATCCTCCATAGAAGCCCTACCGGGCATTTCTTTAGCCTATATTATATATATTCTACATAAATAATGAAAATCCTTTTTGTATAATTTAAAAGGCTGTTGACAAAATATGTTTATCAACAGCCTGAAGAACTCATACTTAATAAAGTATGAGTTCTTTTTATATACTTATACAAAATAAGTTAAGTACAAGTTTGAAAATTATTTTTATTTAGAATTATTATTGAAATAATCTTTTACATACTAGTAAAATACATCATTAATTTAGTGTATAATAGTTATAGTTTAGATTATAAGTTTATAATAGTTATAGTTTAGACTATAGTTTAAATTATAGGAGAAGTGATATTATGCTTAGATTTTTAGATGCAGGAGAATCTCATGGTAAAGCATTAACAGCTATAATAGAAGGTATACCGTCAAATATAGATATAGATATAGATTTTATAAATGATGAACTAAAAAGAAGACAGACTGGCTATGGTAGGGGAAAAAGAATGGCAATAGAAAAGGATAAAGTGGAAATATGGTCTGGCATTAGAGAAAATAAAACCACAGGAAATCCTATAACTTTAATTATTTATAATAAAGACTATAGCAATTGGAAAGAAATTATAAATAAACAGGTGGAAGATAAGGATAAAATTTTAGTTCCTAGACCAGGGCATGGAGATTTAGTAGGATATATTAAATACAATACAGGAGATATAAGAAATGTAATAGAAAGAACTTCAGCTAGAGAAACTGCTATTAGAACAGCTGTAGGGGCTATATGCAAATATATATTAAAATTATTAGGAGTAGATATAAGAAGTAAAATTCAGAGTATAGGAGAAATATTTGATAATAATGTAGATATATATGATAATAGTGTGTATAAAAAAATAGAAGATAGCCCTTTAAGATGTTACAATAAAAAAATAGAAAAAAACATGATGGATGAAATAGATAACTGCAAAAAAGAAGGAGATACTATAGGTGGCAGTATTTATATAGCCATAAAGGGTATGCCAGTAGGTATAGGAAGCTATACTCAATGGGATAGAAAATTAGATGCTCTACTAAGTTATTCTATTATGTCTGTACAAGGAATAAAGGCAGTGGAGTTTGGAGAAGGCCTAGATTTAAATAAGAGAGGCAGTACTTTTAATGATGAAATATATTATGATAAAAATTCTATAAAAAGAAAAAGTAATAACGCTGGAGGGATAGAAGCAGGAGTATCTAATGGTGAAGATATAGTTATAAAGGCTTATATGAAGCCAATACCATCTATAAAGAAAACAATACAAACTATTAATTTAAAGGAAAAGATAAATGTAGAAAACAGATATGAAAGATCTGATGTTTGTGGAGTTGTTCCAGCTTCTATAGTTCTTGAAAATGTATGCGCTTTTGAAATATTAAGGGAGATTCTAAATACATATCCTTGTGACGATTTTAATACATTAAAAAAATATATAAGAGAAATGTAAAATTTGGAGGTTCATTTATGAATAAAGAAAGATTATTAATATTGGATAGCAATAGTTTATTAAATAGAGCTTTTTATGCATTACCTGATCTTATGACCGCAGAAGGGATTCATACTAATGCTATATATGGTTTTGTTAATATGCTTTTAAAAATGAAGGAAGATATAAAGCCTGATTATATAGTGGCAGCTTTTGATAGAAAAGCACCTACATTTAGACATGAAGAATACAAAGATTATAAAGCAGGTAGAAAAAAAATGCCAGATGAACTTGCTCAGCAGTTTCCTATAGTAAAAGAGCTTTTATCAGCATTAGCTATAAACATATTTGAAATTGATGGTTTTGAAGCAGACGATTTAATAGGGACTTTATCTGTCTTTGCAGAGGAAAAAGGAATAGAAGTTTACATAGTTACAGGAGATAAAGATGCTTTGCAATTAGCTACAGATAATGTAAAGGTAGTTATAACTAAAAAAGGTATTACAGAAAAAGAGATTTATGATAAAAATAGAATGATAGAAGAATTTGGTGTTACACCTAGAGAATTTATAGATGTAAAAGGATTAATGGGAGATTCTTCAGATAATATACCAGGCGTGCCTGGTATAGGAGAAAAGACTGCTTTTAAGCTTATAAAGGAATATAAAAGTATAGAATCAGTACTTGAAAATATAGAAAATATAAGAGGGAAAAAATTAAAAGAAAATTTACATGAATATAGTGAGCAGGCTATATTTAGTAAAAAATTAGCTACTATTATATGTAATGTTCCAATAGAAATGAGTTTACAAGAGATAAAATCAAAAGAAGATTATGATATAAACAAAGTTAGAGATATGTTTCAAAAATTGGAATTTAAATCTTTAATAAATAAAGTAGGTAAAAGTAATGAAAAAGAAACCGAAGAAGGAAAAGTTTCTTATAAAAATATAGTTTCTATAGAAGAATTTAAAGATTTAAAAGACAATATAATAAAATATAAGGGAACTAAGTTATATTTATATTTTGAATTAGAGGATATAGCTTTATTTTCTAAATCTAAAATAACCACATTGTATATTAATTTTAAAGATCAAGTTTATAAAATAGACTTTCAAACTTTGTTGAATAATGATAAAGAAGAATTTATAAAAATGTGCAAAGAACTATTTGAAAGTAAAGAGAATGAAAAAATAACCTATGATGCCAAAAATCCAAGGACTATACTTAAAAAACTAGGAATAGAGTTTAATGGAATAAGATTTGATATAAATTTAGCTGCATATTTAATAGATCCAGTAAGAAAAGAATATGAAATAGCTAGTTTGGCTTCAGAATATTTGTTTAAAAATATAAATAGAGAAGATGAAGATATAAAAATAAAAGAGGCTAATATAATGCCTGAATTATACAAGGTACTAGAAGAAAAAATAAAAGAGCAAGATATAGAAGAATTATTATATAAGGTAGAACAACCTCTTACAGAGACGTTATCAGCTATGGAAACAGAAGGATTTAAAGTTGATAAAAATATACTTTTACAGCTAGAGAAAAAATTTAAAGGTGAAATAGAAAGCACTCAGTCAGAAATATATTCAATGTCTGAGGAAGAATTTAATATAAATTCTCCTAAACAGTTAGGAAAAATACTTTTTGAAAAATTAGATTTACCCGTTATAAAGAAAACTAAGACAGGATATTCTACTAATGCAGAGGTATTGGATAAATTAAGAGATAAGCATCCAATAATAGATAAGATAACTTATTATAGACAGTTAACAAAAATATACTCTACTTATATAGAAGGATTAAAAGCTGCTATAGATGAAGATGGGAAAATACATTCAAATTTTAATCAAACTGTCACAGCTACAGGAAGATTATCTAGTACAGAGCCTAATCTTCAAAACATACCTATAAAATATGAAATGGGAAGAGAAATAAGAAAGGTGTTTATTCCAAATACAGAGAATTCTATAATACTTTCAGCGGATTATTCACAAATAGAATTAAGAGTGTTGGCACATATATCTAATGATAAAAATATGATAAGTGCTTTTAATGAACATGATGATATTCACACTAAAACTGCATCAGAAGTCTTTAAAGTTCCAATAGATGAAGTAACACCTCTTATGAGGAGTAATGCTAAAGCAGTTAATTTTGGTATAGTTTATGGTATAGGAGATTTTAGTTTATCTCAGGATTTAAATATAACTAGAAAAGAAGCAAAGCAATATATAGATGCTTATTTAGAGAGATATCCTAATGTAAAACTTTATTTAGAAAATATAGTAGAAGATGCTATGCAAAAGGGGTATGTAAGTACTATATTAAATAGAAGAAGATATATAAAAGAGGTTAAATCTTCAAATAAGATAGTTAAAGCTGCTGGTGAAAGATTAGCTATGAATAGCCCAATACAAGGAAGTGCAGCAGATATAATAAAGTTAGCTATGGTAAATGTTCATAGAAAATTAAAACAAGAAAATTTTAAAAGCAGTATAATATTACAAGTACATGACGAATTAATACTAAATGTTTATAAAGAAGAATTAGAACAAATTAAAGTCTTAGTAAAAAAGGAAATGGAACAGGTTCTAAAATTAAAAGTTGGGTTAGATGTAGATATAAACATAGGCAATAATTGGTATGAGGCGAAATAGGGAGTTGTTTTATGTATTATTCAGAAGGTATTTTAAAAATAGGACTTACAGGAGGCATTGGTGCTGGTAAAAGTACTGTATCAGAAATGATAAAAAGAAAGAATATACCAGTAATTGATGCAGATAAAATAAGCAGAGAAGTATTGAAGTTATATCCAGAAATTTTAATGAAGGTAAAAGAAATTTTTGGTGAAAAATTTTTAGATAATAATGGAGAGTTAAAAAGAAAAGAGTTTGGTAGCTATATATTTAGAAATAAGAATAAAAGAATAAAATATGAGAATATAATAATGCCTTATATAAAAAAAGAAACCTTTGAAAGAATAAAAGCATTAGAGAAAAATAAAGAACCAATTTGTGTATTAGATGCACCTACATTAATAGAGCAAGGGTTATATAAATATATGGATATAAATATATTAGTTTGGGTAGATAAGGATGTACAAATATCTAGGGTAAAAAAAAGAGATGGATTAAGTACAGCGGAAGTTATAAATAGAATAGATTCTCAAATGTCTATGGAAGAAAAAAAGAAATTTGTAAATTATATAATAGACAATTCTAGAGATATAGAGAATACAACGGGAGAATTAGATAAAATTTTTATGGAAATAATGATTAAAGCGAGAAAGAAGGGGGGAGTGCTCTAATATTAGGGCAAAAATAGAGTGAAGTTTTTAAGAAGACTTTTGATTTTGATACTAACATTTATTTTATTGATAAATATAACAACTATAGCAAAATATATTTTCCCTATGAAATATAAAGATTATATAGACATGTATGCAAATGAATATAAATTAGATCCTTATTTTGTGGCAGCAGTTATAAAAACTGAAAGTAAGTTTAAAAAAGATGCTACTTCTAAAAAAAATGCACAGGGGCTTATGCAAATAACTCCAGAGACAGGAAAATGGGTAGCAGAAAAAATGGGCACAAAAGATTTTAATATTGACAATTTAAAAGATCCAGAAACTAATATAAAAATGGGATGCTGGTATTTAAATAATTTAAAAGAAGAATTTGATGGAAATATGGATTTAGTTTTAGCTGCATATAATGGAGGACGAGGAAATGTTCAAAAGTGGTTAAAGGATGCACAGCATTCAAAGGATGGTGAAAGCCTTCATTACATACCTTTTAAAGAAACAGATAAGTATGTGAAAAAGGTGAAGGTTATATATAATATTTATAGATTTTTATATAAAAGTTAAATAATAATAATTTAATAAGTTTATTGACAATAATATAAAAATATTATAATATAACTATAAATTATTTGTTCTATTAAAATTTATATGCGAAAACTTAGCAGGTGTGCTGGAATAGGCAGACAGGCACGTTTGAGGGGCGTGTGTCCAAGGACGTATGGGTTCAAGTCCCATCACCTGCACCATAGATTTAATGATAAAACATTTTTAAAATGTATTAATTTAGGCAGTTAATAAGATAAGTTATAAATTTACAGTATAAAAAATTTTTTATATAGATTAAATCAATATAAAAAAACTATTGAAAAATTATAAATTAATGTTTATAATGAATATAGAAAATAAATTAACAAAGATTGAAGATTCTGAGGTATACGCTAGGCTCTATATTTTGAACCTACATCACAAGTACGGGAGTTCAACATTTAGATATGGATATGAACCTTATTATGAGACCTATAAATGGCATTAGGGAGATAGAAACATCTGTGAGAACACCCACCTATCGGAAGATAGGTGTCAAAATTGGAGCTACGGTATTTTGGATATTATCGATAAGATATAAAGAGAAGTATTTATACTTCTCTTTTTTATATATTATATAAAAATAAATAGAATTATATAAATGCATTAATTAGAACTTTATTTATTAAAAAAAATATATGTGTTATAATTATATAAATTATATGAAAGTTAATTTGTTAAGAGAAGATTGTGGGAGGAGTTTTTATGCCTAATAAATTTTTAATTATAGACAATAGCATACTTCCAGATATTTTTGAAAAAGTTGTTAAGGTAAAGGAACTTTTAGCTAATGGGAAAGTAAAAGATATAACAGAAGGTGTAAAAACAGTAGGAATTAGTAGAAGTACTTATTATAAATATAAGGACTTTGTGTTTTCTGTATCTGAAGGTGTAAAGAGTCAAAAAGCAACTATAGGATTATTAATAGGACATGAAAGAGGAACCCTTTCTAAAATATTGGATAGAATAGCAGAGTATAAGGGGAATATACTTACCATAAATCAAGATATACCTATAAATAATACTGCAAATGTAAGTATTACATTTGATATATCGCAAATGAGCATAGGGCTGAAAGAATTAGTTGAGGAAATAAAAAATACTAAAAATGTAATAAAAGTAGATTTAATAGCTATGGAATAATAAAAAACTTCATCTTTTTATTAGATGAAGTTTTTTTGTTTTTAAAATAAATATAATTAAATTATAAGATCGCCTACAATAACTGTTATAGCTGAACCAGATAAAATTATATTTTCACCTTCTAATCTGATTTTAAATTCATTATTTCCCTTTATATATGTTTTTTGTTCCTTTAGATTTTCTAAATAATTTATAGTTAAATCATCTTCTATATTTAAAGTTTTAGAAAAGTTATGTAGTAAACATAATTTTTTTTCAAGAGTCAAAGGAATTTTTATTTCTATAAAATCAGAATTTAATTTTGTTTCTAAGATATCTTCTTTACAATAGAATTTAATATTTTCTTTTTCATCTATAATACCTTCTTGCCATAAAATATGAGAAGCAGCTAAAATAGATTTCACACATAAACTTAATTCACCTTTAGGTGAAAAGATATTTGTTTTATATCCATCATTTCCCTTACATAAAAAAATGGTTTCTGATAAGTTAAGTTCTAGTGCTACATTTTTCATGTAATCATTTTCTACAGGCTCATTTAATAAACATACACCAATAGAATTTCCTAAAAAAACTTTGTTAGTAAAAGTATTTACTTGATAGATATTCATTATTTGTACCCCCAAACCAACATAATACGTATATATTATAACATAGAATAAAAAAATAAAATTAGGTATTTGATGAAATTTTATTTTTATTTTTAAATTTATAAATTTTCTGATTTAAATAGGCGAGATACCTACAATAAATAGTTTAATTTATAATAAAAATTAATAAATATTTAAAAAGTATAATAATCGATAACTTAGAATATAAAATTATATAAAAAGGATTTTTTCAGGAAATTGTAGAATAACTTTATTAAAGTAAGGGGGAATAAAATGTTAGATATAAATTTAAAATATAATGATATAGAAATAGTTAATGTAGAGAAAGAAAATATAGAAGATGTTTTTTATATGATGAAATCTAACGAAAATGAAGTGAATTTAGATTTCCATCCCCTAACAAATGAGAAAGAATTAGAAGATACATTTATAGAATATTATTTAAGTGAATGTGAATTTTTTATTAAAATAACCTATAGATCACATTTGATTGGATTGATAAAGGGAAGGGCTGAATTTAAAAATCCAAATGAAATTTGGATTTTATATTTTTTGAAAGATAGATATAGGCTTGAAAACAGAGAATGGTATAATATAATTCATAATTTAGAAATATATTTTTTTAAGCAATATGGCATAGATGATTTTTATGTAGTTATTGATAACAATAATTTAAATTTAATAAATATATTTAAGGAAAATGGTTTTTCTATATCCAGGATGTATGAAAAAAATGGATATAATAACATAAAAGGCAATGAAATAGTATTGAAAAAGTTAAGACATGTAAATAGAGCTAAATATTATATATGAAATAATTTAATAAGATATGAAATTATTTTAAATTTAAAAAGTTGTGAATTAAAAAGGTTGATAATAATATTTTAAAATTCATAGCTTTTTTATTTGTTAAAATAGAATGTTTTTATATAATATTTTATTTTCATTTTTCCATAGTTATATTTATAAAAATATAGAATATATATTTATAAAAAAGCAATTTAACAATTATGGAGGGATGAAAAAATGAGATACACACGTTACGATATCAAAAAGGGGCATAAGTCTAATTTTACATTTTTTTTAATAATAGCATTGGTCTTAGTTTTTGCTTTTATATTAGGAACAGTGATATTTAATATAGCTTCTCCTAATAATATAAAAAAGAATAATATTATTAAAAAGGATAATGCTAGTATAGTTAAAAGTAAAGATAATAAAAATAGCAGCTCAAATTACATAGTTATACAAAGAGGAATATATGCTAAAAAAGAAAATGCTTCTGAAGTTTTAAGTAGTCTAACACCTTATGGTAATGCATTTACCATAGAGGATAATGGTAAAACTAGAGTTTTCCTGGGAATATATGAAGAAGATGAAGGAATAAAACTAATGAAAAAATTAACAGATAATAAAATAGATAATTCTAAAATGATATTTGCAATTAATAAAAAAGATTTATGTGATGCAGAAATATCAGAAATAATTACAGCATATATTAAAATAGTAAATAAATTATCGGAAAAGGATGTAAAATCAGTAAAAACAGAAGAAATAAAAAAATGGATGTCATCATTAGACAAAGTTAATAAAGATAGTTCAAATATAAAAACTTTAAATAATTTGAAAGAACATATAAATAAATTACCAAAGGATTTGACAAAAGATCAGGCAAATAAAAGTTACAGTTTTATTTATAAAATTTTACAAGAAATAAATAATAAATAAGCATCTGTTTTTTAGATGCTTATTTTTTGCTTAAAAAATTCTTTAGATACTTGTTTAAGTTTTTATTAAATGATAAACTATATTAGATATAATTTTAAGGTGGGGTTGTTATGAAAAGTCCAGATAAAAATAAAAGTTTATTAGGAGTTTTTATACTATTAGGGGCTATATTAGGTAGCATTGCTGGTGAAATATTGGGTTCTAGCTTTACTAAGTTATCCTTTTTAAAAACCGCATATAAAGTAGGAACTACTTCACCATTCAATTTAGACCTAAAAGTTTTTAATTTAGCTATAGGTTTAAATTTTGATATTAATATTATGACTATAATTGGTATAGTATTGGCAATAATATTATACAGGAAATAATAGGAAGTGATATCAGTGGAAAATATTATATTAGCTTCTGCATCTCAAAGAAGACAAGAACTTTTAAAAAGAATACTGGAGGATTTTCAAATAATAGTAAGTGATTTTGATGAAAGCAGTATACATTTTAAAGATGATATACCTTCTTATGTGATGAATTTAGCAGAAGGAAAAGCCAGATCTGTTGCTGAAAAAATAATAGATCAAGGTAACAATTTAATAATAGGATGCGATACAATAGTGGCTTTTAACAATAGAATATTAGGCAAACCTAAAGACAAAAAAGATGCATTTAAAATGTTACAAGCTTTAAGCGGCAATGAACATGAAGTTTATTCTGGATTATCCATATTAGATGTTAAATCTAATAAAGCAATAAAGGATTTTGTTTGTACTAAAGTTAAATTTTCAAAACTAACTTCAGCACAAATAGAAGAATATATAAACACAGGAGATTCTATGGATAAAGCTGGTGCATATGGTATTCAAGGAAAAGCAGGAGTTTTTGTTGAAAACATCAATGGATGCTATTATAATGTTGTAGGGCTACCTTTAAATAAATTGAATTCTATATTAATGGAGATGGGGGTAAATCTTTAAAAGGAGTTGTATAAATGCATAATAACTTTAAAATAAAGGATTTACCTAAAAATGAAAGACCACAGGAAAGACTTATAAGGTATGGAGCAGAAGCACTTTCAAATTCAGAACTTTTAGCTGTTATCTTAAGGACTGGTACTAAAAATCAAAATATAATGATGCTTGCAAGTAGTTTGATTAAAGAAACTGGCGGATTAGATCAGCTTTTTAATCAATCTATAGAAGAGTTAACTAAAATTAAAGGTATAGGTGTGACTAAAGCAGTTCAAATATTAGCATTATCAGAGATTTCTAAAAGATTTAAGACTTATAAATCTGGTAATGAGTATAAGATAAATACGCCCTTAGATGTATCTAATTTAGTTATGGAAGATATGAAATACTTAAGGCAAGAAAAGTTAAAAGTATTGATTCTAAATACTAAAAATATAGTTACATATATAAGAGATATTTTTATAGGAACTCTTAATTCATCTATAGTACATCCAAGAGAGATATTTTGTGAAGCTATAAAGAAAAATGGTGCATCTATAATTATATGTCATAATCATCCATCAGGGGATCCAACCCCTAGCAAAGAAGATATAAATATAACTTTGAGATTAAAAGAATGTGGTAAATTAATAGGAATAGATTTATTGGACCATATAATAATTGGAGAAAATAAGTATATAAGCATAAAAGCGAAAGGTATAATATAACTAAGGAATAGAGAGGAGTAAAACTTTTATGAGATTGTTTGGTATTACTAAAGATATGGGGATAGATTTAGGTACAGCAAATACACTAGTATATATTAAAGGTAAGGGGGTCGTTTTAAACGAACCTTCTGTTGTAGCTATAAATAAAGATGTAAATAAAGTTCTTGCTGTAGGGGACGAAGCTAAGCAAATGATAGGTAGAACACCAGGAAATATAGTAGCAATTAGACCATTAAAAGATGGGGTAATTGCAGATTTTGATGTTACTCAAATAATGCTTAAAAAATTCATAGAAAAAGTAAGTCCAAAGGGAGGATTTACTAATCCAAGAATAGTTGTTTGCTTCCCATCAGGAGTTACAGAAGTAGAAAAAAGAGCAATTGATGAAGCAACTAAGCAAGCGGGAGCAAGAGAAGTAGTTCTTATGGAAGAACCAATGGCAGCAGCTATTGGAGCAGGGCTTCCAGTTAATGAACCTACAGGAAGTATGATAGTAGATATAGGTGGAGGAACTACAGAAGTTGCTATTATATCATTAGGCGGAATAGTAACAAGTAAATCTTTAAGAGTGGCTGGAGATGAATTGGATCAGTCTATAATAAATTACATAAAGAAAGAATATAGTTTGATGATTGGTGAGAGAACATCTGAAAATATAAAAGTAGAATTAGGTTCAGCTTATGAAACTGAAGAAGATAAAACAATGGAAATAAGAGGTAGAGATTTAATTTCAGGTTTACCAAAAGTTGTAACTATTTCTGGAAAAGAAGTTAGAGAAGCTTTAAGTGAGCCAGTTATGTCTATAATAGAAGCTATAAAAACAACTTTAGAAAAAACTCCACCAGAACTTGCATCTGATATAATGGACAAAGGAATAATGTTAGCAGGGGGCGGTGCTTTACTTAGAGGATTAGACCACCTTATAAACGAAGAAACTCATATGCCTGTTCACATTGCTGAATCCCCACTTGATTGCGTAGCTATCGGTGCTGGCAAAGCATTAGATACTATAGATAAAATATTAGATAGTAAAAAATAATAGACTATGAAGTTCTTTAAAAATAAACTGACAGTAACTATAATTGTACTGTCAGTTACCTTTTTAATATTAATAACACAAAGTGCGGAGAGAAGCAGGATATCTTTTGTTGAAAGTGGCATAGGATCGGTAGTTAATCCAGTTCAAGGAGTTTTTTATAAAATAAACAAAAAAATTAGAAATTCTATTGGTTTTGTACTTAACATACCAGATGTAAAAAGAGAAAATGTAAAATTAAAATCTGAAAATAGTAAACTTGAAAGTCAATTAGTAGAGTATAAGTCTTTAAAAGATGAAAATGAAAGATTAAGAAAGATGCTTAATTTTAGAAATCAACGTTCAGAATATAACTACGTTGGTGCGGATATAGTTGGTAAAAGTGGTGGAAACTATTTAGATGAATTTACTATAAATAAAGGGTCTAATGATGGTGTAGCTAAAGGTATGATCGCAATAACTAATGAAGGGTTAGTAGGGCAAGTAACGGCTACAGGAGGCAGTTGGTCTACAGTTCAATCATTGTCTAATGAAAATTTAGCTGTTAGTGCTATGGTAGATAGTACCAAAGAAAATAGCGGCGTTGTAAAAGGAATTAAAGATAGCCAAAATAATATTTTAGCAAAATTATATTTTTTACCAATGGATTCTAAGATAAAAGAAAAGGATATTATTTTAACCTCTGGTCTTGGACGTATGTATCCTAAAGGCATAAGAATAGGAGAAGTTACAAGTATAGAAATAGATAAAGGTAAAGTAATGAAAAATGCTATAATAAAACCTTATGTAGACTTAAGAAAAATAGAAGAAGTATTTATAGTAATACCTAAAAATATGCCTGAAAATAAAGAGGAAGTAAAATATTAAGGTGATGCATATGAAAAAAAATTTAATATTGGGAGCTATTTTAATATTACTTGCTATATTAGATAATTCCTTAATGCCATTTATGGCAATAAAAGGTGTTTATCCTAGCCTTTTGTTTGTTTTTATAGTAAGTTACTCTATAATAAAGGATAAATGGGAAGCTATTTGGGTTAGTGTTTTTGCAGGGATTCTTCAAGATTTATATTTTACTAATGTATTTGGTATAAATTCTTTAATAAATATGCTTGCTTGCTTAATAGCAGCTGAAATAGGTTTGAACATAATAAGAAGTAAAATATTAATACCAGTGATATCTTCTTTTCTACTAAGTATATTTAAAGGAGCTTTCATATGGACTATAGCTTACTTTTTAAAGATGAATATTAGTTATAATTTAATAGCATTTAATAGTATTTACAATGGGGTAATAACAATTATAGTTTATAAATTAGTATATAATTTATGTAAAAAAAGACATATGGATAGAAAGTGGGAATTTTAAAGGAATGGTGATTTAGTCAATGAAGATAAACAAAGATAAAAAATTTACTAGATTTGGTGGCCTTATGTTGGTAATGATATTTATAATTACTGCAATTATATCTAGACTTGTTTATTTGCAGTTTATAAATTCACAAGAATACATAGAAAAGGCAAATAACAAATCCATAAGAGAAATTCCTGATCCTGCTCCAAGAGGGAAGATAACAGATAGAAATGATGTAGTACTAGCTACTAATAAGCAAAATTACATGCTTATATATAATGAAACAGACGAAAATAAGAAAAGCTTTTTTTCTACTATGGAGAAAGTATTTAGTATATTAGATCAGTATAAAGAAAAGCAAACAGATGACTTTGAACTTAAAATTAATCCTTATAGGTTTGAATTTAAGGCTAGTACTGCTGATGCAAAAAGAGCTGCAGAACTAAGATTCAAAAAAGATAGAGGATTAAATGAGGCAGTTACAAAAAAATTATTTTCAGGTAAAAATAAAAAAGAAAAAGAAGAATTAACAAAAGAAGATAATAATAAAATAGATGAAGAGTTATTAAAAATAACTCCAGAGGAAACCTTCAAATATTTGTTAGAGCAATATAAAATAGATACAAAAAAATATTCCCTAGAACAGCAAAGAAGATTTATGATAGTAAAAGATGCATCAAAAATGCAGAATTTTTCGGGATACAAATCTGTTGATGTAGCAAGTAACATAAAAAAAGAAACAGCCTTTATATTCCTTCAAAAATTAAATGATTTGCCAGGGATAGATGTAAGTACTCAGCCTATAAGATATTATCCTAATGGAGAAGTAGGGTCAGCTGTATTAGGTTATATATCTAAAATAAGTGGTGATAATGATAAATATAAGGAAAAAGGATATGATCCAAGTTCTGATTATATAGGTATAAATGGAATAGAGGGAGTTTTTGAAGAAAGGCTTAAAGGCTCTAAAGGTGGAAGAATTGTTAAACTTAATAAAACAGGAAGAGTTATAGAAGAATTAGGAAGAAGAGAACCTTATCCAGGTCAAAATATACAACTTACTATAGATACAAATATACAGAAAGCTGCAGAGGAGTCGCTGGATTCTGTAATGAATGATCTTCAACATAAAGGAGTACAAGGTGATGTTAATACAACTAATGCTACAAGAGGAGCTGCGGTAGCACTAGATGTAGAGACGGGAGAAGTTTTAGCTTTAGCAAGTAGGCCAGGTTTTGATCCTAACTTATTTGCATCACCAGGATTATTAACATCAGATATGTATAAAAAATATTTTAATCCAGATTTAACTGAGTTTGGAAAACAATATATAATTAATAAGGGACTAATGGGATATTATCCAGGAAATACTTTAGACGAAGTTTTAGAAAAATTATTTCCTTTAGATAAGAGTATAAAAAATAATAAAACTCTTAGACAGGATTTATATGATATATACCCAAAACCTTTTTATAATTACGCTACTATGTCTGTAGTACCACCAGGATCTACATTTAAAGCTATGACAGCTATTGCTGGATTAGAATCAGGGGTTATAACTCCTGGATATTCTATAAGTGATACGGGTGTTTTTGATGACGGAAAAAATTTTGTGAAGAAATTTGCAGTAGGTGGTTATGGTTCCGTTGATTTATATAGAGGATTAGAGGTTTCTAGTAACCCTTATTTTATGACAGTAGGTAAATTATTAAGAGAGAGTTTTGGTGATGATATACTTGCAAAATATGCTTGGAAATTTGGACTAGGTGTTCCACCAAACTCAGATGAAAAAGCTTCCACAGGAATAGAAATTCCTGAAAAGTTTGGTCAAGTATTTAATACTTATACATTATCTAATGTTTACGCAACTCAATACTTGTGGCAAACTATGTCTACTTTAAAGGCAGGAACAGATGCTAGAGGAAATAAATTTCCATCTATAAATTTATATGATAGCGAAAAAGATTCAGATAAGGTTAAAGAATTAAAAAAACAAATTAAAAATTCTATACAGGATTCCATAAAAGAAGGAACTAAAAAGTTTAACTCTAATAATTATATAAAAATCATTACAGATTTAGTTAATGAGGATCCTATTTATAAAGGTAAAAATGTAAGTAAAGATGAAATAAAAAGAATTGTAGATGTTATATACTATATAACAATATCAGATGCTCACTTCCAGTTAGGTGTAGGTGCTAATATGTACAATGCATCTATAGGGCAAGGTATAAGTAACTTTACTCCATTGCAATTAGCTAATTTTGTTGGGACTATAGCTAATGGAGGAGATAGATATAAATTACATTTGGTGAAAGAAATAAAAGATGCAGATGATAATGTAGTAGAAACAGTTAAACCAGAAATAGTTGAAAAAACTAATGCAAGTAAAGAAAATTTATCTGCTGTAAGGCAAGGAATGGCACGAGTTAATGAGGGAACAGATGGTACTGCAGCAGCAGTGTTTAAGGATTTCCCTATACAAACAGCAGGTAAAACAGGATCAGCTACTTTTAGCAATAACCAAGATGCCTATGGAAGAACATCCTATGGTGTCTATATAGGATTTGCACCAGTAGATAAACCTAAAATAGCAGTATGTGTTATTGTATTTGATGGTGGACATGGAGGATTCGTTGCACCTGTGGCAAGAGCTATGTATGAAGCTTATTTTAAGAAAGAACTTAATAAAGATAAACCAGATGCAGCTAAAGCAGCAGATACTGGACAAAAGGAAAATACCAAAAATTCAGATGCTACTGGAAATGATACAAAGGACATAGAAAATAAAAATACAAATAACAGATAAATAAATGTAAAGTATATCCACACTATAAATTATTTTATATAATAAATAGTGTGGATATTTTAAAATGGAAAATATTAAATAAATAAAAGTATAATAAACAGAAGGAATTAATAAAAAAATGTGGAAATATAAATTAAGATAGTGTTTTTTATAGCTACTTTGGAGGTTTTTATTTTGGAAGACAATATAGTAATAAAAGGTAACAAAGAAGGTCTTGTTGTAATAATTAATATGAATAAATTTAGAGATTTTAATGATATGATTAATTCATTGATAGAAAAATTATCTCATGGAAAACAATTTTATAAGGGATCTACCTTAAAAATATCTACAGAATTAAAACTTATAAACGAAAAAAATTTAAGAAGACTTAAAGATGTTCTTTTTGAAGAATTTATGATAAAAGACTGCATATTTGAGGATAAGGAAGATAAATCCAATAAACCCTTTAGTGGCATATATGAAGGTAGAACAAAATTTATAAGAAGAACTATAAGAGGAGGACAAGTAGTACGCTATAATGGAAATTTAGTTATAATTGGGGATGTCAATTCTGGTGCAGAAATATATGCAGCTGGCAATGTAATAGTATTAGGAGCCTTAAGGGGGCATGTTCATGCCGGATTTACAGGAAATCATAAAGCTGTGGTTGCAGCATTTTATTTGCAACCTTCCATACTTCAAATAGCAAATGTTATGACTAGGTCACCAGAAGATAATATAAAACCTCAATATCCAGAAGTTGCAAAGATAAAATCAAATATAATAGTGGTAGAACCATATCTACCGGATAAATTTATATAATTTAAGGAGGACAAAAAATGGGAGAAGTGATAGTTGTTACCTCTGGTAAAGGTGGAGTAGGAAAAACAACCACATCAGCTAATATATCTACAGCCTTAGCTGCTATGGATAAAAAAGTAGTTGTTATAGATGGAGATACTGGGTTAAGAAATCTTGATGTTTTAATGGGACTTGAAAATAGAATAGTATTTACACTATTGGATGTAATAGAAGAAAGATGTAAATTGAAACAAGCTTTGATAAAAGATAAAAGATTAAATAGTTTATATCTTTTACCAACAGCACAAACAAGAGATAAAGAAGATGTTAAAGTAGATGATATGCTTAAAATAGTTAATGATTTAAAACAGGATTTTGATTATGTGATTTTGGATTGTCCAGCAGGTATAGAAAGAGGTTTTGAAAGTTCTATAGCAGGAGCAGATAGAGCGTTAGTAGTTGTAAATCCAGAAGTAACATCCGTAAGAGATGCAGACAGAGTTATAGGCAAATTAGATGCTAAGGGTGTAGACAACCATCAGCTTATAGTAAATAGATTAAATTATGAAATGACACAAAATGGAGATATGCTAGATATTGAAGATATAATAGATAGTTTAGCAATAAAACTAATAGGGGTAGTTCCTGATGATAGAAATATAACTATAGCTACAAATAAAGGAGAACCTATAGTTTTAGATAGTGGAGCTATAGCAGGACAAGCTTTTAGAAATATTGCTAAAAGGATTACTGGAGAAGATGTACCTATAATGGATTTAAGAAGTAAAGAACAAGGCTTTTTTAAATCCTTTAAAAAATTATTTGGATTAAAGTAGGAGTGATACAATAATGGATTTATTTAAGTTTTTTTCAAAACAATCATCAAAAGATGTAGCTAAGGAAAGACTTAAACTTATATTAATACAGGATAGGAATTCTATATCTCCAGAAGTTTTAGAATCTATAAGAGAAGATATGCTAAAAGTAATATCAAAATACATAGAGATAGATGATGAAGATGTAGATATAAAAATGAGTAGCGTAGAAGAAATAGAAGGTATGTCTCCAGCTTTAATAGCTAGTATACCAATAAAGAGGATAAAAAATAATAAATAAAAAATTAAGAATTTTTTAAAGCTATGTACAAATTTGTACATAGCTTTTTTTGTATGATGTGGTATAATCATATTTGTAATCGAGGGGGGATAAAATGCTTGAAAAATTTTTTATAAATAAAAAACTTCTAAAAGAGTTAGATTATAGTATGATTATAATTTCTGTAGCAATAATGATTTTTAGTGCTTTAAATATATATAGTGCTACCCATATGCAATATGATATATATTTTTTAAAAAAACAATTAATTTGGTTAGTTGTAGGCCTTATTATAATTTATGGAGTTCTAATATTTGATTATATTATTATAGAGAATTATGCCAATATATTTTATTGGTTTACCATATTTTTGCTTATTTTAAATGATACTGTTCTTAAAAAAACAGTTAATGGAGCAAGTTCCTGGTTGGAAATAGGACCTATATCCATACAGCCTTCAGAGTTTGCTAAAATAGCTTTAATTATAATGTTAGCTAAAAAATTAGATGATATGGACGGAGAAATAAATAATTTAAGAAACTTTTTAACCTTAGCTTTTTATGTTGTAATACCTATGATATTGCTTGTAGTTCAGCCGGATATGGGTATGATTATGGTGTTCTTTTTTACTGTGTTAGGTATGTTTTTTGTTGCAGGATTAGATGGAAAAATAATATCAGGAGGTATTGCTGGATTAACTGCCTTGGTAGCCATCATTTGGAATTCTCCTTTAATGCAACAATATTGGAAAAGTAGGCTTACTTCATTTTTGCATCCAGAAGCAGATGAATTAAATGCGGGACATCAACTTATACAATCTAAGATAGGTATAGGATCTGGTGGCTTTTTAGGAAAAGGATTTTTAAAAGGAACACAGATATCCGGTGGATATATCCCAGAAGCTCATACAGATTTCATTTTTTCTGTAGTAGGTGAAGAATGGGGATTTATAGGAGCAGTAATTTTATTAATATTTTATGGCATATTAGTATATAAATTTATAAAAACTGCAAAAAATTCTAAAGACATATTTGGGTCCATGGTTACTATTGGTGTAACTGCTTCCTTTATGTTTTCAATATTACAAAATGTCGGAATGACAATAGGTATAGTACCTATTACAGGAATAACTCTTCCTTTTATGAGTTATGGGGGGAGTTCATCATTAAATAACTTTTTTGCTTTAGCATTAGTGTTGAATATAAATATGAGAAGGAAAAAAATAAATTTTTAAAAACATATAAGGTTATCTCAAAATTAAAGTTATTTTTGAGATGACCCTTTTTTATAATGAGTTTATAGATTTATGTAATATAGTTATATAATATTTTAATAGTAGATTAGTTATTTGAGAATGATATATCATATAATTTTTAGCTCCCTTAATAATTTAGAGTCATATATTAAAAAAATCCTTATTTAAAAGTTTTGGATTTTTAATTATATATGACTTTCTTGTTTATATAAACAGAGTTCTTGGCTTTAGAGGGAGTTTTTACTTCAACTAAAGCTTAGAAAATGGTTATCCAGAGACGTAGCGGCTCTTTACTCCAACTTTGCATAAGATGGGAGTATTAGAGCAGGTAGTCATCGAATGAAATTTTTAAAGTAATATATATATATATAATTCAATATAAATAAGAATATAAAAGTATTATAGGAGTGATCAGATTGTATAATTCTCAATATGAAGAATATTATAATTCATTAAAAAATAGAAAAAATACTAATTTAAGAAATAATAATTATATGTATGGAGGAAGTAATGACAGGAGAGGAAATTTTAATAGTAGTTTTTTTCAAAAACGTATTGTTAGAGATTTAGTAGGAGTATTTTTATTGTTAGTGTTTGTATTAGGTATAAAAGCTTTTTCTAATCCCAAAACTCAGATGGTTTATAATTACTCTAAAAAAATAGTAAACGAAAATTATGATTATAAAAAAGTGATTAATAAAGCTAAGGACTTAGATGTAAAGTTTTTAGAAGATAAACTTTTAAAATATATAGATACTTTTAAATCAAAGGTTACTGGTGAAAAAACTGTAGAGGAAATAATAAGTGATGATTTTATATTGCCTGTAAATGGTAAAGTAACTTCAAAATACGGGGAAAGAGAAGATCCTGTAAATAAGAAAAAAGCTTTTCACAAAGGAATAGATATAGATGCTAAGGAAAATACAGAAGTATTATCAAGTTTTAACGGAACAGTAAAGGAATGTGGAGAAGATAAAGAATTAGGTAAGTATATAATTTTAGATCATGGACAAGGCATAGAAACTAAATATGCTCATTTGAATAAAATAAAGGTAAAAAAAGGAGAAGAAATAAAAAAAGGTAAAACTATAGCTGAAAGTGGTAATACTGGAAAAAGTACAGGAGCTCATGTTCATTTTGAAGTAATTTATATGGGGGAAAATAAAAATCCTCAAGATCTTTTTACTAGTATAAGAGAATAAAACTAATGTATAGTGAATATTGTAGTAGATGTAAGCAAGTTATAAGAGGCAAAAATGATAAAAGTAAATAAATATTTCATTCCCTATATTATATTTTTATTTTATTTAGGGTATAAAGGCAGTTTTTTATTATCCATTTCTGTTGTTTTTGTTCATGAATTGATCCATTATGCAACAGCTAGATATTTAGGGTTTACAGGATTTAATATAGAAATTTATCCTTTAGGATTATCCTTAAAGTTAGAAAAATTGGAAAACGCTAATTTCAAAGAAGATTTATTAATATCATTATCAGCACCCATTGTTAATATTTTTTTTGCAGCAATTTTTTGTATAGCTTATAAAAGTATTGATAATAGATATTTATATTTATTATATAAAAGCAATTTGACAATAGGGATATTCAACCTTATACCAGCCCTACCATTAGATGGCGGAAGAATATTAAGGGATTTATTATGTTTCAAAACTTTTTATAGAAGAGCAAATGAAATAACCATAAATACTAGTATTGGTATAAGTGTTTTTTTTATGCTATTATATATTTTTTTATTTATGAAAGATTATAATAATTTCAATTTAGGTATAATATCTTTATTTATAATAAGATTTTCGTTAAAGGAAAAAGAAAGGGTAGCTTATATTATTATGAGACATATAGTTAAAAAACGGCGCAAATTTATAAAAAGAGGATATATTGAAAATCAAAATGTATCTGTTTACTGCAATAATACTT
Organism: Clostridium sporogenes; assembly: GCA_019933195.1. Classification (NCBI taxonomy): domain Bacteria; kingdom Bacillati; phylum Bacillota; class Clostridia; order Eubacteriales; family Clostridiaceae; genus Clostridium; species Clostridium sporogenes. The sequence continues at coordinate 2,962,856 of CP082942.1, forward strand.
TATTACAAACACTTTCACTTATAGATAAGAATAAATATTATATATTTACAGTGCTAGATGATAATATGGAGACACTAGACATTTTGTATGAAAATGAAATATTAGAAGCTTTAAAAAACTATGGTAATATAAAAATAGGTGAATTTATTAATATAAAATGTAAAAAATAAATAGAAAAGCTTTCATAAGCATGGATAATACAATGGATTCTTTTATAATTGTTTTTATCCATGCTTATGTGTTAAAATGTAATAATGTGATAAACCATGAGGAGGAAGTTTGATGAACAGAATATCAGATGATGTACTATTCAGAGTAGAAAAGCCTGCTAGATATATAGGGGGAGAATTAAATTCTTATAATAAAAATTTAAAGGATATAGACATAAGATTTGCATTTTGTTTCCCGGATGTTTATGAAGTTGGAATGTCCCATTTAGGTATGAAAATACTTTATTACATAGCAAATGAAAGAAAAGATACTTTTTGTGAAAGAGTTTTTGCCCCTTGGCCAGATATGGAAAAAATAATGAGAGAAGAAAACATTCCTCTATATGCTTTAGAAAGTAAAGACCCTATAAAAGACTTTGATTTTATAGGATTTACTCTTCAATATGAAATGAGTTATACTAATATATTAAATATGCTAGATTTAGCTGGAGTTACTATAAGAGCTTCTGAAAGAGGAGAAGAAGAACCCATAGTATTGTGTGGAGGACCTTGTGCTTATAATCCAGAACCACTTTATGATATAGCAGATATATTTGTTTTGGGAGAAGGAGAAGAATTAAATAATAAGGTATTGGATTTATATAAAAAATATAAGGGTAAGGGAAAGAAAAAGGAATTTTTAAGGGAAGCATCTAAGATAAGAGGAGTATATATACCTTCTTTATATGAAGTTACCTATAAAGATGATAATACAATAAAAGAATTTAAGCCTTTATATGAAGATGTTCCTAATAAAGTGAAAAAAGTTATTGTTAATAATATAAATGATGTAGTTTATCCAGATAAGTTTGTTGTACCTTATACTGATATAGTTCATGATAGAATAGTCCTAGAAATATTTAGAGGATGCACAAGGGGATGTAGATTTTGTCAAGCAGGAATGATATATAGACCTATAAGAGAAAAGAAAACAGAAAGTTTATTAGAACTATCTGACAAACTAGTAAAAAATACAGGATATGATGAAATAACATTATCTTCTTTAAGTATATGTGATTATTCAGATATACAAAATCTTGTATTTTCAATGGTAGAAAGACATAAAGAAGGTAAAGTAGGAGTAACATTGCCTTCATTAAGAATAGATTCTTTTTCAGTAGATTTAATAAAAGAAATACAAAAGGTTAGGAAAACAGGGCTTACTTTTGCACCAGAAGCAGGAAGTCAAAGAATGAGAGATGTTATAAATAAAGGTGTAACAGAAGAAAATTTGATGAATTCAGTAAAAAGTGCTTTTGAATCAGGATGGTCTACTATAAAATTATACTTTATGCTAGGTCTGCCTTATGAAACTTTAGAGGATGTTGTAGGTATAGCAGAGCTAGGACAAAAGGTTGTAGAAAAATATTATGAAGTTCCAAAAGAAGTAAGGAAAAAAGGACTTAAGGTCACCATAAGTACATCTATTTTTGTACCAAAACCATTTACTCCATTTCAATGGGTACCACAAGATACTATGGAGGATGTAAGAAAGAAAATAGAGGCTGTTCGAGGAGCTATAAAAAGCAAACAAATAACTTACAACTGGCATGAATCTTTAGTAAGTTATATGGAAGCTATATTTGCAAGGGGAGACAGAAGAATTTGTGATGTACTAATAAAAGCTTTTGAAAAAGGTGCCAGATTTGATGGATGGAATCAATATTTTGATTTTAATATATGGAAAGAAGCTTTAGAGGAATGTAATGTAGATGGGGATTTCTATGCTTATAGACAAAGAGAATATGATGAAATATTTCCATGGGATTTTGTAGATACAGGCGTTTCTAAAGAATTTTTAATGAAAGAAAATGAAAGAGCTAAAAAAGCAGAATTAACTCCAGATTGTAGACAGGGTTGTAAAAACTGCGGAGTTAATGTTAATTTAGAAGGAGAGTGTTTTGAAGGTGCGATATTTAATTAAGTTTTCAAAGGAAGGTAATATAAAATTTATATCTCATTTAGACCTTCAAAGAACATTACAAAGAAATTTTAAGAGAAGCGGATTACCTGTAGAGTATTCAAAAGGATTTAATCCTCATATACTTATGTCTCTAGCTCAACCTTTAGCAGTAGGAATTTATTCTAAGGGTGAGTACTTAGATGTATCATTTATAGAAGAAGAAAATGAAGACACAATTGTAGACAAATTAAATAGTACTGCACCTTCAGGTATAAAATATTTTAAAGCTGTAAAATTAAAAGAAGGTACAAATAAAAAAGTATTTAAAGCTATGGCCGCAGTAGCTGCAGCTAAATATATAATACAAATAAAATATGATAATACAGAAAAATTAGAACATGAGTTAAAGAACTTATTAAATATGGATAATTGGGATATAATTAAAAAGGGTAAAAAAGGTAGCAAAAATGTAAATATAAGAACTATGATTAAAAATATAGATTATTTTATAGAAGAAAATATATTAAGAATAAATACTTTAGTAAGTTGTGGAAGTATAAAAAATCTTTCAGCAGATCTTTTAGCTCAATTTATAAAAGAAAATACATCTCATATAAAAGAAAATAGTTTTGTAGATATAGAAAGACAAGAGATATATGGAGAATATAAAAATAAGCTAGTAGCTCTTTCTGATTATGCCATGTATGTATAAACATAGTTCTAAGCTTCACAAGGAGTTTTTACTCCCTCTAAAGCTTAGAAAATGGTTATCTAGGGGCGTTAGACGCTCTTTACTCTCACTTTGAAGAAGATGAAAGTATTAGAGCGGGTAGTATCGGATAAACAATTTTCTTTATCTAAAGAAGGGAAGTGCCTTTAACATGAAAGAAATATTTATAGAAAGGCAAAGAGAAAATATAAGAATAGTTTTAAGAGAAAATAATCACATAAAAGAATTATATATAGAAGAAGATAATAAATCACCTCAAGTGGGTGAAATTTATGTAGGTATGGTTAAAAATATAATTCCTGCTATAAAAAGTGCTTTTGTAGATATAGGGTGGAATAAAAATGCTTATCTTTATTTAGATAAAAAATTTAATAATACCCATATAAAAAAAGGTGATTATATTTTAGTAGAAGTTGTTAAAGAGGATTTGAACAAAAAAGGACCTAAAGTAACTAATGCTATAAGTATACCTGGTAGATATACAGTTCTCCAAATTTTAAATTATGAAATTACATTTTCTCATAAAATACAAGATGAAAAAGTAAAATCAGAAATACAGCATAATATAGTAAAGCCTAAAGACATAGGAATCTTAATAAGAACGGAAGCTATAAATACAAGTATAGAAAATATAAATAATGAAATAAAAAGATTATCTAATATATATAATTCTTTAATAGAAAAATCTAAATATAAAATTAATACAGGTATGCTATTTCAAAATGGAGGAATAGTAGGAAAAGTATTAAGAGATAAATTAAATGATAATATATCAAAAATATATGTAAATTCTAGAGAAGATTATGATTATGTAAGTGATTTTTTAAAAGAGTACAAAGAAGACAACATAAAAGTAAATATTTATGAAGGTGAAAGAAATCTTTTAGATTATTACGCTATAGAAAAAGAAATCTTATCCCTTAGGAATAAAAAAGTTTATTTGAATTGTGGAGGCTATATTATAATAGATAAAACTGAAGCAATGTATGTAGTAGATGTTAATTCTGGTAAAAATATAAAAGGAAATTCTATGGAGAAAACTGTTTTTAATACTAATATGGAAGCTGCAGAAGAAATTTGCAATCAAATTATACTTAGAAATCTAAATGGGATTATTGTAATAGATTTTATAGATATGAATAATGAAAATCTTAAAGAAAAAGTTTTAGATAAATTAAGGCAAGGATTAAAAAGAGATAAGAATAAATCTGTTATATATCCATTTACACAATTAAATTTAGTTCAAATAGCTAGAAAAAGGCAAGGTAAAACTATATATGATTATCTACAAGAACCTTGTAGATTTTGCAATGGAAAAGGATCTATAGTTAGTTTTAATTATATGAAGCTATTAATTAGAAATGAAGTAATAAATATTTTAAATATGAGAGAGATAAAGGATATATATATAGAACTAAATAAAAGATATAAGGATTATATAGATAAAAATAAAATACAATTTATATCAGAAATTGAAGCTTTAGAAAAAAATATTTATATAAATTATATAGATTCTGAAAATCAATATAAAGTAGAGCCATTAATATTTAAAAATCAAATAAAAGATGTGGAAGACCTTAAGATTTATTAGTAAAATTTCTTTACAAACTAGGGTTACTGTGGTAAAATGGCTTTTGTAGACCGCTCAGAAAAGGTATTAAACATGATTTTCATGTACCTTAATTGGCGAGACTGGAATGAGGAGGTGTTTTTAATGTACGCAGTTGTAGTTACTGGAGGAAAGCAATATAAAGTTGCTGAAGGAGACGTATTGTTCGTTGAAAAATTAGCAGTTGATGTTGATTCAACAGTAGAATTAGACAATGTTCTTTTAGTAGGAAAAGATAACGGAGAAACTGTTATTGGAAAACCAATGGTAGAAGGTGCTAAAGTTACAGCAAAAGTATTAGCACAGGGAAAAGCTAAAAAGGTTGTTGTATTTAAATACAAACCAAAGAAAGACTACAGAAAGAAACAAGGTCACAGACAAGCATATACAAAAATTCAAATAGAAAAAATTAATGCATAATTATGGTTAATGTAATATTTGAAAAAAAAAATGATAATATAGTATTAGTTAAAATGAGTGGTCATGCAGAATCTACGGACCAAGGGTATGATATGGTTTGTTCTGCTATATCAGCTATATCAATTACAATAGCTAATGGTATAACAGAGATATTAAAGGTTAGACCTCTAATAAAAGAAGAAGATGGCTTTTTGAGCATAGATTTAAGATCTTGTATTAAAGAAGACATACATAAATGCCAATTGCTTATGGATACTATGTTATTAGGATTAAAAAGTATAGAATTTAATTACGGTGAATATATAAAACTTACAATAGAGGAGGTGTAGTCATGTTAGTAATGAACCTTCAACTATTTGCTCATAAAAAAGGGGTAGGTAGTTCAAAAAACGGAAGAGATAGTGAATCTAAAAGATTAGGAGTAAAATGCTCTGACGGACAATTTGTTTTAGCTGGAAACATATTAGTTAGACAAAGAGGAACAAAAATCCATCCAGGTTTAAATGTTGGAAGAGGTGGAGATGACACTCTATTTGCTAAAATCGACGGCGTAGTGAAATACGAAAGAGTCGGAAAAAGCAAGAAAAAAGCTAGTGTATATCCAGTAGAAGTTGAAGAAGTAGTAGCTGAATAATTAAAGGCACCCTTGTAAAGGGTGCTTTTTTAGGATTCAATTAAATAAATTTCTTACTAAAATGTTAAGCGCCATAATGCGCATTTTAACTTTTATGATTAATACAGAATACATTAAAGAATAATTATATAAATGCTTAAAAATATATAAATATTTTATAAAATAAGGTTTATACGCATAAAATAAGATATAATAATAATTGGTTTTAAATTAAGAAAACAACATTTATAATTATATAAGTGTTTTGATAAACAGAGTTCTTGGCTTAAGAGGGAGTTTTTACTCTCACTAAAGCTTAGAAATCGTTATCCAGGGACGTAGCCGCTATTTACTGCCACTTTGAAGAATATGGAAGTATTAGATTTTGTAGTCATTGGATAAATAATATAATAATAAATTAGATAATTAATATAATTATATACATATTTTAAATTAGTAGAGTTAAATTCTATAAAGAATATTATATATGATTATGCTAATAAAAAGGAGTGAAAAACTTTGTTTATAGATACAGCCAAAATATTTGTAAAATCAGGAAAAGGAGGAGATGGAGCCATCTCTTTTAGAAGAGAAAAATATATAGCCTTTGGTGGACCAGATGGAGGAGATGGTGGTAAAGGTGGAAATGTAGTATTAGTAGTTGATCCTAACATGACAACTCTTTTAGATTTTACTTATAAAAGAAAATATAAATCAGAGCCAGGTGGTAATGGAGCAGGCTCAAAATGTTTCGGTAAAAACGGAAAAGATTTGCATATAAAAGTACCTATGGGAACTATAGTTAGAGATGCAGAAACAGATAAGATAATGGCAGACTTGTCTAAGCCAGAAGATTCTTATATAGTTGCTAAAGGTGGAAGAGGTGGTAAAGGTAATTGTAGATTTACAACACCTACAAGACAGGCACCAGATTTTGCAGAACCAGGTATGCCAGAAGAAGAAAGATGGATAAAGCTTGAATTAAAGCTTTTAGCTGATGTAGGACTTATTGGTTTTCCTAATGTAGGAAAATCAACTTTACTATCAGTTGTATCTAAGGCTAGACCTAAAATAGCTAACTATCATTTTACTACACTAAAGCCTAATTTAGGTGTAGTAAGTATTGAAGGGGTAAATAATTTTGTAATTGCAGATATACCAGGAATAATTGAAGGGGCTTCAGAAGGAGTAGGGTTAGGTTTAGATTTTTTAAGACACGTAGAAAGAACAAGGGTATTAATTCATGTAGTAGATATATCTTCTGTAGAGGGAAGAGACCCTTATGAAGACTTTTTAAAGATAAACGAGGAATTAAAAAGATATAGTATTAAACTTTATGATAGACCTCAAATAATAGCTGCTAATAAATCAGATATGTTATTTGATGAAGAAAAGTTTGAAGAATTTAAAACAAAGGTAGAAAAGCTTGGTTTTAATAAAGTGTTTAAAATATCAGCAGCTACAAAACAAGGAGTAGATCCTCTTATGAAGGAAGCTGCAAGACTTTTAAGTACTATACCTGTTACGGAGTTAGAAATAGCAGAAGAAGATAAATTTGTAGAGGAAGAAAAGAGATTTACATACTCTATAAGAAAAGAAGATAATACTTATATTGTAGAAGGAAGTTTTGTAGATAGACTTTTAAATGCTGTTAATGTAAATGATCCAGATGATTTAAGATATTTCCATAAAGTACTTAAAAATAAAGGAGTAATGGAAGAATTAATAGAAATGGGTATCAAAGACGGTGATATTGTAAGATTAAATGATTTTGAGTTTGACTTTTTACTATAATATATAACTTTAGGAGGGAATACAGTAATGATAACAACAAAACAGAGAAGTTATTTAAGATCTTTAGCTAATAATATGGATGCTATATTTCAAATAGGCAAAGATGGTTTAAATGATAATTTATTAAAACAATTAGATGATGCATTAGAAGCTAGAGAATTAATAAAGATATCTGTTCTAAAAAATAGTTTTTATACAGCAAAAGAAGCTTCAAGTGAAATATGTAAGGAACTAAATTGTGAAGGCATACAATGTATAGGTAGTAAAGTAGTTTTATATAGAAAATCAAAAAAGAAGCCTAAAATAGAATTACCACAATAGCAATGAACAATAGTCGGTTATCAATTAGCGATTAACAATGGTAAAGGTTAATTGTTCATTGAATCAACATAATCGATTAATAATAACGATCAATTGCAAATGGTGAATTAAAAATGCTTAATATCCATGGATGATTAGTAATATTCAATTGTCAGTGAATAATTAATAATTGTAAATTGACAATTGAATTCATGATAAATGGGGGCGTTTCTATGATTAATAAAGCTATACTTGGAGGCACCTTTGATCCTATTCACAATGCTCATATAAATGTGGCCTATGAAGCTCTTGAAAAATTTAATTTGGAGGAGGTTATATTTATACCAGCAGGAAATCCTCCACATAAGATAAACTTAAAAAAGACACCAGCGCATATAAGATATGAGATGGTTAAGCTTGCAATAGAAAAAGAAAAAAGATTTAGCATAAGTGATTTTGAAATAAAAGCAAAAGGCTTAAGCTATACATATAAAACTTTAAAATATTTTAAAGAAAAAGAACCAGAAACAAATTGGTATTTTATAACTGGTGAAGATTGTTTATCTTATCTAGAACATTGGAGGCATATAGACAAAGTATTTGATATGTGCAACTTTGTTATATTTAGTAGAAAGGGATTTAAAGAAAAAGAAGAAATAATAAAAAAGAAAAAATATATATTAGATAGATATGGAAATAAAATACTGTTTATGGATACCTCCATATTAGATATATCTTCTACTAAAATAAGAAATCGTGTAAAAGAAGGAAAAGAAATAAGTTTTTATTTACCAGATAAGGTTTATAAATTTATTTTTGAAAATAATTTATATAAATAATAGATTTAATTAAAAATTATAAGTATATTTAGTCATAAAATTAATTTATCTATTAATTATTTTCTTTGGGGAGGGGCAAAATATGTGGACTGAGGAACAAATAGATGCATATTTAAAAGAAAATCTAAAAGAAGATAGATATAAGCATGTAATAAGTGTAAAAGAAACAGCTATAAAATTAGCAGAAAAATACGATATTGATGTACATAAGGCTAAAATAGCAGCTTTATGTCATGATTGTGCAAAAAACATGAGTGATAATGAACTATTAAATATCATAAAAAAACATAATATAAATTTAGATTGGATTTCACTAAAAAATTTGCAAATAACTCATGGATTAGTGGCAACAATAATAATGAAAGAAAAAATGGGAATAGAAGATATAGATATATTAAATGCGGTAGAATATCATACTACAGGAAGAAATAATATGAGTATTTTAGAAAAAATTATTTATTTAGCAGACATAATAGAACCATTAAGAGAATTTAATGGAGTTGAAAAATTAAGAAAATTAGCATTTATAGATATAGACAAAGCTATGATAGAATCTTTAAATTCAACAATACAATATGTTGTTAGCAAAGGAGAACTGTTACATATCAATACAGTTATAGCTAGAAATTGCTTAGTAAATGATAAATTGTAGGTGAAATGTTATGGGGAATAATAAAAAGAAAAAAAAGTCTAGTAAAAGAAAGAAAAGAAGAACTTTAAAAATTATAATTGTAATTTTTACTTTTATTATATTACTAGGAGTATTAGGTTATTTTTATCTTTTAGGGTTTACCAATAATTCTAAATTAGGAGAGGGAAAAATAAATACTAAAAAAGCTGAAGCTGGAGAACCAGTAAATATACTTGTTATGGGTGTTGATGTTGGAGATCCTAATTCAAAAGAGGCATCAGATCCCAAACGGACAGATACTATGCTTGTAGTAAATTATAATCCTAAAACTAAAGAGATAAGTATTGTATCTGTACCAAGGGACACTCGTGTAACTATGAATGGAAAAAAAATAAAAATAAATTCAGCTCATGCTGTAAATGGTGTAAACGGGTCAATAGAAGCTGTAGAGAATCTTTTAGGTATAGAAATAAATAATTATGCTAAGGTAGATTATGAAGGATTCAGAAAGGTCATAGATGCTATAGGTGGAGTAGAAATGGATATAACGAGGAATATGAATTATGATGATCCATCTCAAAATTTACACATACATTTTCAAAAAGGCACTACAGTACATTTAGATGGTAAGAAAGCAGAAGAGTTTTTTAGGTGGAGAAAAAATAACAATGGTACAGGTCTTGCAGATGGAGATTTAGGTAGAATAGAGAACCAACATAAGTTTATATCAAAAGTAATAGAAAAGGTTAAAAGTCCAAGTATAATACCTAAAATCCCAAATATATTAAGCACTATACCAGATTATATAGAAACAGATATGGCTCCAGAAGAAATAATTAAATATGGTTACGCTGTAACTAAAGGTGATAAGTCTAATATTAATATGATTACTCTTAAGGGAGAAGCTAAGTATATAGGTAATGTTTCATATTTTATATATGATAGAGAAAAAAATAGAGATATAGTATATACTTTGAAAACAGGATCAACATCACAAAATAATAATACTAATACGGAAGTAGATAAAAGTGAAATTAAAATTAAAGTATTGAATGGCACAAAAGTTAATGGTTTAGCAGCTAATTGCGAGAAAAAGTTAAAAGAAATGGGATATAGCAATATTGTTACAGGTAATGGTGAAAGAAGAGATTTCACAAAAGTAAGGTTAAAAAAAGATAGTTTTATATCCACGCAAGAAATAGAAAATTATTTAAAAATTCCAAATATAGAAAAAAATCTCCAATCAGACGAAAATTTTGATATAATAATATTATTAGGAAAAGATTTTGCTAATGATATTAATTAAGAGGAGGATTATTTTATGGAAAAAGTAGTTATAAGTACTAAAAAAGCTCCAGCAGCATTAGGCGCATATTCACAAGCTATAAAAGTAGGGGACTTATTATTTACATCAGGTCAAGTTCCATTAGATCCAGCAACAGGAAAATTAGTTTCTGATGATATCAAAAAAGCAACAGAAAGATCTATGGAAAATTTAAAAGCTGTTTTAGAAGAAGCAGGAACTTCTTTTGATAAGGTTATAAAAACAGTTATTTTCTTAAAAGATATGAATGATTTTGCAGCGGTTAATGAAGTATATGCAAAATATTTTAAAGAAAATCCACCTGCAAGATCTTGTGTGCAAGTTGGTAAATTACCAAAAGATGCTTTAGTAGAAATAGAATTAGTTGCTATGATATAGCATACATAAAAAATGAAGGGGAATTTCCCTTCATTTTTTTATATGAATTTTATAATTTTATGAACATATATATTTATAAAAAATTTAATATATGATAACAAAAAATGTTAAAAAATAATATAGTATAAATTTTTAGTAAGAGAAATTTCTCCCCATAGTATGTATGATTTTATTTTATTTTGATGTTATAATACTATAGTAAAATACTATAGTAGCTAAAAGGAGAAAAATTAATGGGTAATAAATTAATTTTCGTAGTTAAAGAAATAAATCACAATATTGATATAAAAGATTATTTAAAGGAAGTAGAAAATTTATCAGGAAGATTTGTTAGAAAAGCCGTTAGAGATGGTAGAATTTTTGTGAATGCAGAAAAAGTAATAAAGAAACATAAACTGACACAAAATGATTTAATAGAAATTTACATGCAACAAGATGAACAACAAAATATAGAGCCGGAAGATATGAATATAGAAATAGTATACGAAGATAGTGATATTATAGTTATAAATAAAAAAACTGGTTTAGTAGTACACCCTACCAAAAGTCATCCTACAGGAACCTTATCTAACGGAATATTATATCATTTTAAGAAAAATGGGGAAAAATCTATAGTAAGATTGGTCAATAGATTAGATAGAGATACATCTGGGCTAATAATAGTAGCTAAAAATCAGTTTTCTCATATGAGATTAGCTGCAGACATGGGTAAAGATAGTTTTAAAAAAATATATATAGCAGTTGTGCATGGGAAGATAGAAAAGAAGCAGGGAATAATTAATTTACCTATATACAAAGAAGAAGAAAGTGAATCTATTAAAAGAATAGTAGATGATAGAGGTCAAGAGAGTATAACTAAATATAAAGTTTTAGAAGAGCTGTCTAAAAGTAGTGTAGTTAAGTTAGAATTAGAAACTGGAAGAACTCACCAGATTAGAGTGCATATGTCCTATTTGGGGCATCCTCTTTATGGGGATTCTTTATATGGAAATGGAGAAGAAGAGAAAGAATACATAGAAAGGCAAGCTTTGCATGCGTATAAATTAGAATTTCCACACCCTAGAACAGGGAAAATTTTAAAATTGCAGTGTAGTTTACCAAAGGATATAGAGATCTTAATAGAAAAGCTAAAGTAGGTTTATAGGAACAATTAAAAAAAGATAATAATTTACAATAAATATATAAAAGCCATGAAATTAAGATATTTAATTTCATAGCTTTTATATTAAAGATAATACTTATTATTTTTTTTACATTTTGAAACTTTTTTTGTAATCTTAAAAATTAAAAAGATTGTACAAATAACTGCTAAACATATCAAAATTATATTTTTAGTAGTTAGATTTATATTAATAAATTTATTATTAAACAAAGTAGATTCATGATCTACACCACTTTTTAAAGTTAAACTCCCTACACTATTAGAGCCTCGGCTTAAATTAGCACTTAAAACTACATCACCTTTTTTGAATTTAAGATTTTTTAAACTTGTATTTTCTAATTTTAAATCGGGATTTGTACTATCATCCTTTGATTTTAAATAATAAAAATCCTCTGAAGCATATAATGGGATTTTTAAATTATCATTTGTATAGGTAGTTACATATGAATCTTTAGGATATAAAAGATTCAAAGTAAAGTTACTAAATCCATAGTTAAATAGTTTTACTGCATCATCAAAGAAATGTTTTTCTTTATCATGAATAAGAGCAACTATAAGCCTATGATTATCTTTATTAACGCTAGCTACATAAGAATGATCTGATTGAACGGTGTATCCAGTTTTGCCACCTTCACAGCCTTTGTAATAAAGGTTTGAATTTTTTTGTATTAGCCTATTTTCATTCCACAAAGGTCTCTTTTCTTTGGATTTATTTGTAGATGGAATATTATAAGAAACAGTTGTGGCTATTTTAGTATATTCAGGTTGTTTAACTAATTCATTCATGATAAGAGCCAAATCTCTAGCAGAAGTTCTATGTTTATTATTGTATAATCCACTAGGGTTTACAAAATTAGTATTAGTACAGCCTAATTCTTTAGCACGTTTATTCATATCTTTTGCAAAATTATCTAAGGATCCACTAAGATATTCAGCTAATGCTTCAGCACAATCGTTAGCAGAAGCTAGTAAAAGCCCATATAATAGATCTCTTACTTTAATTTTTTCCCCTTCAAATATGTATATTTTGCTTCCATCAGCTAAAGGGGGATTATGACCTATAGTAACAACATCATCTAGATTACCTCTTTCTAAAGTTAAAAGAGCGGTCATTATTTTTGTAGTGGAAGCTGGAGGATATGGTTTATCCGGATTTTTCGAATAAATTATCTTACCAGTTTTGGAATCCATCAATACAACACCATCAGCCGCTATTTTAAAGTTTGGTTTAGAATCTTTTGCGAAAACTACATTGGAAATAAGTAAAGGTAATAATAGAATACAACATAATATTTTATAAAAAATGGGCTTCATTATATTAAGCAAACCTCCTATTTCTACATAATAACAATTTTTATTATATCAAAAAAAACATTAATGTGCGAATTAAAATTATAAATATGTCAATAATTAGAACAATTGAAGGATTATATCCCATTTAGACATATTATAATATTTGACAAAGACAAATATAAATAATCATATTATGGAGTGATAATTACATGAAAGATAAAAAGAAAATAATAGGATCTATAATAATTGTTTTTGTTCTAGCAGTATTCACAGTTATAGGATACGTATTATCTAAACCAGAAAAAGCTAACATTAATGAAGAAGAAATATTTGTAGAAAATATCAAAAGTACAGAAAAAGAAAATAGAAAATTAGAAAAAGAGATAACTGTTTATATAAATGGAGAAGTTAAAAACCCAGGTGTGTATAAACTTAAGGATAATAGTAGAGTAGAAGAACTCATAAAGATTTCTGGTGGATACACAAGTAATGCAGATACATATAAATTGAATTTAGCCAAAAAACTTAAAGATGAAGATTATATTTATATAGAAAAAAAGGGCCAAAATAATGGAGGAACAAATAATAATCCACTACCAACTAATTCTGGAATTGATTCTAATGGAAAGGTAGATTTAAATAGTGCATCTAAGGAAGAATTAAAAACTATACCAGGTATAGGAGATGTAACTGCTCAGAAGATAATAGATCATAGAGAAAAACAAGGAACATTTAAAAATTTTGAAGATTTAAAAGCTATTGGAAGAATTGGGGATAAAACTATAGAGAGAATAAAAGAAAAAGCTGAAATTAGATAGCATTCTTTATATTTCTTTTAAATTTTTAGAAAATAATATATAATGAGTATTGAATAATTTATTATTTTGATTGTAGTTGGGTTTTTATAAAGAGAGGTGCTTAAAATGTCAAATAATATAAATATAAAAGAAGGAGAAGCTTGTTCTATAGAAAAAAAGAATGTAAGGATTACAGAGCTTTCAAGAACATCAGGATGAGCAGCTAAAATAGCACCAGGTGTGCTCTCAAAAATACTTTCAAAGCTACCTAAAATGGAAAATGAAAATTTAATAGTAGGAATAGAAACTGCAGATGATGCAGCAGTATATAAGATAAATGATGATACAGCTATAATACAAACATTAGATTTTTTTACACCTATAGTAGATGATCCATACATGTTTGGTCAAATAGCTGCAGCTAATTCTTTAAGTGACGTATATGCTATGGGAGGTAAACCAACAGTAGCATTAAATATAGTTTGTTTTCCATCTTGTTTACCTATAGAAGTTTTAGGGGAAATATTAAGAGGTGGAGCAGATAAAGTTATTGAATCAGGAGCTGTAGTAATAGGAGGACATACCGTTGATGACAATGAGCCTAAATATGGTTTGTCAGTAACAGGTATTGTACATCCTGATAAAGTTCTAAAAAATTATGGATGTAAAGAAGGGGAAGTTCTAATTACTACAAAACCTTTAGGTATAGGAATTATAAATACTGCAATAAAAGGTGAAATGGCCTCTAAAGAAGCAAAAGATGCAGCGGTTAAATCCATGAGCACTTTAAATAAATATGCAGGAGAAATAATAGCTAAATATAATGTAAGTGCGTGTACAGATATTACTGGATTTGGCTTTTTAGGACATAGCTATGAGATGGCTAGTGCATCAAATGTAACTTTAAAATTTGATCATAAAAAAATACCATATATAAAGGAAGCAGAGGAGTATGCTGAGTTTGGACTAGTTCCTGCAGGAGCATATGCTAATAGAGATCATATTGAAGGAAAATTTGAATTTCAAAATGTTCCTGTATTTATGCAAGATATACTATTTGATCCTCAGACTTCAGGTGGATTATTGATTTCTTGTTCAATAGAAGAGGCAGAGAATATTATGGAGGAATTAAATAAATTAGAGTTAAAATCCTCTATTGTAGGAGAGGTTATAAAAAAGCAAGATAAATATATAATAGTTGAATAAAATATTATACTATTTATAACAATAAGTATTGTGAGTATATAATATGATTAAGAAATGGAGAATGGGGCATGGATAAAAAGCAGTTACTACGTAATTTACCTAAAATAGATGAACTTTTAAAAGAAGATATTGTTAATAAGTATTTGAAAAGTAATTCTAGAACATTAGTAGTGGATAGTCTTAGGCAATCTATAGATTATTATAGGAATGAAATTTTAAAAAATAATATAGAAAATTTTATAAAAGAAGATGTTATAAAAGAAGATGTTATAAATTATTTCATGGATGCTTTAGAAGAAAATAAAAGTAGTAAATTTAAAAAAGTTATTAATGCTACAGGGGTAGTTATACATACAAATCTAGGAAGATCATTATTGGCTAAAGATGCTATAGAAAATATGATAAAAGTATCTGAAAACTATAGTAATTTAGAATATGACTTAAAAGAAGGAAAACGAGGATCAAGATATAGTCATGTAGAAGATTTAATTAAGAAAGTCACAGGTGCTGAAGCTGCAATAGTGGTTAATAATAATGCAGCAGCAGTCATGTTAGCTTTAAATACACTTTGTGAAGAAAAAGAAGCCATAGTATCAAGAGGACAATTAGTAGAAATAGGAGGATCTTTTAGAATACCAGATGTAATGAGATTTAGTAGGGCATATTTAGTAGAAGTAGGTACTACAAATAGAACGCATTTATATGATTATGAGAATAATATAAATGATAATACAGGGATTTTACTTAAAGTTCATACTTCAAATTTTAAGATAATGGGTTTCACAGAAGAGGTATCTTCAGAAGAATTGGTAAAGTTAGGTCAAAAATATAACTTACCTGTAATGGAGGACATAGGCAGTGGTACTTTAGTTGATTTTTCTAAGTATGGTTTTACTTATGAGCCAACTGTTCAAAGTAGTATTCATAAAGGAATAGACGTGGTAACTTTTAGTGGAGATAAAATGTTAGGAGGACCACAAGCTGGCATAATAGTAGGTAAAAATAAATACATAGATAAGATGAAAAAAAATCAATTAACTAGAGCTTTAAGAATAGATAAGATGACTTTAGCAGCATTAGAAGGAACTTTAAAATGTTATATAGATGAAAAGGAAGCTATAGAAAAGATTCCAACATTAAATATGATTTTGAGTTCTAAAGAAATACATAAAAAAAGAGCTCAAAGATTAAAAAGAAGACTTCAAAATAATGTTAAAGATTTTAATTTTAAAGTATCAGAGGATCTTTCCATGGTAGGTGGAGGATCAATGCCAGGAGAAAGAATATCTACCTATGTAGTAAAAGTTAGTAGTGATAAAATAACAGCAGAAAAAATAGAAGAAAAGTTAAGATTAAGTAAAAACCCTATAATAGTTAGGGTGAGTAAGGATGAAGCAATATTAGATGTAAGAACTTTATTTGAGAGAGATTTTAATATAATAGTAGAAGAATTTAAAAAATTATTAAAATAATTGAAAATGGTGATGTGTATGAAGAATGTAATAATGGGAACAGCTGGACATATAGATCATGGTAAAACTACTTTAATAAAAGCATTAACAGGAAGAGAAACAGATACTCTTAGAGAAGAAAAAGATAGAGGAATATCTATTAATTTAGGTTTTACATTTTTTGATCTACCTTCAGGTAAAAGAGCAGGAATTGTAGATGTGCCAGGTCATGAAAAATTTATTAAGAATATGCTAGCAGGAGTAAGTGGTATAGATGTAGTTCTAATGGTTATTGCTGCGGATGAGGGAATTATGCCTCAAACTAAAGAACATTTAGAGATACTCCAACTACTTAATGTTAATAAAGGTATAATTGTTCTTACTAAAACAGATATGGTGGATCCAGAATGGTTAGACATGGTGAAAGAAGATTTAAGAGAAGAATTAAAAGACACTTTTTTAGAAAGTGCAGATATATATCCAGTCTCTTCAAAAACTAAAGAAGGAATAGATGAACTAATAAAAGCTATAGATAATATGGCAGAGAATATAGAAACAAAAGATGTGCATGGACATTTTAGATTGCCTGTAGATAGAGTCTTTTCTATAACAGGCTTTGGTACTGTAGTAACAGGTACAGTAATAAGTGGTTCTATAAAAGAAGGACAAACAGTACAAGTTTATCCATCAAAGCTTGTTACAAAGGTTAGGGGGATTCAAGTTCATGATGAGCCAACTAAAATTGCAGAAGCAGGCCAAAGATGTGCAATAAACTTATCTAATATAAAAAAGAATGATGTGGATAGAGGAGATGTAGTATCCATACAAAATTTAATGGAACCATCAATGATGATAGATTGTAAGTTATATTACTTAAAAAGTGCAGCAAAGCCATTAGAAAATAGACAAAGAGTTAGATTATATCATGGAACTAGTGAAATAATATGTAGAGTTATTATATTAGATAAAGAATGTTTAAATCCAGGAGAAGAAGGCTATGTACAATTAAGATTAGAAAAACCTATAACTTGTCAGCGAAATGATAGGTATGTAATAAGATCTTATTCTCCAATGGTAACTATAGCTGGAGGTTCCATAATAGATCCGTTACCTAAAAAGGCAAAACGCTTTAATGAAAAATATATAGAAGAATTAAGATTAAAAGAAAGTGGAGATACTTCTAATATAATAGAAAAAATTATAGAAAAATTAAGTTCCAAATTTCCAAATGAAGGTGATATATTAAAAGCATTAGGAAAAAATGAAGAAAATATATCAGATGAAATAGAAGAACTAATAAGATTACAAAAGATAGTATCATTTAGTAATGGAGATAAAAAAGTTTATACTCATATCAATTATATAGATAAAAAAGTAAAAGAAATGGTATCTATATTAAAAGAATTTCACGAAAAAAATCCTCTTAAATGGGGAGTATCTAAGGAAGAGATAAGGATAAGAGTTTTAGGTAAGGATATAAAACAAAAGACTTATGATAAATTTTTAGAGCTATTAGAAAGTAAAGAATTAATAAAAATTCATGGTAAGTATATTTCAGAGTATGATTTTAATGTAGAGTTTAACAAAGAACAAATGGATATTTATGATAGAATAATAGCTAGTTATAAAAAAGGAAAATATAGTCCACCTAAATATGAAGAACTTATTTCCCAGGAACAAAATGTAATAGAATTTAAGAGAGTTTATGAAGCCATACTCGAAGAAGGAACTTTGTTTAAAGTAAATGAAGATTGTATACTTTTAACATCAGATTATAATGAGGCTAAGGAAAAGGTAAAGAAACATATAGAGGACAATGGAAAAATAACAGTAGCTGAGTTTAGAGATATGATGGATACTAGTAGAAAATATTCTATGGCCATATTAGAACATTTTGATGGAATAAAATTCACAAAGAGGAACGGAGACGAGAGAGTCTTATATTAAGGAAATTACGACTTAAAAGGAAGTTATACTACCCTTGCTTTAAAAAAGGGATATGTGGTTAGAAAGGCAACTCACTTCAATGAGAGATTCTAATTTATTTTTTCTTAAAATATATGGTTTGAAATTATAACTCCCCGAACGCTCGAACAACAATTTGAAACATACATATATTTTGCAAAAATAAATAAGAATCTCTAATCTTGTTCAAATGCCTTTTACACCACATATCCATATTTTTTAAACCAAGGGAAGATAGAATAACTCTTAAGGCTCTAAAAAAAATTTCGTTAGAAAATTAATGCGTAGCATGGCAAAAATGAATTTTCATAACATTTATATAAATTAAACTTACACTTAATCCTATTTGCATTAGCAAATAAATTCAATATATTTACATGCCCTAGGACAAAATTATTTTAAGGAGAAATGATAATGAAAAAATCAGGAAAGATAGTACTACTAGTGTAAGGGCTTCTATTGATTTGGATATTACTTTTTAAATTTTCCGTTTCCCCCTAGTCCTATAATTAGTCGGATATTTGATGGAGCAAGTTATCCTCATATTAATTTAATACCTTTAATAAAATATGGTGGCAGAAGGGAAGTTTTACTTAATTTCATTATTTTTATTCCACTAGGAGTTATTGCTCAATTAGTAGGTAAGAACAATTCAATAATCAAAATATGATTTAAATTTTGATTTTTAGTCTGTTTATTGAAGTGAGCCAATATATTTTAGCAGTGGGAACTACCGATATAACTGATCTTCTAACAAATCCTCCTTAGATAGTAACCTTTACGAGTCAATTATATATTTGTAAATATAATCCAGTTACTTATCAAATAGGATATACTAACTTTAATAACCTAATTATACACAACATTTATAGTTATAAAACACTAATAAAAAGAAATTCTCATTTATTTAACAGAAAACTTTCTCGCTACGCCGATTATTGTTGATAAAATTAATATGTTTTTTTATATACAAATAGTTGGTTTTGTCTCTCGTCAAAAATTATAATAACATCTTTTAAAGGTATTAAAATAATAAATACTTTTAGAGAAAATAGATATCTAAAAAAATAATAAGAATACTTTATTTGTGAACTAATATTTAAGAGTTAAGTAAACAGGACGTTTACTTAACTCTTGTTGCCACAGGACGTGGCATTAGAGCGTTAGTTTAAATATTAGGGCATTCTTTATTTTTATAGCTATCTATTGACTAAAAGTATTTATTGTTTTAATTCTCGCCCTTTAAAGGATGTTAAGTCGTAATTTCCTTATATTTAGAAATAAGAGTATTTTTATTTATATTTGATATTAACAAAAAAAATAACAAAAATGATGTATAATAAGTAGAAGTATGTGGAATTTTAATTGTATATGTTGACTTTTACCAAAAGTTTATATATAATAATATTCGGTCTTAAAAATATGGGAGTAGATAGGTGCTGGTGTGCCTGCCGGTCTTCAAAACCGAGTTGTCGTGCTAAGACCACGATGGGTGGGTTCGATTCCCACATATTCCCGCCAAATTTTAAAATAAACCTCTAAGTAAGTAATACCTAAGAAATAGGTTTCTAGCTTAGAGGTTTTATTGTTATTGTCGTAAATTTCAAGTGTGATAATATTTAAACTATAGAAAATCCTTGCTATGTAGGTAAAGCTTATCTAGGTCTTTTTTATGAATTTTATAAAATTTTTTTATAAAACAATTATATATTAAATGAATAAAGTTGTTACAAAGTATTAAATATAAATATTTAATAAGCGCCATATATGGAAATTTATGTGTGACTTTATAAGTTAATAAAATTTATATTTTGGTAGCATTTGTAGTGTATATTATATTTAATTAAAATTTAACTAGAATTTAACTAAATTAACATAATATTAACCAATAAAAAGTTTTTAAGCAAAATAATATACATTAGTTGGAAGAAAATATGCTTTATGGCTCTGAAATAGTAATTTATATACTAAAATAAGGAGTTAATTTTTAAAAAAGTTAAATTTTATTAAAGCAGAAATTTAAAAATAATATTTTTTTATTGACACTATATAAAATTCCAGATAAAATAATGTTAGTAAATAGCTATAGATAATTATATTTAGAAATAGCTAAGTTAAAGAACTTGTTAAGAAAAACCTTCACTGTGGATAAATTATTATAAAAGACTTATCTAAAAGCTATGTAGAGAACTTTAATTAAAAAGCACAGATCATTATGCAAATCTTTATTTTAAAATTATATTCATAATATTAATATTAGTGTAAAAATAGTTGAAAGAAAGGATGTATTATATTTTGAAGGAATTAGTTTCTAAATTGAAAGAAGTATCATATGCTGTTCTTCCAATTATAGTTATAGTATTGATACTAAATTTTACTTTGACGCCTCTTAGCGTGACATTAATTTCAAGGTTCCTCATTGGAGCAGGTCTGATTATTATAGGATTATCTATTTTTTTATTTGGAGTAGATATTGGAATTACTCCTATTGGTAATTTTATGGGATCAACCATAGCAAAGACAAATAAAATATGGAAGATAATTATTTCAGGTTTAATACTTGGATTTATTATCTCAATTGCTGAACCGGATTTACACATTCTGGCGGGTCAGGTTGATTTTGTTACCACTGGTTTAATATCGAAGTTGAGTATTGTTGTTGTTGTATCTATTGGAATTGGAATAATGCTTTCTCTAGGTCTTGCGAGGATTGTTCGTGGCACACCATTAAAAAAAATGTTAACAATTTTGTACTCTTTTATTTTTATACTTGCAATATTTACGTCAAAAGAGTTTTTAGCAATATCTTTTGATGCTTCTGGTGCCACTACTGGTGCCATGACAGTTCCATTTATTCTAGCTCTTGCAATGGGAGTTGTTATGTTAAAAAAAGGTGATAAAGATTCAGAGGAAGACAGCTTTGGATTAGTCGCTATAGCATCTACCGGCGCAATAATATCCGTTATGATTATGAATATCATTTCAAAAACTGATAAAATAACAGGCAGTCTTGAATATAATCAATCAATGTCATCATCAATTATTAAGCCTTTCATTGAAAAAACTCCCAAAATAGCTGGAGAATCTTTTTTAGCGTTGATACCTATATTACTTATTTTTCTTGTATTTCAAAAAGTTTCAATTAACCTATCTAAAAAAGATTTTAAGAAAATTTTAATTGGGCTTTTATTTACATTCATAGGATTAATTTTATTTTTAGTTGGAGTTAATGCTGGATTTATGGATGTAGGAAGCGCTATTGGGTATGAAATAGCATCTTTAGATAATAAATCTTACGTTATTATCATAGGATTTATTTTAGGATTCGTCACAATATTTGCTGAGCCAGCTGTTTATGTATTAATGCATCAGATAGAAGAAGTTACAAATGGACATGTAAATAGAAAAGCGGTAATGTTTACACTTTCTATAGGAGTTGGGCTTGCAGTTGCTTTATCTATGTTAAGAATACTTATTCCTCAAATTCAATTATGGCATTATCTATTGCCTGGCTACTTAATTTCTGTAACAATGACTTATTTTGTACCAAATCTATTTGTTGGAATTGCATTTGATTCAGGAGGAGTTGCATCAGGACCAATGACAGCAACTTTTATATTAGCATTCGCACAAGGTGTGGCTGAATCAATAGAAGGAGCAAATGTATTAGTAGATGGGTTTGGAGTAATTGCAATGGTAGCTTTAACACCTTTAATTGCTTTACAAGTTCTAGGGGTTATTTTTAAAATTAAGGCTGCAAAAGAAGATGCTGAAGATATTGAATCATCTCAAGAATGTATCTCATCTTAAAAGTATTTTTTAACCTAAGTTTAAATCAAATATATTTTCATATATAAGTTATTAAATAATAGTGATTAAAAGTAATTTGACGTATTAATGATAATAGTTATAGGAGTTTAGGATAGGCTATAAATTGAATAGTGAGTTAAATATTACAATTAATCATAGAAAAGTATAAATAACCTATAAGTTAGTAATGAAATTAAGTATAATACTGACTTGTAGGTTTTATTGTTTTGGGAAAAATTAGTGGAGAGTTATATAAAATTAATTTTAAGTTATTAAGATTAAATATTTAATTGTTATTGAAAAAATATTTAAGTAAACTTATTACTTTTAATATAATATAAATAAATATTAATTTAATGGTATATAGTTGTTAAATAAGTTAGTTAAATGAGATATAATTAAAGTGTTAAATAAGTTAATTGATATTATATAAAGACTTAATTAATATATACGACAATAGAATTAGCAAAAGTATGTAGTTTATAGCTTGGAGGTAGAGAACCTTGACCAATTTTTATAATTATACATGGGTAGATGTAGTTAAACACTTAAATAGCGATTCTTACTCAGGTCTTTTAGAAAGTCAAATAGATTTACATAGAAAAAAATATGGTGTTAATGAATTTCGTTTTGGCGGAAAGAGGAATATATTTTATCTTATACTAAAAGAAATGACACAGTTATGGTTTGTAAATATAATTTTATGTTCTGTTTTATTTTTTTTGGACAAAGAAGTTATTTATTTTTCTATATTAATTTTTATATCTTTAATCTATTTAGTTTCTATAATTTATGTAGAATCAAAGGAACTCAAAAATATAAATACTTTGGAAAAATTGAGTGTAACTGGTTCTAGGGTATTAAGAGGAAGTCTAACTAAAAATATAAGTTCCATTGACTTGGTGGTAGGAGATATAGTTAGATTAAAACCAGGAGATATAGTACCAGCAGATATAAGAATAATAGAATCCGAAAGATTAAGGGTAAATGAGGCTGTAATTACTGGAGAGAATTATGTTGTAGAAAAATATTCTACTAAAATAGAAGATCAAGAAATAAGTACTTCGGAGATGAAAAATATATTATTTAAATCTTCAACTATAATTTCTGGCGAAGTATTGGGAATAGTAATAGCTGTAGGTGAGAATACAGAAGCATTTAATATAATAAGTAAATCTTCAGAAGATGGTGAAGAAAAATTCTCTTTGAAAGATAGAATAACAAAGATTGCAAATAAAATATCCTTAATATTTTTAATATTAACTATTTTAGCAGCTTCTGTAAATTATGTAATGGGTAATAATATACAAACTATTGTAAGAAATAGTTCTATATTAATACTTTCATACATTCCAATTACACTTATTTTAATTGTTATATTTAGTTTGTTTATCATAATCAAAAAAATGAAAAAAGAAGGTATAGTTTTTAAAAATATATCTGTAATAGAGAAATTTGCTAAGGCATCTATAGTTTTTATAAATAAAACTGGAGCATTATCTCAAAAAACAATGTCAGTAAAAAAGATATATACTAATGGTAAATTTATTCCTTTAAATGAGGAAACTATAAAAATAGATAGAGAGTTTAAAGAGGATTTAAATGTAATAAGACTTTTACAAATAGGAGTTTTATGTAATGATACTGATTTTAAAATAGGAGAAATAAAGAATATTAAAAATGATTACGCAGAAATAGCTTTAACAGAGTTTGCGATGCGAAATGGTATAAACAAAAATTCTCTAGAAGAAGAAAACAATAGAGTATTCCCAATACCATATGATACAGATAAAAGAATTATGACTACAATTAATAGGGTAGATGGTAATTATAGAGCAAATATAAAAGGGTCCTTAGAAAGTATACTAAGTAAATGTACTCATATAATGAAAAATGGTATAGAAATGGAAATAAGTGAAGAAGATATAAATAATATAAAGATGGCGGATATGGAAATGTCTAAAGACAGTTTATCTGTTTTAGGATTTGCCTATAGAAGTTTTAATTATGAACCAAGTATTAAAGAAAATGTAGAAAGTAATTTAGTATTTGCAGGAATTATAGGATTTGATAATCCTTTAAAAGATAACTGGGAAGAAGCTATAAATTTATCTAGATATCTTTGCGTATATCCTATAATAATTACAGAAGATAATAAACTTACAGCGTATTATACTGGAGTAAAATTAGGTATATTAAGAAAAGTAAGTCAAGTTATATCAGGCGTAGAAATGGATAATATGAAAGAAGAAGAAATTAAAGATAACATAGATAAGATAAAAATTTTTTCGAGAGTAAATTATAAGCATAAAATAAAAATGGTTAATAATTATAAGAATAAAGGATATATAACTGTTATGGAAGGAGCTAAAGTTAATGATTTGCCATCATTAAAGTCAGCAGATGTAGGTATAACAGATTCAAATAACAATTTACTGCAAAAATTTTCAGATATAGTATTAAAAGATTGGAGTTTGAAAAACTTATTAATGAGCATAGTAGATTGTAGAAAGATTTTACAAGCTTCAAAAAATATTATTATGTATATAGTAACTGTGCTATTATCTACATTTTTATTTTCTATAGTAATTAGTAGTTTTTATTATAGTCCAGAATTAAAATTTTATATAATTTGGATTAATTCTATAACTGTATTAATATCATCTTTAGCTATTATGTTTCAGTATAAAGAAGAGGATTATTCTATAAACAATATAAAAGAAGAAGGAGGTTTAATTAAAGAAAACAGTTGGAAAGTAATTTCTACAGCTTTAATAATAGGAATTATTTCATTTTTAAATTTTAAATTTTGTTATACATATTCTAAAGAAACAGCTGGAATAAGTTCCTTTTTTATATTGAACTTATTAGTAAGTACTAGTATATATATTTTTAGTAAAAAATTTATATTTAAAAATAAAGTTTCTAATATGCTTATAATTATAAATATATTTTTGCCTATAATTATAAGTGCTATATTGGATTATAGTATTTTATTTAAAATTTTTAATCTGCAATATTTAAAAATATTTTTAGGCACAATAGCTGTATGGTTTATTACAATATTATTTAATAACTCAGTAAAAAAACTTTCATAACATATTAATAACAGTAATAGAATTTAAATATATATTAACCACTAATATTAGTGATTAAAGAATATTAGTGTGGTTAAAATAATAATATGGAGGTGAAATGTTTCATGAGTTATAATATTTTTGAAACAGTTGTAAAAGGAAGCAATACAGTATTTTTAGATATACCTTCAGAAGAGTATTTTTCATATTACGATAGATTAAATAAAAAATCAGCAGATAATATAGTTAACGATTATCTTATAAACAAAGGGAGTAAAAAAGATGCTGAAGTTATGGATGTAGGATATAATGAATATACAAAAAGTATTCAAATATTAGCAAAACTTAAAAGTTAAGGAGATATTTCATGGAAAGACCATTAGTTTATTATGCTATTTCCGTTTTTTTAGGTTGTATTTCTACTTTGTTATTATTTAATAATATATTATTAGGTGCAGTATTTACTGCATCTTTTTTAATAGTTATTTTTATAAATGAAGATAGTAAAAATTTTATCATAGTTTTATTATTTTTTATTTTGGCTATGTTTAGTTTTTATAGTTATTTTACTATAGATGTACCAGATAATATTAAAATTAGAATCGTAAAAAAGGAAAAATATTATTGCTTTGGAGAATATAAAGGAAGAAGTATTTTTATAATAGGAAAGACTAAGGATTTAAAAGAAGGATTAAAAATTACTATAGAAGGTGAATTTACAAAGGATATTAGGTATAATAGTGGATCTGTGGGAACTTTTAAAGTAAAAAAGGTAATGGGAAAAGAAAAAGATATAATATACAATATATTTAATTTAAAATCTATAGCTTATAGTAAATTTAAAGAACAACTAGGGGAAGACAAGACTGCTATGGTAATGTCTTTATGCTTTGGAGAGACTAAATATATATCTAATAGTGATAAAGACATATTAAAGAAATTAGGGGTTATACATGCAGTTAGCGTATCTGGTTTCCATATGGCTATAGTATATAAGCTTCTAGAGAGGGTATTGGGCTTTACTTTAGCTATACCAGTATCTTTTTTATATGTAATTTTAACAGGTATGAAATCATCAGCCATAAGGGCTTTTATTATGATTATAATATTGAAACTTTCCAAAAAGATATTCAGAAAATATGATAGTTTATCCTCTATAAGTTTAGCAGCTATAATAATACTATTAAATAAACCTTATTATATATTAGACATAGGGTTTATGTTATCTTTTTTATCTACTTTAGGTATATTACTATATAACAAAAAAATATCTAGGGTACTTTATAAAGTACCACAGAGAATCAATTCCAGTCTAAGTCTTACATTAAGTTCTCAAATATATACTTTCCCTTATATGTGTTTCACTATTCAAAGCTTCGGAGTAGGTTTTATAATAGGAAATCTAACATTAGTGCCTCTTTATGCTCCTATAGTATTATTAGGAAATTTGGCAATGCTTTTAATAAAGATACCTATGGTGTTTAATATAATAAATAAAATTATATATATTTTTTTAACGATGATAGAAGGAGCTCATCACTTACTTTCAAATATAACACCAGAGATTGTGTATATAGGTAAATTTGAAGGTATATGCTTTGTCATAATATATATGAGTTATTTATTATATACTCATGGCTATAAAAAAGTAAAATATATGCCTTTAAGTTGTATAATACTTTTGATTTTATTTAATTATACTTTTTTCCCAACTATAGATTTTTATAGAGAAAAAGATTATAATATTACAGTTGTAAAATATAAGTTTGATACTATTATGATCTGCAATTATGAAAGCGATGTAGGTAAAGAGATATTAAAAATAAAAAATCAGGTAAAGCCAGATAAAGTGATTACTAATATTGAGAATAATACACAAATAAAATTATATAAAAATTTTAAAATACATATTTTAAACAGTGAAAGAGAGAACAATTATTATAATAAAAGATTAATAGAAAATAATGAAAAGTATAGTGATTTATATATTTTATTAAAGAATAAAAACAAAAATGTAATTTTTACAGAAAAACCTATTAGTTTAAAAAGTCACAAAAATAATTATGTTATAATAAATTTAAAAGAAAAAAATCATAGAGATATTTTAAATAAAAGATATATGCTAATTTTTGATAAAGTTTTATGTTTAAAATAAAGGAAATGTTAAATAAGGAGTGAACATTTTGTTAGATATACTAGAGTTTGAACAAAATACAAAAAAATATATAAATAATAATTGTTATATTTTTTGTGGACATCATGAACAATTAATAAAAGAAAATATAAAAAAAATAATAGATAATAATATAAATAATGATTTTAAAGATTTAAATTATGTACAATTTGATGGATCTCAATTAGAAGAATTTGATATAGTGTTTAATGCCTGTGAAACATTGCCTTTTATGAGTGAAAAGAAAGTAGTTATAATTTATAGAGCAAATTTTTTAGATGATAACAAAAATGATAATAAAACTAAAAAACTATATAAAGATCTAGAGAATTATATAACTAATATTCCATCTCATTGTATTTTTATTATGTATTATATTATGACAAATAAAAGAGATAAAGTAAGTTATAAAATAAAAAAACTGGATAAAAAAGCCTGTATAGTTTCTATTGATAAAATTAAAGGGGAAAATTTAGAAAAAAGAGTAGAAAAATTTTTTTATGATAGAGGGAAAAAGATAGCTAAGATACCACTAAAGTCTTTTATACAAACTATTGAAAATGAAAATTTAAGTTATATAGAAAATGAAGTAGAAAAATTATGTACTTATGCAATGCATGAAGAAATAGAAAAAAAGCATATAAAAGAAATGTATGAGAGCATAAAAGATGAAGATATTTTTGATTTAATAAATTTTATATCTGAAAAAAAACCACGAAAAGCTATAGAGATTTTAAATGATCTAATATATAAAGGACAAAAAATAAATCATATATTAGTTATGATAGAAAAGCAATTTAGAAATTTATATTTTATAAAAATAGGTATGGATCAAGGAAAGACTAAAGAAACTTTAGCAAAAGAGTTAAAACTTCATCCTTATGGATGTACTGTACTGATGAATCAAAGTAGAAAATTTACATTGAAACAAATAGAAAAGTCTATAGAATTGGTTATAGAAACAGATAAAAAAATAAAAACTACCTCTGTTGATACACAAACAGAAGTAGAATTATTAATTATAAATTCTATATGTGCTTAAAATAAATAAACCCGTTAAATACGGGTTATTTATTTTAAGCATTTAATGTATTTAATTTTGCAGCTAATCTAGATTTTGTTCTAGCAGCTTTGTTTTTGTGGATTATTCCTTTTGATACAGACATATCTAAAGCTCTAGCAGCTTTTTGGTAAGCAACTTTTGCTTCTTCAACGTTTTTACCTTCAACAACAGTTAAGAAGTTCTTTATTGTTGTTTTTAATGAAGATTTTAACATCTTATTTCTAAGAGTTTTAGTTTCTATAACTTTTATTCTTTTCTTAGCTGATTTTATATTTGCCATTTTTTCACCCCCTCGTGTTTTTATAGGGTTTTAGCAGTTTTGGGGAAATCTGCGTATGTAATAATCATTAAGATTTAACAAATGATATTATAACATTAATAATGATACACTTCAAGAGGATTTTATTATAAAAGAATAATTATGATAAATAAGTGAAAAATATATTTGAAAAAATATATTTTTTTATAAATAGGAGGCTGTAATTATGTTTAATATAAGAACGGACTTAGCAATAGAAGCTAAAGAAATGTATGAACAAAAAAATAAAAGCAAGATAGATGGAGTTCAGGTATTTGAATATAAAGAGGAAGATGTAGATATAACAGAAGTTAAGATAATAAATGACAATGGAGAATTAGCTATGAAAAAACCAAAAGGTTCTTATATAACTTTAAATGTTCCAGAATTTGCACACTATGATAGTGAAACTTTAGAAAAAGTTAGTGAAATTTTAGGAAAGGTTTTAAAAAAGGTTATAAAAATAGATAAAAGTATGACAGCTTTAGTAGTAGGTTTAGGTAATTGGAATGTTACTGCAGATGCTCTAGGTCCTAAAGTAGTATCAAAAATAATGGTTACACGACATTTAAAAGAGTTGGTACCAGATCAAATTGATGAAAATGTAAGGCCAGTTTGTGCTATATCACCAGGTGTTTTAGGAATTACAGGTTTAGAAACCAGTGAAGTTATAAAAGGAATAGTACAAAAAATAAAACCTAATTTAGTAATATGTATAGATGCTCTAGCTTCAAGAAAAACAGATAGAGTTAATAATACAATACAAATTGGAACTACAGGGATTTCACCAGGAGCAGGAGTTGGAAATAAAAGAATGGAGCTTAGTGAAAAAACTTTAGGGATTCCAGTTATAGCAGTTGGAGTACCTACTGTAGTAGATGCAGCAACACTGGCAAATGATACTATTGATATGGTTTTAGAAGATATGATTAAGAATTCTGAAAAAGGTGGAAAATTTTATGAAATGCTAAAGTCTGTAAACACAGAAGAAAAATTGGGAATGATAAAAGAAGTGTTAGATCCTAGATTAGGCAATCTTATAGTTACACCAAAAGAAGAGGATATGCTTATAGAATCACTATCTAAGATAATAGGAAATGGAATAAATATAGCTTTGCAACCGGCTTTTCAATTAGAAGAAATAAATAAATATTTAAATTAAAGAATATAATACAAATAAATATTTGTTTTAAATAATTAAAAAAGCTAAAGGATTTAGATTATTTTTAAATTAAGAGATTAAAAACAAAATAGTTTTAAAAATTTTTTATAAATATAGTAATAAAATAGTTTTTCCTCTCATAAAATTATATATAAGCAGAATAGGAGGAGGAAAAATGAATTACAAAAGTATAAAGCCAAAAACAAATCAAAATCATGGGAAGACATGGATAATTATATTCATGATATTAATTTTTTTTGTAGGAACAGTGCCCTGTGTGGCAAAAGCAAAGTCAAAAGTTAATTTTAATAAAAGAAATATGTTTTATGTTCAAATATTAAACTATGCTATGCCTACAGTAAAAGCTATTTCTTTTAATGAAGAAGATATGGCGGAAAACAAGTTTAGTTTTAAAAATTTTGTGCTTCAGATGATAGGATTAAATATAAATAATCCTATATCCTTAGTAGAAAAGGAAATGCCTGTCTTATGTACTAACTCTTCAAAGGAAGATATAAAGGATAAAAGTATGGGATTAGACCCTTTTAAATTGGAAGAAAAAGAAATATTAAAATATAAAGCGGAAGAAATGAAAGATGGAAAAGAAGATTTGAATTTGGAAAACAAAGTAGTAAATGTTCAGGATCCTAAATTAAAAAAGAAATTAAATCCTAAAAAACCAGAGGTGTTAATATATCATACCCATACTACAGAAAGCTATAAACCTGGAGATGCGAGTAATTTTGATAATGACAAAAATGTTTGTGCAGTAGGCCAGGAATTATCAAAAGAACTTATGGATAATTATGGGGTAAATACTTTGCATGATAAAACAGTACATGATGCTCAAGCATATACACAAAGTTATGCAAGGTCAGCAGTGACCGTAGATAAACAGCTAAAACAATATGGTGATTTCAAACTTATAATAGATTTACATAGAGATGGTGGAAGTAATAAAAAACCATTTCTAACAAAATTAAATGGAGAAAATGTAGCAAAGTTTATGTTGGTAATGGCAAAAAAGAACCCTCATTTCAACGAAAATAACAAGATGGCTAATAATTTAATAAATACTTCTAATAAATTATTTCCAGGATTTTGTAGAGGAGTATACTATTATAACTATGGTACAAGATATTTTAATCAAAATAAAAGCAATAATGCAGTTTTAATAGAAGTAGGAGCAGATATAAATACTACAGTAGAAGCCAAGGCTTCAGCAAAGTATTTAGCTCGAATTATTGCAGAATGTTTGAATAAATAGCAAAATTGAATAAATATGGAAAAAATAGTACATCCTTATAGTAAGAATAAAAAAGGGGTGTACTTTTTTATGGAAATAATAAAAAAGAAAAAAAGATTTAAATTAAAGTGGAATAAATATAAAACAGTTATATTATTAAGTTTTTTAATAATTATTAGTGGTTTTCTTATGGTAAGTAATACTATGCCTAAATTTGTAAAAGATAGGTCAAAGGTAGCTATTTATTTTACTAAAGATCCTTTGGATGCTAGATTTAGAACTGAAAATTATACATTTTATATAAATGAAAAAGTTTTAAATAATATAGGAGATAAAACTTATAAAACATTTAATAGTATGAAAAACTCTACAGGCAATTTTATTAATAATATTAATGAAAATGGCAGTTTAAATAAAATAGGAAATTTATTTTATAAAATAAAAGAAGGCGTATCAGGAGTTTTTAATGGGAGAGGTGTAAAATAATAATAAAGAAGTAGAGATTTAACCTTTAAGTTGACATATCACTAGAGTTTTATGTTATAATTTACAGTGATTATTTTTACAATTTTCGAGTTGAAAGTTTGTTGTTAAAAACCTATATGTTATTTGGGGGTAAAGATATAATGCAAAGTGAAAGACAAAAATATATAAGAAATTTTTCAATAGTAGCACACATAGATCATGGAAAATCTACATTAGCAGATAGATTGATAGAAGCGACAGGAACACTTACAGAAAGAGAAATGGACACACAAGTATTAGACAATATGGATTTAGAGAAAGAAAGAGGAATCACTATAAAGTCTCAAGCTGTAAGATTAATTTATAAAAGAGATACTGGAGAAGAATATACACTTAATTTAATAGATACTCCAGGACATGTAGATTTTAATTATGAAGTTTCTAGAAGTTTGGCAGCCTGTGAGGGAGCTATACTAGTAGTAGATGCAACTCAAGGTATACAGGCACAAACACTGGCTAATTGCTATTTAGCTTTAGACAATGATCTAGAAATAGTCCCTGTTATAAATAAAATAGATTTACCAAGTGCTAGGCCAGAGGAAGTAAAACAAGAAATAGAAGATGTAATAGGAATAGAAGCAGAAGATGCACCTTTAGTTTCAGCTAAAACAGGGTTAAATATAAAAGATGCTCTAGAAGCTATAGTAGAAAAAGTACCAGCTCCAGAAGGTGATGAAAAAGCTCCTTTAAAAGCTCTTATATTTGATTCATATTATGATAGCTATAAAGGGGTAGTTTGTCATATAAGAGTAAAAGAGGGCACAATAAAAGAGGGTACAGAAATAAAACTTATGAATACAGGAACAATTTATGAAGTGGTAGAGGTAGGAGTTTTTGTACCAAATTATATGCCTGTAGATGAATTAAAGGCAGGAGATGTTGGGTATGTAACTGCATCTATTAAAAATGTTAGAGATGCTAGAGTAGGAGATACTATAACAGAGGCGAAAAGACCTGCAAGTGAAGCATTATCAGGTTATAGACCTGCAGTGCCAATGGTATTTAGTGGTATATATCCAGTGGACGGTGCTAAATATGAGGAACTAAAAGAAGCTTTAGAAAAACTTCAAGTAAATGATGCAGCTTTGTCTTTTGAGCCAGAAACATCTATAGCTTTAGGTTTTGGATTTAGATGTGGATTTTTAGGGCTTTTACATATGGATATAATACAAGAAAGATTGGAAAGAGAATTTAATTTAGATATTATAACTACAGCACCATCTGTTATATATAAAATAACAAAAACTGATGGAACCCTTATAGAATTAACAAATCCGACTAATATGCCAAGTCCTTCAGAAATAAAGCTTATGGAGGAGCCTATAGTTAAATCATCTATAATAACACCATCAGATTATGTTGGAGCGGTTATGGATTTAGCTCAAAACAGAAGAGGAGTATTTAAAGATATGCAGTATTTAGATACTACTAGAGTATCTTTAAACTATGAAATTCCTTTAAATGAAATAATTTATGATTTCTTTGATGCTTTAAAATCAAGAACAAGAGGATATGCTTCTTTTGATTATGAATTAACAGGATATAAGGAAGCTGATCTTGTAAAATTAGATATATTATTAAATGGAGATATTGTAGATGCACTTTCTATGATAGTTCCAAGAGAAAGAGCCTATGCCAAAGGAAGAAATATGGCTCAAAAGCTAAAAGAAATAATACCAAGACAAATGTTTGAAATACCAATACAAGCAACAGTAGGAGCTAAGGTAATAGCTAGGGAAACAATAAAAGCTATGAGAAAAGACGTTTTGGCAAAATGTTACGGTGGAGATATATCAAGAAAAAGAAAGCTTTTAGAAAAGCAAAAAGAAGGAAAGAAAAGAATGAGACAAGTTGGATCTGTAGAAGTACCACAGGAAGCATTTATGGCAGTATTAAAAACAGAGGAATAAATAATAAATTAGGAGTGTTAATTTTGACAAGAGAGGATAAAAATAAGGAGATTTCACTTTATATACACATACCTTTTTGTATGCAAAAATGTTTATACTGTGACTTTACATCTTATAGTAAAAAAGAAGATTTAATGTTTGGATATGTTAAAGCCCTCTCTAAAGAAATTGTTAATAAAACAAAAAATAAGATAATAAAAACAATATTTATAGGTGGGGGGACTCCCACCTATTTATCTTTAGAAGCTTTAAATATTTTAAAAGACACTTTAAAAATTATAGATAAAAAAGAAAATATAGAATTTACAGTAGAAGGTAATCCAGGAACTTTTACAGAAAAGAAATTGAAACTATTAAAGTCAATGAGAGTAAATAGATTAAGTATAGGACTTCAAAGCTCTCAAAATGTTTTGTTAAAAACATTAGGCAGAATTCATAGCTTTGAAGATTTTGTACATAGTTTTAAAATGGCTAGAAAAGAAGGATTTCATAATATAAATATAGATTTAATGTTTGCAATTCCAAATCAAAGTTTACACGATTGGAAAGAAACTTTGCTAAAAGTAGTGGAGTTAGAACCAGAACATTTATCTTGTTATAGTCTCATAATTGAAGAAGAAACAAGATTTTATGATTTATACAATAAAAATTTATTAAAACTTCCTAAAGAAGAAGAGGAAAGGCAAATGTATGAATATTGTATTGATTTTTTAAATAAAGAAAGATATTCGCAGTATGAAATTTCAAATTTTGCTAAAACTAATAAAGAGTGTAAACATAATCTAGTATACTGGGATTTAGGAGAATATATAGGTTGTGGAGTTGGTGCTCATTCTTATATAAATAATCAAAGATATGAGAATACTGATTCAATAGAAGAATATATTAAAGAAATAAATTTAAATAATCTTACAAAAATAAATCTCCATACTAATTCGCAAAAGGAAAATATGGAAGAGTTCATGTTTATGGGACTTAGAAAAACAAAAGGGGTAGCTATAGATGATTTTGAAGAAAGATTTGGTGAGAATATAATAAATATATATGGAAAGGTAATCAATAAATATAAAAAATTAAATTTATTGATAGAAAAGGAAAAAAGGATATACTTATCTAAAGAGGCTGTAAGTATTTCAAATACTATACTTTCTGATTTTTTATTATAACATTTAGAAGAAATTCAAAGAAATTAAAAGAAAAAGTGAGATTCTAACAAATTAATATAAGTTTTTTCGAAATATAAAGGATAAACAAAGTTAAATATTAATTAGATAAGTTGACAAATAATTTGTACAATGTTAGATTTTAATCATAGTAATTAGCACTCGTTAGCAGTGAGTGCTAATAAAAGAGGTGTCAATATGATATGGATGAGAGAAAAATCAGGATACTTCAAGCTATAATAAAAGATTATATTAATAGTGGAGAACCCGTTGGATCAAGAACTATTGCTAAAAGATATGATTTAGGAGTAAGTTCAGCAACTATAAGAAACGAGATGGCAGACTTAGAAGATATGGGATACTTAGAACAAATTCATAGTTCATCTGGAAGAAAACCATCAGATAAGGGCTATAGACTATACGTAGATAAGCTTATGACATTGAAAGCTTTAACAATACAGGAACAAATGCTTATAAAAGATCAAGGTATAGACTCAGCCTTATATGAAATAGATAAGACCATAAGACATTCTATAAGTATATTATCTGAAATAACTAAATTGACTTGTTTAGTAAAGACTCCTTCTATGATAAAAAGTAGATTGAGGTCAATACAAATAATTAAGATTGATAATAATAATTTATTGTTGATTGTTATAGCAGATAATGCCATGATAAAAAATACGCTATTAAGAGTAACAAAAGAAATAGATGAAGGCTCCTTAATAAGGATAAATAACTTATTAAACCAAAAATTAAAAGGACTAAATCTAAGAGACGTAAATTTAAAATTATTAAATGAATTAAAAAAAGAAATGGCAGGATATGATGATATATTAAAAAATATTCTATCATCTATATATGAAGCACTTACAGATATTGAAGATGCAGAAATATATATGGAAGGAACTACAAATATATTTAATTATCCTGAATACAATAATGTAGATAGAGCTAAAGAGTTTTTATCTATGCTGAATGATAGGGAAAAGGTAGAAGAATTATTATATGCAGATTCTGATATTGCTGTAAAAATAGGAAAAGAAAATTTTGTAGAAGATGCAAAACATTGTAGTGTTATTTCAGCGGTATACAGTATAGGTAAGACGCCTATAGGAACTATAGGGGTTATAGGTCCTACAAGAATACCTTATGAAAAAATAATATCAGCTGTGGCTACAATAGTTAAGGAAATAAATGATGCCTTAACTAATGACAAAAATATTTAATAAATAACAACAGGATAGAATGGAGGTATATAATTGGAAAAAGAATGCAAGGATGCTAAACATATTAATGTGGAGGAAGATTGCTGCTGCTGTAATAAAGACAGTGAATATAAAGAAGAAGATAAAGGCAAAGAAGAGGATTTAGAGTTTGAGGAAATAGAAAAAGAAGAAATAATAGAAGATACTGAAGACTCTAATGAATTAAAGATAAAGGAATTAGAAGATATGAAAAATAAATTAAAAGAAGAGAATAAAAAATTAGAAGGGCAAATGGAAGAAATAAAGGAAAGATTAGTAAGAACAGTAGCAGAATATGATAATTTTAGAAAAAGAACAGCTAAAGAAAAGGAAGACCTATATGTTAGCGCTTGTGAAGATGTGCTAAAAGAAGTTCTTCCAGTTTTAGATAATTTAGAAAGAGCAGCAAGTGTAGAAGGATCTGTAGAAGATATTAAAAAAGGAATAGACATGACAGTTAAACAGTTTGAAACTTCTTTAGAAAAATTGGGAGTAGAAGAGATATCTACAGAGGTTGCTTTTGACCCTAATATCCATAATGCAGTAATGCATGTTGAGGATTCTAACTGCGGAGAAAAAGAAATAGTAGAAGTATTCCAAAAAGGATATAAAAAGGGAGAAAAAATTATAAGATATAGCATGGTAAAAGTAGCAAACTAGATAAAAATTTATTATAAAAATCTAACAAATTACAAACTAGGAGGGAATATTAAAATGGCAAAAATAATCGGAATTGATTTAGGAACAACAAATTCTTGTGTATCAGTTATGGAAGGTGGAGAACCAGTAGTTATACCAAACGCAGAGGGCTCAAGAACAACTCCTTCAGTAGTATCTTTTCAAGCTAATGGAGAAAGACTAATAGGTCAAGTAGCAAAAAGACAAGCTATTACAAATCCAGAAAAGACTATAATTTCTATAAAAAGATATATGGGAACAGACCATAAAGTTAATATAGACAATACAGAATATACACCACAACAAATATCAGCTATGGTACTTCAAAAATTAAAAGCAGATGCTGAAAGCTATCTTGGAGAAAAAGTAACTCAAGCAGTTATAACAGTACCAGCTTATTTTAATGATAGCCAAAGACAAGCAACAAAGGATGCTGGAAAAATAGCTGGACTTGAAGTTTTAAGAATAATAAATGAACCAACAGCTGCATCATTAGCTTATGGTTTAGATAAAATGGATACAAATGAAAAAATATTAGTTTATGACCTAGGTGGTGGTACTTTTGACGTATCAATATTAGAACTAGGTGATGGAGTATTTGAAGTTAAAGCCACTAATGGAGATACAAAATTAGGTGGAGACGATTTTGACCAAAAATTAATAGATTATATAGCTGAAACATTTAAAGCTGAAAATGGAATAGATTTAAGAAATGATAAAATGGCTATACAAAGATTAAAAGAAGCAGCAGAAAAAGCTAAAATAGAATTATCATCAGCAACACAAACAAATATAAATCTACCATTTATAACAGCAGATGCGACAGGTCCAAAACACATAGACATGAATTTGACAAGAGCTAAATTTAATGAATTAACTCATGATTTGGTACAACGTACATTAGAACCAATTAAAAAATCATTAGAAGGTTCAGGATATGCAATGTCTGATATAGATAAAATAATAATGGTTGGTGGATCAACAAGAATACCAGCTGTTCAAGATGCAGTTAAAGATTTTACAGGAAAAGATTTAAGTAAAGGGGTTAACCCAGACGAAGTTGTTGCAATGGGTGCTGCTATTCAGGCAGGAGTTTTAACAGGAGAAGTTAAAGATGTATTACTTTTAGATGTTACTCCATTAACACTAGGAATAGAAACATTTGGAGGAGTTTCAACTACGTTAATAGAAAAAAATACAACAATACCTACAAGAAAGAGCCAAGTATTTTCTACAGCAGCAGACGGTCAAACATCAGTTGAAATACACGTAGTACAAGGTGAAAGATCAATGGCAGCGGACAACAAGACATTAGGAAGATTTACTTTATCAGGTATAGCTCCAGCTCCAAGAGGAATACCTCAAATAGAAGTAACTTTTGATATAGATGCTAATGGTATAGTTAATGTATCTGCTAAGGATAAAGGAACAGGAAAAGAAGCTAATATAACAATAACAGCTTCAACAAATTTAACAGATGATGAAATAGAAAAGGCTGTAAATGAAGCTAAGAAATTTGAAGCAGAAGATAAAAAAAGAAAAGAATCTATAGAAATTAAAAATAATGCAGACCAAATAGTATATCAAACAGAAAAAACATTAACTGATTTAGGCGATAAAGTATCAGCTGAAGATAAAGCTACTATAGAAGAAAAAGTAAAAGCAGTTAAAGATGTTAAAGATGGAGAAGATTTAGAAGCTATTAAAAAAGCAACTGAAGATTTAACTCAAACATTCTATGGAATATCTTCAAAGATATATCAACAAGCTAACCCAGAAGGAGCACAAGGTGCAGGTTTTGATCCAAACAACATGGGTGGAGCAAATGCAGCAGGGAATGCTTCAGCAGAAAATGACAAAAAAGATGACAATGTAGTAGATGCAGATTTTAAAGTTGAAGATGATAAATAAAAAATAAATGACAAATACTAAAAAATTGTATAATATATAATAGGTATGACTTAAGGGAGGGAGTTTGTACTCCTCCCTTAATTTAAGTACAAAAACAATTTTTAATTAACATTGAATTAGATATTAGGTGGTGAAAAACAGGAATGCCCAGCAAAGATTATTATGCATTACTTGGATTAGAAAAAGGTGCTAATGAAGAAGATATAAAAAAAGCTTTTAGAAAATTAGCTATAAAATATCATCCGGATAAAAACAAAGGGAACAAAGAGGCTGAAGAAAAATTTAAAGAAATAAATGAAGCTTATCAAGTACTTTCAGATCCTCAAAAGAAAGCTCAATATGATCAATTTGGAACTACAGACTTTAATGGAGCAGGAGGATTTGATTCATCAGGCTTTGGAGGTTTCGATTTTTCAGATATGGGAGGCTTTGGAGATATATTTGATTCCTTTTTTGGAGGAGGCTTTTCTTCTGGTGGAAGAAGAAAAAATGGACCTCAAAGGGGAGCAGATATTGAAACTACTATTAATTTAACCTTTGAAGAAGCGGTATTTGGAGCGGAAAAAGAAATATCTGTAAATAAACATGAAAATTGCGATAATTGTAATGGAACTGGTGCAAAACCAGGAACAAGTCCAAAAACTTGCGATAAATGTGGTGGTACTGGAAGAATTAGAATTCAAAAAAATACTATATTAGGAAGTATGGTAACAGAAACTTCCTGTGATAAATGTGGTGGCAGTGGAAAAGTAATAGAAAATCCATGTAATAAGTGTCATGGAAAAGGAAAAATTAGAAAAAATAAAAATATTAAAGTTAAAATACCAGCAGGGGTAGATACAGGAAATGTTATTCCACTAAGAGGTCAAGGTGAACCAGGAAATAATGGAGGTCCAACAGGAGACTTATATATAAATATAAGAGTAGCTTCCCACCCTATCTTTAAGAGAAAGGGCTTTGATGTTTATATAGAAAAGCATATAAGTTTTGCTCAAGCTGCTTTAGGTGTTGAGATAAAAGTGCCTACAGTAGATGGAGAGGTTAAATACGAAGTACCAGCAGGAACACAACCAGGGACTGTATTTAGGTTAAAAGGTAAGGGCGTACCAAGAATAAATAGTACAGCTAGAGGAAATCAATATGTTACTATAATAGTAGACATACCAAAAAAATTAAATAGTAAGCAAAAGGAAGCCCTAACTATGTATATAGAAGCTAGTGGTGAAACTGTAGAAGGAAAAGAAAAAGATACTATTTTTGAGAAGATAAAAAAAGGCTTCAAAGACTAATATAAGGAAAGTGCAGTGCACTTTCCTTATATTTTGTGGTGGATTTTTAAATTTTTAGGTATAATAATTAATAGTGTTATAAAATTGTTGTGAAGTTATTCTTGGTTTAACAGATGCAGTAGTTTAAAAATAGTTTTTTATTAATAGTAATTTTTTATTTTAAGGAGGAATTTTTTATGGATAGAGAATGGTTGGAAGTTTGTATATATACAAGTAGTGAAGCCTTAGAGGCTATATCTGGAATATTATATAATACAGGGATAAAGGGAGCTTCAATAGAAGATCCTAAGGATATTGAGTTTAAAAAGAAACACCCTGGAGATTGGGATTATTTTGATGAAACCTTATTAAAAGTTAAGGATACTGCTATAATAAAGGGATACTATAAAGAAGATGATAAATTTAATGATTATTTAGATTACATAAAAGAATCTGTAAGTAACTTAGATCAATTTGGAATAGATAAAGGTGAGGGCTTAGTAGAAGTTCATAAAGTAAATGAAGAAGATTGGGAAAATAATTGGAAAAAATATTATAAGCCAACTAAGGTTTCAGATAGAATAGTTATAAAGCCTATCTGGGAAAATTATGATAAAAAAGAGAACGAATTAATAGTAGAGTTAGATCCAGGTATGGCTTTTGGTACAGGAACTCATGAAACTACAAGAATGTGTATAAATGCCTTAGAAAAATACGTAAAAGATGATAAAACTGTATTCGATATAGGTTGTGGATCAGGAATATTATCTATAACAGCGGCAAAATTAGGTGCTAAACATGTAATAG
Organism: Clostridium sporogenes; assembly: GCA_019933195.1. Classification (NCBI taxonomy): domain Bacteria; kingdom Bacillati; phylum Bacillota; class Clostridia; order Eubacteriales; family Clostridiaceae; genus Clostridium; species Clostridium sporogenes. The sequence continues at coordinate 3,003,818 of CP082942.1, forward strand.
GTGTAGATTTAGATCCAGTAGCTGTTAAATCATCTAAAGAAAATATTAAATATAACACTTTAGGCAACATAGAAATACTTGAAGGTAACCTAATGGAAGTTGTAGATGGTAAAGCTAACATAGTAGTAGCTAATATAATAGCAGATGTTATAATATTTTTAACAGAAGGTGTGAAAGATTTTATAGAAAAGGATGGATACTTTATAGCTTCTGGTATAATAGATTCAAGAAAAGAAGATGTTATTAAAAAATTAGAAGAGACAGGTTTTGTAATAGAAGAAGTAAAAGAAGAGGGAGAATGGGTTTGTATAGTATCTAAAATAAACTAAAGTTTTATATAATACATGTTTTAGAACATAAAAATCTGTATTTTGGGTTCCTTTTACAAAAATATTAAAGTAGGTGATTATTGTGCATAAATTTTTTGTGCCCGCTGAAAATATAATTGATAAAAAAGCTATAATTGATGGTGATGATGTTAAACATATATATAAGGTATTAAGACTAGAATGTGGAGATTCCATAAACATAAATAATTGCCAGGGAAAAGAATATAAAGGTGAAATAGAAAGTATAGATAAAAAAGCTGTGATTGTAAAAATAATAGATCAAGTTGAAGTAAATAATGAGAGCCCTTTAAATATTTATTTATATCAAGGTCTTCCTAAATCTACTAAAATGGATTTAATAGTTCAAAAGTCTACTGAATTAGGTATAAAAGAGATAGTACCTATTTTAACAGAAAGAGTTGAGGTTAAAACTACATTAAAAGAATTTAAAAAATTAGATAGATGGAATAGAATTGCACTTGAAGCATGTAAACAATGTAAGAGAACATTAATTCCTAGTGTAAGAGAACCATTAAAGTTTAATGATTTATTAGAAGAAATAAAGTCTATGGATTTAATAATTGTACCTTATGAAAGTAAACAGAATTATGGTATAAAGTCTATTATAAAAAATATAGAATATAAAAAAGAAAGTATTAAAAACATAGGTATAATAATAGGACCAGAGGGCGGCTTTGAAGAAAGTGAAATAAGAGATTTAGAAGAAATAAAAGCTCAGATAGTAACTTTGGGACCTAGAATATTTAGAACAGAAACAGCAGGTATAGTATGTGCTTCAATAATTTCATATGAATTAGGAGATTTAGGAGGAAATATATAATGAAAGTTGCTTTTTCTACATTAGGGTGTAGAGTAAATGTATATGAAACAGAAGCTATGACAGAAAAATTTATAAAGCAAGGATACGAAGTAGTAGATTTTAATGAAGTAGCCGATGTATATGTAATAAATACTTGCACAGTAACTAATATGGGGGATAGAAAATCAAGACAAATGATAAGCAGAGGAAGAAGACAAAATTCAAATTCAATAATTGCAGTAGTAGGTTGTTATTCTCAAATAGCACCTGACGAAGTATCTAAAATAGAAGGTGTAGATGTAGTATTAGGTACTAGAAATAAAGGTGATATAGTATATTGGGTAAATAGGGCAATGGAAGAAAAAAATCAAATAATAGAAGTTAAAGATGTTCTTAAAAATAAAGAATTTGAAGAATTAAATATAGAAGAATATAGAGATAAAACGAGAGCATTCTTAAAAATACAGGATGGGTGCAATAGATTTTGTTCCTATTGTTTGATACCATTTGCAAGAGGAGCTGTATGTAGCAAAAAACTAGAAAAGATTATTGAAGAAGTTAAAAAACTTTCTAAGCATGGATTTAAAGAAGTAATTTTATCAGGTATAGATATAGCTTCCTATGGTTTTGATTTAGAGGGGAATTATAATTTGACTTCTATATTAGAAGAGATAGATAAAGTAGAAGGTATTGAAAGAATAAGAATAGGTTCTATAGATCCAACATTTTTTACAGAAGAAGAAGTAATAAGAATAAGTAAATTAAAAAAATTCTGCCCTCATTTTCATTTATCTCTTCAAAGTGGATGCAATGAAACTTTAAAAAGAATGAATAGAAAATACACTGTAGAGCAGTATAAAGATATAGTATATAATTTGAGAAAAAATGTAGAAGATGTTTCTATTACTACAGATATAATAGTAGGTTTTCCAGGAGAAACAGAAGAAGAATTTAATAAAACATATGAATTTTTAAAAGATATAAAACTATCCAAAATGCATGTATTTAAATTTAGTCCTCGAAATGGTACTAGAGCAGAAAAAATGGAAAATCAAATAGATGGTAATATAAAAGAAGAAAGAAGTAACAAAATAATAGATTTAGATAAAAATCTTGAAAAAGAGTTTATGAAAAAATTTATTGAAAAAGGAATGCCAGTATTATATGAAAAGGAAACTAAAGAAAAAGGAATTTATGAGGGGTATACTCCAAACTATATAAAGATATATGCTAAAAGTTTAAAAGATATTACTGGAAAAATAATGAATACTAAATTAAAAGAAGTCTCTAAAGATTTTATTAAAGGAGAAATTTATTAGAGTAGAAGGATTTTTAATCTATTTATTGAATATTTCACTTAACAGGAGGTGATATAATGGAAAATTGCATTTTTTGTAAAATATTAAAGGGAGAAATACCAAGTTCTAAAGTGTATGAAGATGAATTGGTATATGCTTTTAATGATATAGATCCAGTAGCACCACATCATGTGCTTATAATACCAAAAGAACATATAGCTTCTTTAAATGATTTAACAGCTGAAAACAGCAAAGTTATAAGTCATGTATTTATGGTAGCTAAAAAAATAGCTAAGGATCTTAATATATCAGAAGAAGGATATAGAGTAGTTTCTAACTGTGGCGAATCAGCAGGACAGAGTGTTTTTCACATACATTTTCACTTGATTGCAGGTAGAAATTTACAATGGCCTCCAGGCTAAAAAAACTTATTAAAGTTAGCATATTAAGTTATTGACAGTTTCCCAAAATATGTTGTATAATAGCTAGTGTGTTATTTAGCCCGTAATTAACTGCTTTGTTTTTACGAAATTGAACTAGCGGAGGGAGGGAGAAAACATGTCAGAAATAAAAGTTGGAGAAAACGAATCATTAGAAAACGCACTAAGAAGATTTAAGAAAAAATGTGCAAGAGCTGGTGTTTTATCTGAAGTAAGAAAAAGAGAACACTATGAAAAGCCAAGTGTAAAGAAAAAAAAGAAATCTGAAGCTGCAAGAAAGAGAAAATTCAAGTAGGTATCATTAATAGATTTCTTTGAAAGAGGGTATTAGATAATAATGTCTCTTAAGGAAACGCTACAAGACCATTGGAAACAAGCCTTAAAAGCTAAGAAGAAGGAAAAAGCTAATACTATAAGTATGGTTAGATCTGCAATTCTCTTAGCAGAAAAAAATTCAGGGAAAACTCTTGAAGATTCGGAAATAATTGATATTTTATCTAAAGAGATAAAACAGCGTAAAGAATCGCTAGAAGACTTCAAGAAGGGAAACAGACAAGACTTAGTAGATGCAACTAATTTTGAAATAGAAGTTTTGCTAAAATACCTTCCTCAGCAGTTGACAGAAGAGGAAATTACAGAAATTATTGAAAAAGCAGTTAATGAAATTGGTGCAAATAGCATGAAACATATGAAAAATGTAATGAGTATAGTTATCCCTAAAACTAAAGGTAGAGCAGATGGTAAACTTGTAAGTGAAAAAGTAAAAGATATATTGAGTAAATAATAAAAGCTGAGTAAAACTCAGCTTTTTATATTATATACATAAAACCATATTTGTCATTTATTAAAAAATACTTTCATAAATTAATATGAAAGTATTTTTTTATTTGAGGTGAAAAATGGGTAAAAGATTTTATAATGCAAGAGAAACTGTAGCAGATAAATTAGATTTGCCAAGAGATATAATTTTAAATCAACCAAAGATAGTAGTTACAGGCAATGAGGAAATAACTATAGAAAATCATAGAGGAGTAGTTGTTTTTGAAGAAAAAATAGTAAAAATTAATTCTGGATCTGGATTGATATCTATTTATGGAAGAAATTTTAAGATATTGTTTATGGGAGGAAGTACTATTACCTTAGGAGGAAATTTTAAATCTATAGAATATGAAGGGTCTGAAGAAGATGAAATTTAATAAATATAAAAATGCTACTATAACTATAGAAATTCAATCTATGATACCAGAAAGATTTATTAACCTTTTATGGCGAAATGGTGTTAAAGTTAAAAATGTAGTTAAGACAAATGTTACTACCTTTGTTTTAGATATAGACTTAAAGGATTATACTATTATGGATGATATAGCTAAAAGAACAGGAACAAAAGTAAAAATAGTAAAAAGAAAAGGAATATCCTTTTTAATTTTATTTTTAAAAAGAAGATTTTCATTAGTGATAGGTATATTTATTTTTTCTTTTATAATATATTTTATGTCTACATTCATATGGGATATAAATATAACATCAACTAATGGAGCAACACCCTATGAGATAAGACAACAATTAAAAGAATATGGTGTTAAACCAGGAATAAATAAAAAAAGTATAGATGTTTATAAAATAGAGAAAAAATTGATTAAGGATATAGATAATATAATGTGGGTTAAAGCGAGAATTGAAGGCGGCAAACTTATAATAAAAGCTGAAGAGAGGCAATCTCCTCCAACCATAGTAGAAGATGATGAACCCTGTGATTTAGTAGCTAAAAAGGATGGAGAAGTGCAAAGAGTATATACTACTTCAGGAAGTGCTATAGTTCAAAAAGGTTATATAGTAAAAAAAGGAGATATTTTAATTAAGGGAGAACAGGGAAAAGAAGAAGAAACTTATGAAGTTCATTCAGAAGGAAAGGTTTTTGCTAGAACTTTTTATGAAGAAACTAAAACTATAAATACTTATAGAATAAAAAGAAAAAAAACAGGCAAAAAAATAGATAGAATATATATTAATTTTAAAGGGAAAAAACTATATTTGAAAAAAACTATAAACAAATTTGAAAAATATGATAGAATAGAAAATAATAAGTTGTTTATAACAAAAGAAACATTATATGAAGTGAAAGAGACAAAAGAGAATATTGATTTAAAAGAAGCTGTAGAAGATGAAAATAAAAAAATCTATGAAAATATAACCAAGAACCTGGATAAATCTGTTAAAATTATAGATAAAATTACGAACTATTCTCCACAAGGAGATAGTTGTGAAATTAGAATGCTAATTATAGCAGAAGAAGATATAGCTGTTCCTCAAAAGATAAAAGAAATAGATAAAGAGGAAGACAGTTAAAATAAAGGTGGTATTATAATATATGAAGAAAATTACCATAGAAGAAATGAAAAAGGACAATAAACTAAAGAAACTCTTAGTTTTTTTTATTACATTTTTATTTATGTATGTGGTACTTGCTACATCTTTTATTACCAAAAAATATGATTTGAAGGAAGGAGATATAGCTAGAGTTGATATAAAAGCTCCTAGAGAAATAAAGGATGAAGTATCTACTAAAGCTAGATTACAACAAGCTTTAGAATCAGTACCTATACAATATACTAAAAGAACAGAGGTTAAAACAGAAATTTTAAATGATATAAACAGTTTTTTTTCACAAGTAGATTCCCTAAAAGATAAAAAAATAGATGAAAAGCAAAAGATTCAGCAAATAGACCAAAATGGGAAAATAAACATATCAGAAAGAGAATTAATTCAAATATTAAATTTAGATAAAACAGAACTTAAGTCTATGCAAGATGTGCTTATTAAAGTTATATCTGATGCTTATGAAAATGTAAATATAAGTGATGATTCTCAAAAGGATAATGCACAGGATATAAAAAAAGCACAGGAATATGTGTATTCAAAAATAAAATTGTCTAAAATAACAAATCCTTTAAGACAATTGACATTAAATATAGCTTATTCAGAAATAAAGCCTAACTTTTATTATGATAAAGAAAAAACGGAAGAATTAAAGAAGGAAACTTTAAAAAATACTCCACCAGTTATGATAAAAAAAGATCAAATAATAGTTAAAGAAGGAGAACCTGTATCTAAGTATCAATTAGATTTATTAAAGGATGTGGGTTTATTAAATAATAATAATAATTTTGAATGGTATATATTTATTGGATTAGCAGTTTTAATAATTTTAGTGCTTTTTATACAAGGTATATATATATATAAATTTTACAATGAAGTATTTAATGACTTAAATAGTTTGATTTTAATAAGTTTAAATAATTGTATATCTATATTGTTAGCTAGGAGTATGTATACAATATCACCTTTTTTAATTCCATTAGCATCTATACCCATGATATTAACATTACTTTTAAACTATAAAATATCCTTATTTAATAGTCTTGTAAATTGTATTTTAATAGCTGTAGCAGTAAATTTTGAAGTAGAAATTATTTTAATAGCTATAATGAGCGCTGTTTTAGGATCAACTATACTAAGAAAAATGCAAGAAAGAAATGATATACTATATGCATCATCTTACATAGCTATTATAAATGTAATTCTTACTTTTTCAGCAGGTTTTCTTTTAAGTAATAGTGTTATAGATGTAAGTAAAAAAGCATTATTTACTCTTATAGGCGGAGTATTATCAGCGATACTCACTATAGGACTTCTTCCTTTATTTGAAAATTTATTTGGTATAGTTACTACCATTAAACTTTTAGAACTTTCAAATCCAAATAATCCATTACTTAAGAAGTTATTAGTAGAAGCTCCTGGAACTTATCATCACAGCATATTAGTAGGAAATTTAGCTGAAGTTGCAGCAGAAGTTGTAAATGGAAATCCAGTGTTAGCTAGAGTATCAGCTTATTATCATGATATAGGTAAGACCAAAAGACCTTATTTTTTTAAGGAAAATCAAATAGGTAAAGAAAATCCTCATGATAAAATATCTCCTAATTTAAGTACTTTAATAATTACTTCTCATGTAAAAGATGGTCTAGAATTAGCTAAAGAATATAAAATACCTAAAGTTATACAAGATATAATACAGCAACACCATGGTACATCTTTAGTAAAATATTTTTATATAACTATGAAAAATAATAGTGAAAGACCAGAGGATATAAACGAAGAAGACTTTAGATATCCAGGTCCTATACCCAAAAGTAAAGAAGCTGCTATAATAATGTTAGCAGATGGCGTTGAAGCTGCTGTAAGATCTATAAATGAACCAACTAAAGGCAGAATAGAAGAAATGGTAAATAAAATAATAAAGGCAAGGTTGGATGAAGGCCAGTTAGATGAGTGTGATCTTACATTAAAAGAAATAGGATTAATAAGAGAGGCCTTTTTAAAGGTTCTTGTGAGTATATATCACCAAAGGATAGAATATCCAGAGGATAAATGGATGAAAGACAGGAGGATAAAATGATATATATAGATAATAGACAGGATAAAATAGAAATAAATGAAGAATTTGAAAATAAAATAAAAGAAATAATAGACTATGCATTAAAAGAAGAAAAGGTAAATCTAGATTATGAAATAAGTGTAGTGTTTATAGATAATAATAATATAAAAGAAATAAATAAGGATTATAGAAATATAGATAAAGTTACAGATGTACTATCTTTTCCCATGTTAGATTATGAAGAAGGAAAAGTTTTTAAAGATTTATATTTAAATTATGAATTTGATGAAAGTGATTTAGATGAAGGCAATTTGGTTTTAGGAGATATAGCGCTTTCTTTAGAAAAAGCAGAAGAGCAAAGTAAAGAATTTAGTCATAGTTTTCTAAGAGAGGCTTGTTATCTAACAATACATTCAGTATTACATCTTCTAGGATATGATCATATGGAAGAAGACGAAAAAACTATAATGAGACAGAGAGAAGAAGAGATATTAAAAAACTTTAATTTACAAAGATAAAATTTATTTATTTTGACCTGTAAAGGATGGTGTTTGGCCATGAAAGTAAATAAACTTTTGGATAGTTTTAATTATGCTATAGATGGAATAATACATGCAGTTAGAACCCAAAGGAATATGAGAATACATATGCTCGCAGCTCTTTTGGTTTTAACTGCCTGTTTTTTCTACGATTTATCAAAGATAGAATTGGTAATTGTATGTATAACGATAACTTTAGTTATTTTTGCAGAACTTATGAATACTGCCATAGAGTTTGCCATAGATGCAACTACCAATTATTATCATCCTCTAGCTAAAGTTTCTAAAAATGTAGCAGCAGGAGCAGTATTATTAACAGCTATAAATGCAGTGGTGGTTGGTTATATTATATTTTGGGATAAACTAAAATATATAAATTTTGTTTTAATAACTAAAATAAAAAATTCCAATCCTTATGCTATATTTCTTATATTAGCCATAGTTTGTATAGTTACAGTAGTAGTAAAGGCTATATATGGTGAAGGAACTCCTTTAAAGGGTGGTATGCCTAGTGGTCATAGCACTATGGCATTTTCTATAGCTACCATAATAGCCCTTATAACTAAAGAATTTCCTGTAGTTATGTTAAGTTATTTTTTAGCATTTATAGTAGCTCAAAGCAGGGTGGATTCAGAAGTACATTCTATACTAGAGGTAATAGTGGGAGCATTATTTGGAACTTTATTTACTACACTTTTATATAAAATATTTGGATAGTTGAAATAATGTAAAATAATGCTATAATTTATTTACACAACAATTTGAATAGTAAATAGTTTAGCCAAACAGGAGGATTTATAATGAAATATGGCGAAATTATAAAAAAAGCAATAGAGGCTAGAGAAAATGCTTATGTTCCTTACTCAAAATTTAAAGTGGGAGCAGCTTTATTAACAGAAGATAATACCCTATATACAGGATGTAATATAGAAAATGTTTCTTATGGTGCTACAAACTGTGCAGAAAGAACAGCTATATTTAAAGCTATATCGGAAGGACATAAAAAAATAAAAGCTATTGCAGTGGTAGGAAGTTTAGAAGAGTATACTTATCCATGTGGCATATGCAGACAGGTTATAAGTGAATTTGCAGATGGAAATATAGACATAATAATAGTAAAAGATAAAAATAATTATGAAATAAAGAAACTAGATGAAATTTTACCAGAAGCTTTTAGTAAAAAAGATTTAATAAAATAGACAAGGAGATAAAAGATGTTTAAATCAGGATTCGTAACCATAGTAGGAAGACCTAATGTAGGAAAATCAACACTATTAAACGCTATAATGAAAGAAAAACTTTCTATAGTTTCATGTAGACCACAGACTACAAGAAACAATATACAAACCATATTAACAGAAGATAATTACCAACTTGTGTTTGTTGATACTCCAGGAATACACAAACCTAAGCATAAGCTAGGAGAATATATGGTAAAATCAGCATCAGATGCCATGAAAGACGTGGATTTAGTACTTTTTTTAATAAATCCAGATGAAAAACCTGGTAAGGGAGATTTGTTTATAATAGAACAATTAAAAGAAGTAAAAGTACCAGTGTTTTTAGTTCTAAATAAAATAGATGAAAATCCACAGGAAAAAGTAGCAGAAACTTTAAAAACATATTCAGAACTTATGGATTTTCAAGAAATAATACCTATATCAGCATTAAAAGGAAAAAATATTGATTTACTTAAAGAATTAATGTTTAAATATATACCAGAGGGACCACAATATTATCCAGAAGACATGATAATAGATCAGAATGAAAGATTTATAGTTGCAGAGATAGTAAGAGAAAAAGCTTTAAGGCTTTTATCAGAAGAAGTACCTCATGGTATAGCTGTAGAAATACTTCAAATGAAAAAAAATGAAAAAGGAACCTATCATATAGAAGGTAATATATTATGTGAAAAAAATTCTCATAAACCTATAATTATAGGTAAAGGTGGTAGTAAGCTAAAAAAGATATCTCAATATGCAAGACAAGATATAGAAACATTTCTTCAAAGCAAAGTATATATAAGACTTTGGGTTAAAGTAAAAGAAGAATGGAGAGATAACCAAAGCTTATTAAAAGAATTAGGTTATAAAAAAATGAAATAAATTATATAGGGAGTTGATTTTCTGTCACTATATAAAACTAGAGCTGTAGTAATAAAAACTCAAGAATATAAAGAAGCAGATAAATTAGTTTGGTTATATACAGAAAAACTAGGTAAAATAACTGTTATAGCGAAAGGTGCTAGAAAAAATAGAAGCAAATATTTATCTAATACTTCACCCTTTTGTTATGGAGAATATGTATTGTATAAAGGAAAAGGGTTATTTAATTTATCAGAAGCGCAATTAATAGATTCATTTCAAGACTTTCTAACTAATTTAGATACATTAACTTATGGATCTTATTTTTGTGAATTGATAGACATATCTACGGAAGAAAAAGAAAGCAATATAGGTTTATTTCAAGAATTGGTTAAAAGTCTATTCTTAATGAAAAATAAAGTTTTAGATATTGAGATCTTAGCCAGAGCTTTTGAAGTGAAAGTTTTAAAATACACAGGATATGCTTTGAATTTTAATCATTGTGTAGAGTGTGGAAGGAAAATAGAAACCTCAAACTATATAAGTTTGCAAAGCTTAGGAGGAATATGTAATTATTGTAACAAGATAAATGGTATAGGAGTAACCTATGCTACTTATAATATATTAAAATATATACATGAATCTCCATTAGAAGAGCTATATAGGCTTTCTTTAGATAAAGAAACTAAAAAGGATATTTATAAAATTTTAAATACCATAATAAATCAAAATTATTTGAAGAAACCCAAAAGTCTCCAAATATTAAATTATATAAAGGAGGAATAAAAATGGAAATAACATTAGAAAAAATTGATATCATAAGGGAAAGGACAGGAGCAACTTACACTGAAGCTAAAGAAGCTTTAGAAGCTTGTGACGGAAATGTAGTAGATGCTTTAGTATACATGGAAAATAAATTTAAAGAGGAAAAAGAAGAAATGTATACTACAAAAGATGATCTAGTAAAATGGATAAAAGATATTATAAAAAAGGGTAATGTTACTAGAATAAAAGTAAAAAAAGAAGATAAAATTATAGTAGACATACCAGTAAATGCAGGATTAGCAGCTACTGCAGCAGCTGTCATCATTTGGGCTCCTATACTATTAGCAGCTTTAGCAGCAGCTATAGTAACTAATGTTACTATAGAAATAACAAAAGAAGATGGTAGTGTAGAAGTAGTTAATAAAATAATAAAAAGTACAGCTCAAGACATAAAAGAAAAAGTAGATAACACTACTTCAGATATAAAAGAAAAATTCTCTAATAAATTTGATAATGAAACCTATGGAGAAGATAATAATTTTTATAGTTATACCGTTAATTTTGAAGATGTAGAAAATAAAGAAGATGATAATTGTAAAGAATGTAAAAAAGAAGATTCTTCAGAAAAAAAGGAAGAACAATAATTAAATGATTAATAAATAACATAAGGGTGTAGATTTATAAGAAAGAATAAAAAGACACCTTGCTAAACAATAAGTTTTTATAGTTATAAAATTATATTTATAAAAACTATACTGTTGCAAGGTGTTTTATAAATTTGCAGGTGGGACATAAATTGATACAGCAGTACAAAATGAGACCAACCATAATAATAAAGTGTAAATTTAAAAAATAAACTATAAAAAAGTAAATGTTAATTATTTTTGGATATAATATAACATATAAACATAAAAATTACATATTATAAAAATAATAATGTAAAAAGTATAACAGATTCCTCTGTAAAATGAAAAAATAAAAGAAATAAAGAAATATTGAGAAAGCATTAATAAGTATAACATAATTTTAAATAACTTAGCACAAATAAGGAAAAGTGATATACTATTTAAATTAAATTAATGATATAATATATATAGTTTAGTTTTATAATTTAAATATTTAAGATCTATTTATGATTAAGGAAGAGGGTGAAGGCAATTAAATTATCTGAAAGACAAGAACAAATAGTAGAGCTAGTAAAAAACAATGAGCCAATAACTAGTGAAAATTTAGCAGGGTGTTTAGGTGTTACAAGAGCAGCCTTAAGACCAGATTTAGCAATATTGACTATGATAGGAATATTGGAAGCAAAGCCAAAGGTAGGATATATATATTCTCATAAGCCTTCATATAGTTTGCTTCAAGACTATATAAATGACATAAAGGTTAAAGATATAATGTCTAAACCTGTAATGGTAAATGAAAATACTACAGTGTATGATTCAATATTACATTTATTTTTAAATGATGTAGGAACATTATTTGTGCATAATGAAGAAATATTGGTTGGAGCAGTATCTAGAAAGGATTTTCTTAAAGTTGCTATGGGAGGCACTGATATGCATAAAGTACCTGTAGGAATTATAATGACAAGAATGCCAAACATAGTATGTGTAGATAAAGAAGATTCTGCTTATTATGCAGCTCAAAAGATAATAGAACATGAAGTTGATAGTTTGCCTGTAGTAGAAAAAGTAGTAAAAAATAATGTAGAAGAATTTAAAATTATAGGAAAAGTATCAAAAACTAATATCACAAAATTATTTGTAAAGGTTGGAGAAAAAGTTTAAAGTTTTAGGCAGATAATTATTTATCTGAATATATAAATTAAATTACGAAGAAATTTTACAGAGGGGATGTTTATCATGGAAAATAAGAAGTATGTATATCTTTTTAGTGAAGGAAATGCATCAATGAGAGAATTGTTGGGGGGAAAAGGTGCTAATTTAGCAGAGATGACTAATTTAGGAATTCCTGTTCCAACAGGATTTACAGTGACTACAGAGGCTTGTATAAAATATTATAAAGATGGTAAAAAATTATCAGATGAAATAGTACAGCAAATAACAAATGCTATGGAAGAAGTGGAAAAGAAAACTAACAAAAAATTTGGAAGTGAAGAAAATCCTTTATTAGTTTCAGTAAGATCAGGTGCTAGAGTTTCTATGCCAGGAATGATGGATACTATATTAAATTTAGGACTAAATGATAAGACTGTAGAATCTTTAAGTAGACTTACAAACAATGAAAGATTTGCCTATGATTCATATAGAAGATTTATTCAAATGTTTTCAGATGTAGTTATGGGAATAGATAAAAGAGATTTTGAAGATGTATTAGATCAAGTGAAAGAAGAAAGAGGAGTACAATACGATACAGATTTAACATCAGAAGATTTGAAAAAAGTTGTAGCTAAATTTAAAAAAATATACAAAAAAGAAATGGAAGAAGATTTTCCACAAGAACCTAAAAAGCAACTATTAGCAGCTGTTACAGCAGTATTTGGTTCATGGGATAATCCAAGAGCTATAGTATACAGAAGACTAAATGACATACCAGGAGATTGGGGAACAGCTGTAAATGTGCAATCAATGGTGTTTGGAAATATGGGAGAAACATCAGGAACAGGAGTTGCATTTACAAGAAATCCTGCTACTGGAGAAAATAAGATATTTGGAGAATATTTAATAAATGCTCAAGGTGAAGATGTTGTTGCAGGAATCAGAACTCCTCAACCTATAGCTAAATTAAAAGAAGATTTGCCACAATGTTATGAGGAATTTATAGATATTGCCAGAAAACTTGAAAAGCATTACAAAGATATGCAAGACATGGAATTTACTATAGAACAAGGTAAGTTATATTTCCTTCAAACTAGAAATGGTAAAAGAACTGCTCAATCTGCATTAAAAATAGCTGTAGAGTTAGTAGAAGAAGGAACTTTAGAAAAAGAAGAAGCATTATTAAAAGTAGATCCAAAGCAATTAGATACATTATTGCATCCTAACTTCGATGAAAATGAATTGAAGGTTGCAAAAGTTATAGCTACTGGTCTTCCAGCATCTCCAGGAGCTGCTTGTGGAAGAGTTTACTTTACAGCTGAAGAAGCTAAAATTCATCATGAAAAAGGTGAAAAGGTAATACTAGTAAGACTTGAAACATCCCCAGAAGATATAGAAGGAATGGTAGCAGCAGAAGGTATATTAACAGCAAGAGGTGGCATGACATCTCATGCAGCAGTTGTTGCTAGAGGTATGGGAACATGCTGTGTAGCAGGATGTTCAGAAATAAGTATAAATGAAAAAGAAAAATATTTTAAAGCATCAGGAAAAACTTATAAAGAAGGAGATTATATATCTTTGGATGGAAGCACAGGAAAAGTTTATGGTCAGTGCATAAAAACTGTGGCACCAGAGATAAGTGGATATTTTGGAACATTCATGGAATGGGCAGATAAAGTAAGAGTATTAAAAGTTAGAACTAATGCTGATGCTCCAAGAGATGCAGCTCAAGCAGTTACATTTGGAGCAGAAGGAATAGGTCTTTGCAGAACAGAGCACATGTTCTTCCAAGAAGAGAGAATACCAGCTGTTAGAGAAATGATACTTGCTAAAACAGAAACTCAAAGAAGAAAAGCTTTAGGCAAGATATTACCAATGCAAAGAGAAGATTTCATTGGGATATATGAAGCTATGGAAGAAAGACCAGTTACTGTAAGACTATTAGATCCACCACTACATGAATTCTTACCAAAAGATGATGATGATATAAAAGAATTATCAAAAGAAATGGAAGTAAGTTTTGAAGAATTAAAAAATACTGTATTATCATTGCATGAATTTAATCCAATGATGGGACATAGAGGTTGTCGTTTAGCTGTGTCTTACCCAGAAATAGCAGAAATGCAAACTACAGCTATAATAGAAGCTGCTATAGAAGTTACAAGAAATAAAGGAATAAAAATTAAGCCAGAAATAATGGTACCATTAATAGGAGAAATAAAGGAAATGGCTTATGTAAAATCTATAGTTGTAGAAACAGCTAATAAAGTACTAGAGAGAGAAAATGTAAAAATGGAATATCAAGTTGGAACAATGATAGAAATTCCAAGAGCTGCACTTACAGCTGATGAAATAGCTAAAGAAGCAGAGTTCTTCTCTTTCGGAACAAATGATTTAACACAGATGACTTTTGGATTCTCAAGAGATGATGCAGGTAAATTTTTAAATTCTTATTATGATAAAAAAATATATGAGTTTGATCCATTCCAAAAAATAGATCAAACTGGTGTTGGAAAGCTTGTAGAAATGGCAGCTAAACTAGGTAAACAAACAAGACCAGATATAAAATTAGGAATATGTGGAGAACATGGTGGAGATCCATCATCCATAGAATTCTGTCACAATGTAGGATTAAATTATGTGTCTTGTTCACCATTTAGAGTACCTGTAGCAAGATTAGCTGCAGCACAAGCTCAAATAAAAAATCCAAGAAAGTAAGATATAAAAGGTGTAAGCCAGATGTAAAATTGGCTTACATCTTTATTATTGTATTAAATTTTCTCCAAATTTAGCTTCTATGTGTTTACCAAATAAATATACAAATTTACACTGATTGTCGATATACTCTACAGAACTTTTTAAAATTTTTTGGAAAGATTTTTTATTACATTTATTTATATTCTTATAATAATCTCTAGATATTTTCCAAGATTTTTGAGGAAAAGATAAATAACTTAATATATATCTATATTCATCTAGATTTAAAGGAATAAATTTATCATAGCATTCTAAAATTTCAGCTGTCAATTTTGAGTCCCAGTTTGTATTTTTTCTTCTTAAAAGTCTTCTCAAAAAATAACCTATATCATGTACTCTATAATCTATAGCACATTTATCAAAATCTATGACCCATATATCATTATTTGGTGATAATATAATATTTTTATTAACATAATCTAAGTGACATAGGCATCTGTGCAAGTTATTATTATTTATATTGTGAGCTATATCCACGGAGGTTTTTGCTAATAACATATTCTTTTCAAAATTCTTTAGAAAAATATTAGAAAATTTATCTTTTTCTTTAAAGGCATAATTAGAACAATTCAAAAGTTGAAAAAAGTGTTTTTCATGAGAACGATATATACTGTCATTTTTTTCTTTAATTCTACTACCTTTTATAGGTACAAAGTTTTCTACACTAACATGCATTTTACCTAGATTTTCTATAGAATATATAATATGCTCTTTTCTATCATAATCACATTTTTCTCCTTCAATCCAAGGGGTAAGTATAAAAAACATATTATTATAATTTACGAATCTGTTTCCATCACAAGCAGGAAGAATTCTAGGAACCTTGATTTCATTTCTATAAAACCATTCTACAGCAGAATATACAAATAATAAGTCAGCTTCATCGAAATATACTTTTTTTAAGCAATAGCAGCTATTGCCATAAGTAATTTTGTAAACAGCTCTTTGTTTTTCTGTATTTTTAAATTTGATTTGACAAATATCAGCAGTTTGTAAATTATATTTAGGTAAAACGTATTTTTTTACGTTTTCTTCAGATAATAAGTTTATATCAAATGACTTAGGCATATAAGCCATAGAAACACTCCTTAAAAAATATTTTCTTCTATAATGATATTAATTTAAATCATTTATTATAACGCTTTAATGAAAAAAAGGACTTCTTAACTTAATATAGAATTAATAACACAAAAACATTTTTATTGTTAGGATGATATGTTATGAATATAAGAGAGAGTATTGAAAAAAAAGAAAAATTAATATTGAATGAAAAAGCATGTTTTTCTATAAATTCTAAAGGAAGAAAAACATCAGAACCTAAAGATGATATAAGAACAGTTTTTATGATAGATAGAGATAGAATTATTCATAGTAAATCCTTTAGAAGATTAAAGCATAAAACACAAGTATATATAAGAACTTCTGGTGATCATTATAGAACTAGACTTACTCATACTTTAGAGGTTGCACAGATTGCAAAAACTATAGGTAAAGGTATAGGTCTCAATGAAGACTTAATAGAAGCAATAGCATTAGGACATGATATAGGACATGTGGCTTTTGCTCATAATGGAGAAGAAGTATTAAATGAATTACTACCTTACGGTTTTAAACATAATGAAAATAGTGTAAGAGTTCTTAAAAAAATAGAAAAAGAAGGTAGAGGATTAAATTTAACTAAGGAAGTACTAGATGGTATATTGTATCATAGTGGATTTTCTAAGAAATCTCATAAGGCTCATACTTTAGAAGGTCAAGTAGTTAAGTATAGTGATAAAATTGCCTATGTAAATCATGATATAGATGATTCTATAAGAGCAGGACTTTTATTTCAAAAGGATATACCTAAAGATTTATTATATTGTCTTGGAAATACTCATGGAGAAAGAATAAATATTTTAGTTATAGATTGCATAAAAAACACATTAAATAATATAGAGAAGGGATTAATAGAAGTATCATTAAGTGATGAGAAAGAATCTGCTTTATATGAGTTAAGAAAATATTTATTCAAAAAAATATATAATGGAAAAATATTAAAGACAGAAAGAGAAAAGGCTAAATTTGTATTAAAACAAGTTTTTGATTATTTTGTTAAAAATCCTGAGAAAATGCCAAAACTTTATAAAAGTATAGCAAAGGAAGAAGGCTTATATGTAGGAGTAGCGGATTATATAGCAGGAATGAGCGATGATTATTGCTTGCATTTATTCAATAGTATATATGTACCTAAAGTAGTAATATATTAAAAAATTATGAATTGGGTATAATATTTAATAGGAAAAAAAGTAAAATATATAAATTTGTGTAATAAAAAGCGGCGATATATAAGTAAAAAATAAAAATTATTGAAAATTGAAGGAAATTAAGCATTTATAAAGAATATATTATAGTGAGTTTATAACGAAAGTTTAAAAATATTCGAAAACCTAGAAGGAAATATAAAGTTTTTGTCGAATATATTATTTTTGCCTACGTATTTTTAAAATAATATATTCATAAAATATTAAAGAGTAAGGTGGGAGTAGTCATTGATATCGGAAGATGTCGTCCAAAAGGTAATAGAACTAAACGATATTGTAGATGTTATATCAGGGGACATAAAGCTTAAAAACAGTGGAAGGAACTATTTTGGGTTATGTCCTTTTCATCATGAAAAAACACCTTCCTTTAGTGTATCGCAGGATAAGCAAATATATAAATGTTTTGGATGTGGAGAAGCAGGAAATGTTGTTACTTATGTGATGAAGACTAAAAATGTTGCTTTTCCCGAAGCTATAAAAATTTTAGCAGAAAGAGTAAATATAGATATAGAGGAAGATAAAAAAGAAAATAGAAATAATCCCAAAGATAAAATATACAGAATAAATGTAGAGGCAGCTAGATATTTTTTTAATAATCTTATAATAAATAAAAATGCTATAAATTATTTTCTAAATAGGGGTGTTACGAAATCAATAATTAAAAGATTTGGATTGGGATACTCAAAAGATAGTTGGGATGGGCTTCTAAGGCATTTAAGAGCAAAAGGATATACGAATCTAGATATGTTATCTGCGGGGCTTATCATAAAGGGGAAAAATGGATCTTATTATGATAGATTTAGAAACAGAGTTATGTTTCCGGTCTTTGATTATAGAGGTAAGGTAATAGGTTTTGGAGGAAGAGTGCTGAATAATGCTAAACCTAAATACTTAAATTCTCCAGAAACCATGGTGTTTAAAAAGGGTGTAAATTTATATGGATTAAATTATGCAATAAAAGAAAATAAAGATAGAGTATTAATAATAGTAGAAGGATATATGGATTGCATTACATTACATCAATATGGAATAAAAGATTCTGTAGCATCTCTAGGAACAGCTCTAACTACAAATCAAGCTAGACTTTTAAAACGATATGCAGATAAAGTTATAATATCTTATGATGCAGATACAGCAGGACAATTAGCTACTTTAAGAGGCTTAGAAATATTAAAAGATGTAGGATTAAGGGTAGAAATATTAACAGTACCAGATGGGAAAGATCCAGATGAGTTTATAAAGGCCCATGGAAAAGAAGCTTACTTAAAATTAGTAAAAGAAGCATTGCCTCTTATAGAGTATAAAATAAAAATTATTAAATACGGTTTAAATATTAAAGATAAAAGGCAAGTTATACAATATATAGATAGATATATTAAAATTATAGAAAA
Source organism: Clostridium sporogenes (assembly GCA_019933195.1). Classification (NCBI taxonomy): domain Bacteria; kingdom Bacillati; phylum Bacillota; class Clostridia; order Eubacteriales; family Clostridiaceae; genus Clostridium; species Clostridium sporogenes. Next base: position 3,022,760 of record CP082942.1, read on the forward strand.
TTTAGATCCTGTGGAAAAAGATATGTACATAAGAAGACTTTCAGAGGAGACTAATATAGAAATTCAGACTTTATATGACCAATTAAACAAAAAAAACCAAAATTCTAGGAAAAATGAAGAAGAAGTGAATATGTTAGAAGCTTTTGGACAAAAATTGTATCTAGAACCAGCTTATATAAGAGCTGAAAGAATTATTCTCCAATTAATGTTTAAATATAATAATATTTATGAATATATAAAAAATAATATAAGTGAGCAGGAGATAATAGAGGAAACCCATAGGACAATATATAAATATATAAGAGATACTTTAGAAAACTCAAATATAGAAAATAAAAAATTGCATATAGAAACATTATGTAATAAAAATATAGAAACATCTAAGGAATGGGTAAATATATTAAACACAAATTTTATTTATAAAGAGAATGAAAGTAAAAAATTTATAGATGATGCTATTTTAAATATTAAAAAATATAAATTAGAAAAATATAAGGAAGATTTACTTAAAAAGATTAAAGAGTATGAAGCACGAGGAAATCTAGATGAAACTATAAAAATGAGTCAAGAACTCATAAAAGTAAAGAAAACCTTAGGGGCCATGAAATAATGGCGAAAGGAGGCTACACTTATAATGAAAGAAAAGAAAAATAATCCTAAAGACAAAAATGAAAAAATGAAGTTAGTTAGGCGTTTGATAGATAAAGGTAAAAAAACTGGATCATTAAGTTACAAAGAAATTATGGATGAATTAGAAGAAATAGATTTAAGCCCAGAACAAATCGAAAAGATTTATGATGTATTAGAATCTATGGGTGTAGAAGTTACAGGTGATATGAATGAGATAGACGTGAAGGAAGAAGATATTGATTTATCAGTTCCTGAAGGTATTGCTATAGATGATCCTGTTAGAATGTATTTAAAAGAAATTGGTAAAGTAGCATTATTAACCTCAGAGGAAGAAATAGAATTAGCACAAAGAATAGAAGCTGGAGACATGGTTGCTAAGAAAAAATTAGCAGAAGCTAATTTAAGACTTGTTGTAAGTATTGCAAAGAGATATGTAGGAAGAGGAATGCTATTTTTAGATCTTATACAAGAAGGTAACCTAGGCTTAATAAAGGCTGTAGAGAAATTTGACTATAGAAAAGGTTACAAATTCAGTACTTATGCTACTTGGTGGATAAGGCAGGCTATTACAAGAGCTATAGCAGACCAAGCAAGAACTATAAGAATACCAGTTCATATGGTAGAAACTATAAATAAGCTTATAAGAGTGTCAAGACAACTATTGCAAGAATTAGGTAGAGAGCCGCAACCAGAAGAAGTAGCTAAGATTATGGAAATGCCTGTAGATAAAGTAAGAGAAATAATGAAAATAGCTCAGGAACCTGTTTCTTTAGAAACTCCAATTGGAGAAGAAGAGGATAGTCATTTAGGAGATTTTATTCCAGATGATGAAGCACCGGCGCCAGCAGAAGCAGCAGCTTTCACAATGCTAAAAGAACAACTAATTAATGTTTTAGATACATTAACACCAAGAGAAGAGAAAGTTTTAAGATTAAGATTTGGGTTAGATGATGGAAGAGCTAGAACATTGGAAGAAGTTGGGAAAGAATTTAATGTAACAAGAGAAAGAATAAGACAAATAGAAGCAAAAGCTTTAAGAAAATTAAGACATCCAAGTAGAAGTAAAAAGCTAAAAGATTATTTAGATTAATGCACCAATATAAGGTGCTTTTTTTTTTCTACTTATAATGATATAATGTTCATGTAATAAGGTAGGTGATAAACATGCATAAATTTAAGCCTATAAGTGGATCAGGACTACTTTCTATAGTAACTAATACCATAATATATAATGCAGCAGTAATTTTAATAATGCTTTTAGTAAATTCTTATGAAATAATGGAATTATTAAAAATTTGTTTAATAGGATTGGATATATATTTTATTTACTATATATTTATGTATTCTACAGTTTATTATTGTTTAGACCAAGAAAATATGTATATAAATAGTATATTTGGATTGAAAAAAGTTATAATTCCTATTAAAGAAATACAAAGTTATAAAAAGCAATCTGGGTATATGAAAAGTATGAGAATATCTGGGTTCAGCAAATATTATTATGCAATAGGAAGAAATATAATAGACAAATTAGGTAATACATATATGTATGTAACCTCTAATAAAAGTATATTATATTTAAAAACAGATAAAATAAACTATGGTATATCTCCCGAAAAGGTAGAAGAGTTTGAAATGATACTAAAACAAGCTGGTATAAAAGAGGGAGATTGGCAATTTAAATTAAATAAAAATACCAATATATTCAAAGATAAAAGGTATTTTACTCCATTTATAATTGTAACTATTATGATATTAATAATAACTTTAACCCCTATGATATTTTATTTATATAATCTTTTACCAGACAAGATGCCCCTTGTATTTGATGCAAAATTTACTCCAGTAGGTTTTGGAGAAGGCAAACAATTTGCTTTCAAACAAATGATGTATGGAGCTTTAAATATGGTTATATTATTTTGTATGTATTATGTATCATATTTTTACTCAAAATATGATAAAAATTATGCTTATAAATTTTTATATATATCATTGTTTTTTTCAACAGTATTTTTAATATTTCAAATAAGAATATTATATGTTTTCTTATAAGATTTTTATTATTTTAAAACATAAATATAAGTGCAGGAGCTAGATATGGAAATAAGTTTAAGATTAAAAGAGATAGCTAATATGGTAGATAAATGTGAATCTGTAGTAGATGTAGGTACAGACCATGGATACATTCCTATATATTTAATTAAAAATAATATTTGTAAAAGTGCTATAGCAGGAGATATAAATAAAGGACCTCTAGATAGAGCAAAAAATAATATTAATGCTCATAATTTACAAAATAAAATACAATGTAGGCTGGGTCCTGGGCTAACTAAAGTATATCCTACAGAGGTTAATGCTGCAATAATTGCCGGTATGGGGGGACATCTAATAAAGGATATATTAGAAGAATCAAAAGAAGTGTTTAAAAGTTTGGATTTCTTAGTACTACAACCAGTACAAAATCCAGAAGCTTTAAGAGAACATATATATATTATGGGATATAATATATTAAAAGAATCTTTAATATTTGAGGATAATAGATTTTACGAAATTATAAAAATAAAATATGATAAAAATCATAAATCTGTAGATCCTATATATTATGAAGTAGCAGAGTATCTTGTAAATACTAAACATCCCTTAATAAAAAATTTTTTGTATAACAATATTGACAAATATAAAAAAATACTACAATATATAAGAGAAGATACAGAAAGTGCAGCTTTAAGAAAAGCAGTAATAAAAGAAAAAATAATTAAATTGGAGGAGCTGGTAAAATGTATTTAAATGTTAAAAACATAGAAAATATAATAGAAGAATATGCTCCTTTATATTTAAAGGAAAGTTATGATAATGTAGGACTTATGGTAGGAGACTCAAAGGCTAGTGTAAATAAAATATTAGTTGCTTTAGATTGTACTTTAGATGTAATAGAAGAGGCAAAGAAAAAAGATTGTAATTTGATAGTTACTCATCATCCTTTATTATTTAAAAAACCTTCTTCTATAACTACAGATACTTTATTAGGTAAAAAAATAATAGAATTAATAAAAAATGATCTAAATTTATATTCTAGTCATACAAATTTAGATTCTACAGAAAATGGATTTAATCAAATAGTAGCAGAACTTTTGAATTTACATGACTTAAAAATATTAGATCCTAGTAATTATAATGATAATGCAGGTATTGGAAGAATAGGATATTTAAAACAAGAGGTTGCTTTAGATAAACTATGCGAATTTGTTAAAGAAGTTTTCAATATTTCTATATTAAGATATTCAGGAGAAGACTCTCTAAAAATAAAAAAAGTAGCTATAATAAATGGTAGTGGCCAAGAGTATTTTAATAAAGCAAAAGCTTTAGGTGCAGATTGTATAATAACAGGAGATACTACATATCATTATGTAAGTGATTTAATGGAAGAAAAAATAGCTGTTATTGATGCAGGACACTTTCATACAGAATGGCCAGCTTTACAATGCTTTTATAAATGGTTAAAAAATAGAATAGAAGAAATGGGTTTTAAAAATGATGTTCTTTTAGCTGAGAATAATTTTTCACCCTACAAGTATAAATAGAAATGAGTTTGATGCACTCGTTTCTATTTTTTTATATATTCATAACATATTTATAACATACAATTAAAATTTAGTAGGTATAATATAAGGAGGTATTTCTTTAAAATTAAAAATTATATTTTAAAGGAGAATGAAACTATGAGAAACTTAGATTTATTAATTAAACTTCAAGATTGTTATATTACATTAGAAAATAATAACAAGGTGATAAAAGATGGTTCGGATATATATTTTTTAAAAAAATTAAAAGATGAATTTGAAGAAAATAAAATAAAATATAAATCTAAAGAAGAACAGTTAGACAATATAAAAAAAGAATATAAAGAAATAAGTTTAAAAACAAAAAGAGAAAATAAGAATATAAAAGAAAAGGAATATTTTCTTTATAATGAAGCAAAAAGTGATATAAAGATAATAGAAAGACTTGAAAATGATATAGAAAAAAGTAAAAATGCAATAAAAGATTTAGAAAATTTAGCTATAGAATTGATAGAAAAGGATGAAAAAATAAGTACAGAAAAAGAAAGTTTAAGAGAAGAACTAAAAATAATAAAAGTAAATTTTGATGAGTATAAAAAAAATAGTAGTAAAAAAATAAATGAAGCTAAAATAGAGATAGATTTGTGTGAAAAAACTATAAAACATATAAGAACTATTATTGAAAAAGATTTGCTAGAAAAATTTGATAAGATAAAAAAATCTAAGAAAATAGCTATAGTTCCGTTAGAAAAAGGAATATGCAAGGGGTGCAGAGTTAGAGTTTCAAGTATGATTTTGGATAAAGCAAAAAGAGGAGAAAAGGTAGTTTATTGTGATAATTGTGGGAGAATTCTTTATAAAATAGAAGAAAAAAAGTTGAGTAAACCAATTAAAAACATGATTTACAAAAAATAAATTTGATTTTTATTTATAGCTGTGATATTATAATACTTGCGAGTAAACCAGACAATCGTTGCCGTACATTGTACGGGAGAGGAAAGTCCGAGCTCCATAGGGCAGGGTGCTGGGTAATCCCCAGTGGAGGCGACTCTAAGGAAAGTGCAACAGAGATATACCGCCAGATTTATCTGGTAAGGCTGGAAAGGCGAGGTAAGAGCTCACCAGCGTATAGGTGACTATACGGCTATGTAAACCCCATCTGGAGCAAGATCGAATAGGAGAGCAGGAAACTTTGGTTTCCAGAGGTAGCCCGTCTCGCTCTCGGGTAGTATCGCTGGAGCCTATTGGTAACAATAGGCCTAGATAGATGATTGTCTAATACAGAACTCGGCTTATAGGTTTAGTCGTACATGAAAAACACTAGGTTAACGCCTAGTGTTTTTCTATTTTGCCATACCATTAAAAATCTAAAAACTATTTAACTTATCAGTTGCATTTTTTTGCATTGATTTGTTAACATGTGAATAAGTATTTAAAGTAGTGTTTATATGTGAATGACATAGTTTAGTTTGAATAACTTTAAAATCTATACATTTATTAAAATATGGTACTGTTTTATAAAAATTAAAGAAGATACAATTGTAAGATAAGACCAATTAAAATCGGTCAGAATTTTATATACTCTGACTGATTTTAATTGGTCTTATTCATATATATAGTATTTTTACACTTGAAATATTCAAAAATAGTATTATATATCTTTGTTATATTTCCCACAAGTACAGCACAAATTATTGTCCATTCTGGTACTTCATTTATTTCTCCAAAAGTAAAAAGTGAAATTATTATTCCAATTATACAAAGCGTGGAATCAAATAGTATAAAGAAAATTAGTTAACTAAATAAATATAAATTTAAAATGAATAATATAAAACATAAGCTGGTTATATTATTATAGGAAAGTATGTGGATAAAATTTGTTTTTATAAAATATTATCCACAATACTTTTCTTAATAAATGACTGGTTTATTTTATTTATATTACATGTAAGTGCTTTTTATTAAAATTTTTTAAATCACATACTAAAGAATTTAGTATGTCTAGTTCAACATGTTCCATAACTACTATCTTGTACCATTTATTTCTAGAGTTATGAACCTCTGGTACCAAAAAGTATTTTTCTGCTATTTCTTTATTAACATATTGTTCTTCTATAGTTACTATGTTCATACTATTTTCTTTGTAATATTTGATTTGCAAATCATCTAATTGATCACATAGCCATTTAGTTCTATTTCTTAATTTATTTATTTTCTCCATCCATCCATATGGTCCATAACTAGCAAGTACCATCCATATAGCTACAGCATTAGAACCTGAACGGCTACCGCTTATTGTAACATCTAAATTCTCTATATAGGTAGCTTCTTTTGTAAGAGTATTATGTATTAAATTTTTTCTGCACACAAAAATTCCTGTACCATAAGGTGCCTGTAACATTTTATGACCATCTAATGTTATAGAACTTACATTTTTATTAGAAAAATCTGTGTTACAATTTTTGTTATCTATAGGATATATAAATCCACCGAAAGCTCCATCGACATGAATTTTGTATTCTAAATTATATTTATCAAAAGTATTAGCATACAAATCAGGATCATCTACTGAACCAAACATTGTAGTTCCCATATTTGATATTACTATAAAATATTTTTTACCATCCTCTTTAGCTTTTTTTATAATATTTTCTAAAGTGTTCTTTTGGATTTTACGATTGTAAAAATCTACAGGAACTTTTATTATATCTATATTTAATAAATCAGATCCCTTATAAGCAGAGTAATGGGTGTCAGCAGATGTAATTATAGCTATTTCTTCATGTTTGGCTTTTCTTTCTTTTTTAAAATAGTTTCTATATACCCACATAGCTTGTATATTAGCTTCCGTACCTCCTTGAGTTACATATCCATCAAATTCTTCATCATTTCCATTAAGAATATCAATTGCCAATAGTTGAATAAGTTCCCTTTCTATATCAAAAGTTCCTCCGAATAATATATCCGCTTTATCATATGTATGACAGCCTATATGATTTGGATTTTGTATAAAGGTTCTTAAATAAGGTGAGTGTTTTATAAAGCTATGGTCATCATAAAAGACAGCATCATCTAATTTAGTTCCAGGTATTCCTATAGTTTCAGTATTGTCATAGTTTAAAGTTCTCTCTAAAGATTTAGTTATTTTTTCATCTATTTCTTTTTGAGTGTATTTTTTCCAAAACTTCATTTATTAATCCTCCTTATTGGTTGTGTATAACATAAAATTGATATTAAAAGTATTTTTAATTGAAAAACTTTCCAAAACAATAATAACATATAATTTAGAAAATATAAAATAAATAGTAAGTATAAAATTTTAATTTAATATACTAAATTTTATTAAAAAGATTTAATATATGTGGAAACAACTATATATGTATTTGTAAACTATAAATTTTAAAAGAATATATTAAAAGTGTAAGCAATATTTATATATTAATATAAAATACGTGTAAGAGGAGAGAGTTTAAGTGAATAAATTTAAGAATAAAAAAGCTATTATTTTGACCACAATTATAATCGCATTGTTAATAAGTATAGGCTTGCATAAATATAATAGAGTTGAAGCATATAATAGGGTTATAGCAACAGCTAACAATTATATGGAAAAAGGGGAATATGATAAGGCTATTGATAGTTTTAAGGAATCATTAGATTATAAAGAAGATAAAGAAATAGATAAGAAAATAAAAGAGGCAGAGCAGCTTAAAAAAAGCCAAAAAGTATATAATGAAGCTGTAGATTTATTAGAAGATAAAAAATATGAAAAAGCTTTAGAAAAATTAAATTCTATAGATGAGAATAAAGATAAAATATATATATTGGCGAAGGATAAAATAGATAGTTGTATGGATGAATTAATAAATTTAGCAAATGAAGAATTTAAAAAAGAAAATTATAATAATTCTAATAAATATTTAGATATGGTTTTAAAATATGATAAGGATAATGAAAGGGCCCTAGATATAAGAAATAATATAAAAATAAAAATAGAAGAAAAGAAAAATGAACAAGCCAAACAAAGAAAACAACAAGAAATAAAAGAGAAAAAAGAAAAAGAATATAAAGAAAAGGAAGATAATGAAATTAAGATGAATAATGAAAATAATCAAAGAACAAATAATTCAAAGAACAATTATATAAGTGAAAGTAAAGCCAGAGTTTTGGTACAATCTGTTAAGCCTTCTGATATTACTTTAAATTATCTAGGAGTTGAAACAGTCCCTTATTCTCATATAACTACACCATACAAAGCATTCCCACAGGAACTTAAAAACAAGAAAGTTTATGTGTTTGAAGGTGTATATGGTAAAGGTGATGGAAGCTATGCAGTAAGTCAATATTATGTAGATTTTAGTGGGAAAGTTTATAAAGATACCTATCCAAGCAATGGCAAATGCGTAAAAATAAAATAAATATTATAAAAGTAAACTTAGTTAAAGGTTATATATAAAAATATATATAAAGAAATATTTTTAAAAGTTTAATTAATATTTAATAAGGCTGTGAATTTAGTAATAAAATATTTTAAATTCATAGATTTTAATATAACAAAACTATATATTATTAGTTATTTTAATATGCACTTTTAATTTGAGAAGGAATGAAAATATTTATATAGAACCTTTTAGTAAGTATTTAATATATATTATATTAATAAAATTTTATTAGATAGGAGAGAAAATATGAAACATACTAAAATCTTAGCTCATAGAGGTGCTAGTGCCTATGCTCCAGAGAATACTATGGTTGCTTTTAAAAAAGCTATAGATATGAATGCAGATGGAATAGAGTTAGATGTACATTTATCTAAGGATGGACATATTGTAATCATCCATGATGAAAAGGTAGATAGAACTACAAATGGGAAAGGGGAAGTAAAAGATTTTACGTTAGATGAATTAAAAAAGTTAGATGCAGGCTTTTGGTTTAGTGATGAATACGAAGGTGAAAGAATACCTACTTTGGAAGAACTTTTAAAGCTAATAAATAATACAAATATATATTTAAATATAGAAATAAAGGCAGGCTACAGAATTTATCCTAATATAGAGGAAAAAGTTATAGATATGATAGAAAAATATAAAATCTTAGATAGGGTTATAATATCTTCCTTTGATCATTATTCTTTAGTGAGAGTTAAAGAAATAAATTTAAATATTAAAACAGGAATGCTCTATGAAGCGGCTTTATATGAGCCTTGGGATTATGCTAGATCTATAAAAGTAGAAGCACTTCATCCTAATTATATTACCCTTACAAAGGAATTTATAGATAAAGCTAATATTAATAATTTAGAAATAAACCCTTATACAGTAAATGATGAAAATGATATGGAAAGATTGATTAAAAGTAAAGTAACTAGTGTTATTACCAATTATCCTGATAAAGCTCATCAGATTATTTCAAAATTAAATTTATAATATCTTAAAATTAAATTTTAGTTGAATTTTTAAAGAATTAAATTTTTAATATATATTTATGATAAATAAATATACTAGTTAAAATAAAAATATCAAATAGAGATAGGCTTAAGATTTTAATAGTATGAATAATGCTATTAAAATCTTAAGCCTTTTATAGTTTTGCTTAGAAATAGTAAATAAACAATAGAATGAAATATATTGAAAAATTAGGTATTTAAAGTTGTAAATATAGAAATACTAAATTTTATAAGAGAGTTTTTATTGTAATATACTTTTCTACAAAAGGTGAAAAGGGGTCATTTTGTGAAGAATATTTTCAAAATTTATAAAAGGGATCTAAAAAATATAATAACAAATTGGGTAGCTATTGTTGTAATGCTAGGACTTATGATATTGCCTTCCTTATATGCTTGGTTTAACATAAAATCTTCTTGGGATCCATACTCTAATACAAAATCTATATCTGTAGCTATAGTAAATAAAGATAAAACTGCTTTTTTAAAAGGAGAAACTATTAATGTAGGTGGAGAACTTGTAAATAAGTTAAAAATGAATAAAAATATTGGATGGAAATTTGTTGATGAAAAAGAAGCAGAAGGAGGAGTAAAGTATGGAAAGTATTATGCTAGTGTAGTTATACCAGAAGACTTTTCTTATAAAATTTTATCTATAACTAGAGATAAACAAGAAAAACCTGTATTGATTTATTCTGTAAATGAAAAAATTAATGCAGTAGCACCAAAAATAACAAGTAAAGGTGTTACAACAGTTCAAAGTGAGATTACAAAGACATTTGTAAAAACAATAAATGGTATTATATTTGAAATATTTAATAATTTAGGAATAGAACTAGAAAAGGGAAAACCAAAACTTAAAGATTTAATGAATATGATTTTTTATGTTAATGATAAAATACCTGAAATAAATTCTTCCATAGATAAGTTAGAAAAAGGTGCTATAACATTAGAGGAATTTATAGAAAAAATAAATAAGGATATTCCCTTAATAAAAGACACTATAAACAGAGCTCTAACTGCAGGAGATAAAACGAAGTCATTTTTATCAAAATCCAAAGAAGGAATAAACAATGTAGCGCCTTATATAAAGCAGGATTTAATTATAGCTAAAAAAATAAACAATACATCAGAAATTTTAATAGGAGAAGGATTAGGATTAATAGAAAAAAATTCTCCGAAAGCTAAAGAAAACTTAGTATCAGCAAAAGATAAGTTAACTACCGTAAAAGAAATTTTAAATAGTATATTAGAGTTGGTTGATATTATAAATAAAGATAAAAATAATATTATAATGAATGATTTCCAAAATAAGATTAAAGATATGAAGGAAAGAATAAATAATAAAATAGAGAACATAAATATTATAATATCTTCCATAGATAGAGGGGAAAAAGTATCTTTAGAGGCATTAAATAGATTAAAAAATAAATCTAATGGAATAGATACTATATTAGAAAAAACTATAGATGATTTTAATCCTAAAATAGTACCAGCTATAAATAATGTTCTTAATGATTTAATAGTTACAGCAGATAATACTATACAATTATTAAAAAATGCTAATGAAAATTTACCAGAAGCAACAGAATTATTAGATAATGGTTATGCAGGAGCAGAAAAAGGTATAAGAGGAATAAAAATTCTTAAATCTAATTTACCATCTATAGAAAAGTCTATAGGGGAAGTATCTAATAAGCTCAAAACTTTAGACAATGATGAAAGATTAAATGAAGTAATAAAATTAATGAAAAATAATTCTAAAATGGAAAGTGATTTTATATCTAACCCTATAGAAATAAAAGAAAATAGAATTTATCCTATTCCTAATTATGGATCAGCAATGACACCTTTTTTTACAACTTTATCACTTTGGGTAGGAGCATTAATTTTAGTTTCTATACTTTCAGTAGATGTAAAAGATATAAAAGGAGTAAAGAAATTAAAAGTACATGAAAAATATTTTGGTAGATATTTTACGTTTATGACTATAGCTATATTCCAAGCTTTAATAGTTAGCTTGGGTGATATATATTTATTAAAAGTATATGTTTCAAATAAATCGATATTTATTTTATTTTCAATATTTATAAGTATAGTGTTTTCTATGATAATATACACATTAGTATCTGTATTTGGAAATATAGGAAAGGCATTAGGAGTAATACTTTTAGTACTTCAGATATCTGCTTCAGGAGGAACCTTTCCAATAGAAGTTACACCACCATTTTTTCAAAATATAAATCCACTATTACCTTTTACTTATGCTATATCAGGTATGAGAGAAGCAGTAGGAGGGGTTATAGAAGCGATACTTTTAAAGGACATAGTAGTATTGTTAATTTATTTTACTCTATCAATTTTATTAGCTTTATTATTAAAGAAAAAATTAGATAAAATAAATAAAAATTTTGTGAGAAAGTTTAAAGAAAGTGGAGTGGTAGGAGAATAAATAATTTGATAAGTAACATTGGTTACAGAATTTTTAGTTGGAAAATATTATTATATAAATATAGAAAATTAATTTTTAAAGAATATTCTTTAGAAAATATTAAAAGGAGGATTTATTATATGATAAAAAAACCATTAATAAAGAATATAGATTTTGCAAAACCAATAGAAATGGAATCTTTAGTAAATTATGAAGAGGGAACAGTAGTAAGTAGAACTTTGGCTCAAGGAAAGCCACTAAGTGTAACTTTATTTGCCTTTGATAAAGGCGAAGAAATAAGTTCTCATTCAGCTTCAGGAGATGCCATGGTATACATTTTAGATGGGGAAGCAGAAATAACTATAGGAGAAGAAAAATTTAATGTTAAAAAAGGTGAAACTATAGTAATGCCTGCAAATGTACCTCATGCATTATTAGCCACAGAAAGATTTAAAATGCTTTTAACAGTAGTTTTTAGTTTACAATAGATCTTAAAAATATATCTAAGAAATATTTATTAAAATAAATCTAGGTAAAAATATATTTTTCAAATTTTCAAATTATAAGTTTTTATAAAATTTATATTAAATTAAAAAGCTATGAAATATTAGGTACACTTCCAACACTAATATTTCATAGTTATTTTATTTTGTGATAAGTTAAAAAATATTTTCTAATTTATTGTGTAATGTAAGATTTAGTCAAATATTCTTACAAATTTTATGGAGTACATATCTGCCATAACTAAGTCATTAGTATCTACTTCTCTTATTAGAACGTAACTTATTCCAACGTCTACTAAGGTACCTTCCCTATCCATTAACATATTAGTGCCTATTAAAAATTCTATCTTTACTCTTTTACCTATTTGATTTCTTAAAAAACCTTGAGTGTACAAATTATCATTTTCTATAGAAGGTACAGTACTAGGTGGAGGTGTGGTACTAGGTTGATTAGTACCTGTAGGGGATGCATTAATCGTATACATAGCATCATCATATTCATTAGGTATGTTATTGCAGCCTCTATTCATATTGTTATAATCTATGTTATCCACGCAAGAATTCATATTGTCCATATATGGGTTATACATTGGGGAATTACCCCAAGCCATGTAAGGCATAGGTCTCATATTCATATTATCACCACCGGAATTATTTTCTAAATAAGGACAATCATCAATAAACATAAAATTCCTCCTAATTTATTAATTAAGTTTGTGCATATAACTCAGTTGGGTTGTAAAAACAATGTTGATTAACTTGTACTTGAAAAGTACCCACTCCATTTGATGGGAAAACAGCAGGGCAGTTCGGAAGATAAGGATTAAAGTACCAAAGAGAATATCCTATATTATATAGTCTATTACCAGATAATGCCCAATCAGCTATATCATAATGTATTTGTTCTGGTGGATTAGCCCAAATAGTTTGTGGATTAGGGACACCTTTTAATACACCCCTAACACAATCAAATTGACCAGCTTGGTAAATGATGTTTCTTACATTTCCTTGACCAATTCTTTGATATTCGCCATAAGGCACTCTAACTCTATTCATAACTACAGTAGCTACGGCTCTCATTCCATCATCACCTTCGCCACCAGCTTCACATTTTATGATTCTAGCCAACAATTCCCTATCGGAATACGCCATAAAAATACACCTCATAAAAAGTCATTACAATATTAATTTATTCATATTGTAAAAAAAAGTACTAACTATTTTAAACTTTTATTAAAAATTTATAATATGAATTTATTATTAGTTTTATATAAGGCTTTATATAAGAAATACTTGTATCTGAGATAAATGTATTATAGTATGATTTATTTAATGTGATTTTTATTTAATATAAAATCTCTTCTAAAGCTTCTAAGTCTTTTATAATTATTATATTTTTTTCAAAATCTATTAAATTATCATTTTTCATGTTAATAAGCTCTCTGGAGAGAGAAGGCCTTGGAATACCAAAAATTTCAGCTAAAGCTTTTCTGGAAACATTTAGTTTTATAGTTAAACTATTTTGCTCTGAATATTGTTCTAATAAGAAACTAGAAATTTTTTGTCTAATAGTTTCATAAGATAAATTTCTAACTTTTTTGTTTAACATCAATATTTTATTAGATAAAAGTCCCATTAAGTTATTTAAAATTAAAGGGTCTAAACTACAAAGTTTAACAATGTCTTCCTTTGATATAAACATAATTTTGCTATTAAATGTAGATAGTATAGTAGAAGGATACTTATTCATAGAAGAAAATACAATAACCTCACCAAAAATATCTCCCTTAATTAGGCTTGTAATTGTGACAGTTTTTCCTGAAGAGAATAATTTTTGTATTTCTATACTCCCATCTAATATAATACCTATAGTAGAGCAGGAATCGCCTTCTATAGCTATTACCTCATCTTTTTTATAATCTTTTACCTTATAATTTATATTCTTAAGAATTTTTTCTATGCATTTTTCTTCAAAGTTTCTGAATAATATACATTTACTTAAAATAAAAAATATATTATTATTCATAAAAATAAACCTCCCTAAATTTTATAGTGGTAACATTAGTTACAGAATTATTTACATAATAGTACTACAATAAGTATAGAAAATCAACAAGGGGGAATATGAAGATGATTAGAAAAATAGTTAATATAGATAAAGAAAAATGTAATGGATGTGGATTGTGTGTGTCAGCTTGCCATGAGGGAGCTATAGAATTAATAGATGGTAAGGCAGTTTTAATTAGTGATGAATATTGTGATGGATTAGGAGATTGCCTTCCAGAATGTCCTACAGGAGCAATAAAAATAATAGAAAGAGAAGCTGCTGAATATAATGAAGAATTAGTAGAAAAGAAAATGGCTATGAAAAATTCAGTAGAAAGTACTAAAGAGAAAATGCCTTGTGGATGTCCAGGAACTATGGCAAAAGCTATTAAGAGACCAATAAAAAATATTAATTTAAATATAGAAAAAGAAGATGATAAAAGTTATAGAAAAATAAATATGGATTCAGAATTACAACAATGGCCTGTACAAATAAAATTAGTTAATACAAAGGCCCCATACTTACAAGATGCAGATTTATTGATAGCAGGGGATTGTACTGCATATGCTTATGGGGACTTCCATAATAAATTTATAAAAAATCGTATAACATTAATAGGATGTCCGAAATTGGATGATAATGAATATTATAAAGAAAAAATAGCAGAAATATTGAAAAACAATAACATAAAAAGTATAACTGTAGTAAGAATGGAAGTACCTTGTTGTGGAGGTATAGTAAATGCAGTTAAACAGGCCATGTTAAAGTCAGAGACTATAGTACCTTTTAATGAAGTAATAATAAGTACAGATGGAAGAATAAAATAAGAAAATTACGACGTGAAAGGTAATTCACCTTCAGTATATTAAAAAGGGATATGTGTCTAGAAGGGCAACTCAATTCGCTAAGATATTCTAAATTTGTTTTTGTAAAATATATTGAAAAAAATGATAACTCGCTATTCGCTCAAACAATCAGTTTTTTCTAATATATTTTCAAAAAACAAATAAGAATATCTAAGCTTTTTCGAATGCCCCTTACGACACATATCCCCATTTTTAATATACTGAAGCTAGCCTAATCTTTACATTAGTATAGAGAAAAGAGTACAGATTGGAATTAAAATAAGTAATATTTTTGATCAATAGATAGCTATAAAAATAAAGAATACTAATATTTGAGCTCTAATATTTAAGCTAACACTCTAAGGCCACATCCTGTTTACTTCACAAATAAAGTATTCTTATTATTTTTCTAGATATCTATTTTCTCTAAAAGTATTTATTATTTTAATACCTTTAAAAGATGTTATTATAATTTCCAATTGCAAGGGAAACCTACAAAATGATGATTTTATTCTGCTTTTCTACGCAGAATCTTTAATTATAATATTCCTGTTAAGTTAATTATAAGTTTAAAAATTATAAAATTAAGTCTAAATTCTATATGTAAATATCTAAAAAAGCGCTAGCGCGGTCGGAGACTTTTTATAGTAATTAATTTGTATTTCTATATAAAAAATCATTAATTTTATCCATAACAATCGGCGTAGCCAGAAGGTTTTTCTTAAATATATTAGAAAAATTCTTATATATCATAATATGAAAATGATATTTGTTAGAAATCCACAACTATAAATAATGCATTTATACAATAATCTTAGTAACTTTATATACAATAGAACTTATTAAGCATATTAGCTTTATTATATTAAATTTGTTTGCTAACGCAGATGCGGTTTAGTGTAAATTTAATTTATAGGAATGTTATAAAGATACATTTTATTGACATGCTACACATCAATTTTCTAACGAAAATTTTTTTGAAGCCCTCACTTAAGAGAATATAAATAGCTGAAAATTTTAAAAATATCTAAATAACTTAATAAAGAAAAATATAATTGTGAATTTTTAAAAACAGAGTGGAGTAAAATCTTCCTTTGGTGCCTCGTGATCTACAAGAAATTATCTTTAAAGAGTTATACTAACTTCCTTGGTTTAAAAAATAGGGATATATGGTCTAAAAGGCATTTGAACAAGATTAGAGATTCTTTGTTGTTTTTGCAAAATATATGTATGTTCCAAATTATTGTCTGAGCGTTCAGCGAGTTATGATTTAGAACCATATATTTTAAGAAAAAACAAGTTAGAATCTCTTATTGAAGTGAGTTGCCTTTCTAACCACATATCCATTTTTTAAATCAAGGGTAGTATAGCTCCTTTTTAAGTCGTAATTTTCTTATATTTTATAATGTCTTCAATGGAAAGGACAGTTAAATTATGTTTTTTAGCAAAATTTATTATCTGTGGTAGGCGAGCCATAGTTCCATCAGGATTTGTAAGTTCACACAAAATTCCTGCAGGCTTATATCCAGCTAAATGCATAAGGTCAACAGTACCTTCCGTATGACCAGGTCTAGTTAAAACTCCACCCTCACGAGCACGGAGTGGGAAGACATGTCAAGGATGACATAAATCTTGAGGATTACAATTATCCTTTACTGCAGTAAGAATTGTAGTAACTCTATCTGCAGCAGAAACCCCTGTGGTTACTCCTTTTTTAGCTTCAATTGAAATGGTAAAAGCGGTTTCGTATTTACATGTGTTATTAGGTACCATTTGAGTTAAGCCTAATTCTTTTACTTTTTCATTTGTTAAGCAAAGACAAACAATGCCGCTACATTCTCTTATTAGCATAGCCATTTGTGGTACCGTAATTGTTTCATCAGGAAAAATAAGATCTCCTTCATTTTCACGATTTTCATCATCAACAAGGAGCACTCCATTACCATTTCTTAAATTATTCAATGCCTTTTCTACACGAGTTGAAAAATCGCCAAACTGAGTTAATAGCGATTCATTCATTTTAAATTCCTCTAATTTATGAAAAATTTTACATAAAGCACCTCAGTTTTTTTACATATGTATATGATTTTTATGTGGGATTTATTTTTGAATATAGTATTATATATAATGAAATTTTATTTATGAATACTATTTTTGTTGAATATCGAATAGATAGTTAGTCTTAATATTGACTAAATAACACATAAAAATCCCCTTAAGTAACCTTAAGGGGAATTGAATACACAATAAATATACATATTGATTGTATTTTACCTTCTTTCATCCAGACTATACTGTCGGCTTCGGAATTTAACCGAATCTGCCATATGGCTTGCGGGCTGTACCGCCGATAGGGAATTTCACCCAACCCTGAAGGATACTTTATATAATTGTATTATCAATATAATATTTTAAATTTCCTTTGTCAAACAAAACATAAAATTATATCCAAATGGGATATAGATAGATAAAATTAATTACAAGTTTTATTTCTCATTATAATTTATAAAAACATCTTTTGTAGATATTAAAACAATAAATACTTTTAGAGAAAATGGATATCTAGAAAAATAAAAAGAATACTTTATTTGTGAACTAATATTTAAGCGTGAAGTAAACAGGACGGTTACTTAGCTCTGCTGCCACAGGACGTGGCATTAGAGTGTTAGCTTAAATATTAGGAAACAAATATTAGTATTCTTTATTTTTATAGTAATCTATTGAACAAAAGTATTTATTGCTTTAAATCTCAATATTTAAAGCCTGTTAAGTTAAGTTTTTTAAAATGTTATTGAAGATCTTTTAAGTGCTGCATTTATTGCATTATAAAGTATTACTGTAGCAATTGTATTTATTACACAAGCAGGTAATACAACAGTTAAAACCAAAGTCATAAAAGGAGCTGGTAGAGAAACTAACAATAAAGCAGACCCTAAGAAAATAAAACCACTTATAAAAGTTCCTATAATTGATAATATAATCATTCTTGCTTGATTTTTTATTTTACCATCTGTAAATTTGACTAATAGAAATAATATATTTGTAGTAATTATTTTGTCTAGTAAATTAGGAATTTGTCCTGCAGGGAAAGTAGTAGTAGCTGCTGTTAAAATTCCTGATAGAATACCAATTACTAGTGTAGTTTTATAATCTTTTGCAATTATTAGGGATATAAACATCATAGTTAATAAAAAATCTGGTTTCATTCCAAAAAGTAGTGGAGGTGCAATTTGGTGTAATAGTAAGCCTATGGCTAAAAGTAGTGAACATATTATCATTTTCTTTAAATTCATAATAAAATCTCCTTTCGAATATAAAAAATAATTTGTTTTAAAATATAAATTCCATTGCCAATCACATTCTTCAGTTCAAGCCATAGTTACACCTCCATCTAAAATTAGTATTAAATTATTGCTCTTTATTATAAAAATATATAAACCAATTTCTAATTGATTTTTTATAAATATTTATTAAGAATAGAATTTTAAATTTTTGTTTTAATATCTATTTAATTTACAAAATAAGAATATTTCTTCTATTAATTATTTTGTAAAATAAAAAAATCTTCTATCCTAATATATTAGGACGAAGATTATATTCGCGGTGCCACCCAACTTATGTTTAAATTATAATTTAAACATATCTCAATTCAGGTACTAACATACCCTATCCTTTTTAACGGTAGGATTCCGATAAATACTACTTTCTATAAAAGATTTTGCTTTATTTCTCCAAGGCCCATTCACTAAAACTCCTATTGTTAAGATCTCACCATCCTTAACTCTCTTTAAATAATTATCTTAGTTACTCTTCCTCATCAATGAATTATATTATTTATTTTTAAAAAAGTATAACATAATCATTTAATAAAGTAAAGTTATAAATTTAAAATTTAATTATATTATTTATAAAGAAAGGTTGACAAAAAAATATATACTGTATATATTATATATATACAGTATATACGATATAAGGTAAGGTGTTTATAAATGAAGATATTAATATCTAATGCTTCAGAGCAGCCTATATATGAACAAATTCTTTCACAAATAAAAGCGGCTATAATGCAAGGAGAACTAAAAGAAGGTGAAATACTTCCATCTATTAGAAATTTAGCTAAGGAGGTTGGAGTAAGTGTTATAACTACTAAAAGAGCTTATGAGGAACTTGAAAAGGAAGGATTTGTTGAAACGGTAAAAGGAAAAGGAACTTTTGTAGCTGCTCAAAATAAGGAACTTTTAAAAGAAAAAAAGATAAAAATTATAGAAGAAAAATTAAATGAAGTTATAGATGAAAGTAGATTATTGGGTATATCTTATGAAGAAATTCTAGAAATACTTAAAATATTATATTTTCAATAATGAGTATATAAGAATATTCAGAGGGAAACGGGGGATATGTATGGATAAGATATTAGAAGTAAAAAATTTAAGAAAAGATTATAAAAATTTTTCACTAGAAAATATAAACTTTAGCTTAGATAGAGGATATATTATGGGATTTATAGGACCTAATGGTGCGGGTAAAAGTACTACCATAAAGTTAATTATGAATCTAATAAAAAAGGATGCTGGAGATATAAAAATATTTAGCAGGGATAACGTAAAATATGAAACAGAAGTAAAAGAAAAAATAGGTTTCGTATATGATGAAAACTATTTTTATGATCATGTAAATATAGAAACTATGAAAAAAATAATAGCTCCTTTTTACAAAGAATGGAGTGACAAAACTTTTAATAAATATTTAAAAAATTTTGATTTAGATCCTAAAAAAAAAATAAAGAATCTTTCTAAGGGAATGAAAATGAAATTTTCCTTAGCTTTAGCTCTCTCGCATAATGCAGATCTTATAATAATGGATGAGCCTACTGCTGGGCTAGATCCTGTGTTTAGAAGAGAAATTTTAGATGTACTATATGATTTAATACAGGATGAAAATAAGAGTATATTTTTTTCTACACATATAACTACTGATTTAGAAAAAATAGCAGATTATATAACTTTTATAAATAAAGGGAAAATAATATTTTCAGAAGATAAGAATGAAATAATGGAGAAGTATTCTTTGGTAAAAGGCGGATTAGATTTTTTGAATGAAGAAACAAAAAAATATTTTATAGGTATAAATAAAAATTCTTTTGGCTTTGAAGGATTAACTACTTCAATAGATATTATAAAAGAAATAACTAAAAAAGGAGAAGTTATAATAGAAAAGCCAAGTTTAGAAGATATTATGGTTTATACAGTAAGGGGATAGGAATAAATGCTAAATTTAATAAAAAAGGATTTAATTATTATAAAATCTTATATAATAAAAGCCTTAGCTATTTTTTTATTTTATATTTTTATTTTTAACGAAATGGATAAACAAGGTATATATATAATTGCTATTTATTTAATAGTTCAAATACTTATTTCAGTTTCATTTTTTTATGGGGAAAGGTCAAAAGAAGATTACATATTAAAATCTATTCCAGTTAAGAAAAAAAATGTAGTTTTGGCTAAGTACATTTCTATAATAATATACCTTATTGCATTTTTAATATTAGTATACTTAAGTAATTTTATAGTCTATATATTAAATTTTAGAGATATAATTCAATCTCTTCAAATTAGTACTATTTTTTTTAGCTTAAGTGTTATATTTATTTCTATGGCAATACAATTACCTATATATTTTAAACTTAACTATAGCAAAGGAAGAATTATAAATAACTTCATATATTTTGGTGTTTTTCTAGTAATATATATGTTATATGATAATAATCATTTAAATAATTATATGAAAACTTATAATGTTAGTAATAGTATATATGAAAAATTTATTTTAATATCCACAATAATAAGCATAATTTTATTTATTATATCTGCTGTTTTATCCATGAAAATATACGAAAAGAAAGAGAGCATGTAATATGAAGAAGATTATTAATTTAATAATCAATGATTTAATCTTATGTAGAAAAATTTTTTTAGTTTCCATACCTATGGTAATATCTTTAGTTTTTTTAGGGCTAGAGTCTAATAGTAGTGGAGATCAGCATTATATATATATTTATGTTATAGGTATGACTTCTTACATATTAATAAATTATGTAGAGCAAGCCATAGTTAAAAATAATAGCAATATATTTATATATAGCTTACCTATTGAAAAAAACAATATAGTTTTAGAAAAATATTTATTTGTAATTGTTACAAATGCAATAAATTGGTGTATATGTATTTTATCAACTATTTTATTTTTAGTTATTTTAAAGGGTCAATCTATGAGGAGTATGTGCTCTATAAGTGATTTTATTTTTGCAGCTACTTTAGTTTCTGCATACTATTGCATATATTATCCATTTTATTTTAAATTAGGTCCTAATAAGGTAAATCTTTTTATTAAGTATTTATATATGATTATACTTCTTTTACCTATGATTATTCCAAAAATATTGAGAATTTTAAATATATCTATATCTAAAAAAGCTTTTTATGGACAAATTAATTTTATTCAAGATAAGTTTTTATGGATTATACTATTTGATATTATAATAGTTACAATTTCAGTATATATATCTACGATTATTCATAAAAATAAAACTATTATGTATGAATAATATATTAAATTAAAAAGATAATAAAGAAGTGTAATTAGATTATTTTTAGGAGCGGTGTATATGATTATAGGTACAGCTAAAATATATTTATATGCTAATTGGGTTCATTCTTTAAAAGAGAAGAGAATGATTGTAAAAAGTGTGATTTCTAAAACAAAAAATAAATTTAATGTGTCTATAGCGGAAGTAGAGATGCAGGATATACATCAAAATATTGTTATAGGTATAGCTTGTGTAAGTAATAGTAGCAAACAAGCAGATAGTATAATACAAAATGTAGTAAATTATATAGAAGGTAATACAGAGGCCATTGTTTCCAAGATAGAAACTGAAATCATATAAATTATAAGTATAAACCTTTACAAGAAATTTTTAAAAGTATATAATTAAGATATAAAATAATATAGTATGTAAATGCAGGGGTGCCGTAAAGGCTGAGAGGAAAACTTTCTAACCCTTTGAACCTGATGTAACTAAGATTACCGTAGGGAGCATTATAGTGTATATAGTAAATTATATATGTTATAAAAAGCTTATCTTCGGATAGGCTTTATTTTTTTTATTACAGTTATTATATACAATTGAAACTCATTAATTTAATAAACAATTTAATGTTTTAAGTTAGAAGGGATAGAAATGTTATTAGATAAAGAACAGGATAAATTTAAAGAGGAATGTGGAGTCTTTGGAATTTTTAAAAATTATACTTTAGAACTTGGAGAAATATTTTATCCTGGATTGGTATCTCTTCAACATAGAGGAGAAGAAAGTGCAGGAATAAGCTATACAAATAGTGATGGAATAAAAACCAAAAAAGTTTTAGGCTTAGTTTCTAACTTATTTTCCGAAGAAAATTTTTATAAAACTAAATATTTTTCTGCTATAGGACATGTTAGATATTCTACTAGTGGAGATGTCCATATTAAAAATGCGCAACCATTTCAAGAAGAAATCCTAGGAGAAACTATTTCTTTAGCTCATAATGGGAATTTATTAAATTATTTAAATATTAAGTATGAATTAGAGGAAAAAGGTGAAAAATTCAAAAGCAATTCAGATTCTGAAGTAATATTAAAGTTTATATTAGAAAAGATAGAAAAAGGTGAAACAATAGAAAAAGCAATAACTTGTGCTATTGATAGTTTGAAAGGAGCTTTCTCAGTACTTATTTTAATGAAAGATAGTCTAATAGGTTTTAGAGATAAAAATGGAATAAGACCTTTATGTTTAGGAAAAGTAGAAGAAAATTATATTTTATCTTCAGAAAGCGCCGCTATAAATGTTGTTGGTGGACAATACATAAGAGATGTAGAGCCTGGAGAAATTATAATTATAAATCAAAATGGATTAAAATCTATAAAAAGTAGAGTAGTCGGTTGTAATTTTATTTGTGCTTTAGAATATATATATTTCTCAAGGCCAGATAGTATCATAGATGGAATAAATTTATCACAATTTAGAATTAGATGTGGAGAAGAGCTGTATAAAAAATATAAATTAGATTCAGATATTATAATTGGAGTACCTGAATCAGGAAATTTTGCAGCTATGGGTTATTCTAAAGCATCAAATATACCCTATAGTATAGGTCTTATTAAAAATTCTTATTTAGGTAGAAATTTTATAAAATCTACAGAAAAGGAAAGAAAAAGAGATATAAATATAAAAATAAACGCTATAGAAAGTATAGTTCAAGGTAAAAAAGTTATTGTCATAGATGATTCTATTGTAAGAGGTAATAGTAGTAGACAAGTAGTATATTCTTTAAGAAAAGCAGGAGCAAAAGAAATTCATTTTATGGTGGCATCACCTAAAATAAATTATTACTGTAATTTGGGAATAGATATAAAAAATAAAAAAGAACTTTTATCATTTAAAAAAAATAAGGAAGAAATGAAGCGTTTTATAGAAGCAGATAGTTTGGAATTTTTAAGTTTAAAAGATATGAAGAAGTGTTTAAATAATATTAATATTTGTACAGGCTGTTTTAATGGAGATTATGCCGATTATTAAGTTTTATAACCAATATAGTAAGCTGCAAATTTATAATAAAATATAAATTTAATTGAAGTTTAGCATTGATTTCTTTTTTAATTTTAATAGAAAATATTTTAATCATAAATATGACTATTATATTTCAATGAATTTAATGAAATCAATGTACATATAAACAAATATAATTCCTGTAGCATATTTTACAGGAGATATGAAAAGGAGAAATGTTATTATGAATTATACAACTCAAATGGATGCTGCTAAAAAGGGAATAGTTACAAAAGAAATGGAATTAGTAGCGCAAAAGGAAAATATGGATGTAAAAGATATTATGGAATTAGTATCTAAGGGAAAGGTTGCTATACCTGCTAATAAAAATCATAAAGCATTAAGTCCAGAAGGAATAGGACAAGGGTTAAGGACTAAAATAAATGTAAACTTAGGAATATCTAAGGATTGTTGCAATATAGATATGGAATTAGAAAAAGTACAAAAAGCTATAGACATGAAGGCAGAAGCTATAATGGATTTGAGCTGTTTTGGAAAAACAGAAGAATTCAGAAAAAGATTAATAGATATGTCACCAGCTATAATAGGAACAGTTCCTATATATGATGCAGTGGGTTTTTATGATAAGGAATTAAAAGACATTACATCAGAAGAATTTTTAAAAGTGGCAAAAAAACATGCAGAGAATGGAGCAGACTTTTTAACAATACATGTGGGAATGAATAGAAAAACTGCAGCTACATTTAAGAAAAACCCACGAAGAATGAACATAGTTTCAAGAGGTGGATCTCTTTTATATGCATGGATGGAACTAAATAATAAAGAGAATCCATTCTATGAAAGATTTGATGAACTTTTGGATATATGTGAAAAGTATGATGTGACATTAAGTTTAGGAGATGCTTGTCGTCCAGGATGTATAGAAGATTCTACAGATGCAAGTCAAATAGAAGAGCTTATAGTCTTAGGAGAACTTACTAAAAGAGCTTGGGAAAGGAATGTGCAAGTTATAATAGAGGGACCAGGACATATGACTTTAGATGAAATAGAAACAAATATGAAAATAGAGAAAAAACTATGTCATGGAGCTCCTTTCTATGTTTTAGGACCAATAGTTACAGATATAGCTCCAGGATATGATCATATAACTTCAGCTATAGGTGGCGCCATTGCAGCAACTTATGGTGCAGATTTCCTATGCTATGTAACTCCAGCAGAGCATTTAAGATTACCAAATTTAGATGATATGAAAGAAGGAATAATAGCAACTAAATTAGCAGCACATGCAGCAGATTTAGCTAAAGGAATAAAAGGTGCAAAAAATTGGGATAATGCTATGGCTAAAGCTAGAAGAGAATTAGACTGGGAAAAAATGTTTGAATTATCTATAGATGAAGAAAAAGCTAGAAGATATAGAGAAGAATCTAATGCAAAAAGTAAAGATTCTTGTACAATGTGTGGAAAAATGTGTTCAGTAAGAAATATGAATAGGGTTATAGAAGGAAAAGATTTAAATATGTTAAGAGATGATGATTAATATATAGGAGTGAATAGAATGGCGAATATAAATTTAAGTTTACAGGTTTTGCCTGTAGTTAGTGAGGAAGATATATATCCAGTAGTAGATAAAGTTATAGAGTATATAGAAGCCTCAGGAGTTAAATACGAAGTAGGACCTATGGAAACTACAATGGAAGGCGAAATGGATATTCTTTTGGATATAGTTAAAAAAGCTCAAGATATATGTGTTAATGAAGGTGCTAAAAGAGTTATTTCTGTTGTAAAAATAGATTATAAACCAGAAGGTGTTACAATGGATGAAAAAACTCATAAATATAAAAAATAGATTACAATTATAAGAAGGAAAAATCATTATACATGGCGAATTTTATAATAGGTAAGGTTGGAAGGGTAAGTTATATGTACTAAAAGAACTTACTACTTCCTTGCAAAAAGTCATTAATAATGCAGATTTGCCTCTTATAATAAGGGTAAAATGCAAGAGTGAAGCTAGGCAAGAAGTAAATAGGTGTTTTCGTACAAGATGCCATTTGGATTAAATGGATGCTAAATCAGATTTTAAATTACCTTTACAACGACCACACAAATTTCAACTTTTTCTAATTTCAATAAAATTAAAAGAAAGACCATAAAGACCATAATGTATTTTAATTTTATAGAACCTCTATTTAGAGGTTCTACTTTTTACTCTGTTATATATAATTTTATTTTTTCTATTCTATTGTTAGACATCTTTTCTATTTTGAATATTAAATTATTATATTGTATTTCAGAATTTGTATTATATTTTGGTATAGTTCCGGTTATATCTAGTATAAAGCCACCTAGAGTATCAAAATTTTCTGAAGGTAATTCTAAATGAAGCTTTTCATTTAAAGTGTCTATTGTTATAGATGCATCTAATAAAAAAGTGTTTCCATCTATTTTTATTATTTCTTCAGCATTATCCTCATCATATTCATCGAATATATTTCCCATAACTTCTTCTATCAAATCTTCTATAGTAACTATACCAGAGAATCCTCCATATTCGTCAATAAGGATGGAAATATAGCTTTTACTTGTTTGCATTTCTTTGAATAAAGAATCTATAGTTTTTGTTTCTGGTATAAAATAAGGGACTCTTAATATATTTATCAAATCTTCTTTTTTTATATTTTCTTTATTTATGATAGAAAGGGTATCTTTTATATGTAGAATTCCTATAATATTATCTATATCTTCATCATATATAGGAACTCTTGAATAACGCTCCGTTAGTATATTATTAACTATATCTTTAGGTGGATCATTTATATCTATTGCAAATACACTAGTTCTAGGTGTCATTATTTCTTTAGCTAGAGTATTATCAAAATCAAATATGCTATTTATCATTTCTTTTTCTGTAGAATTAAAAACTCCTGTTTCTTCACCTAAGTCAATCATTTTTTTTATTTCTTCCTCTGATATTTTTTCTTCTATGTCTTTATAATCAATTCCTAAAATTCTTAGCAAAAAGTTAGTAGAAGAGGTTAATATATTTACAAAAGGCAGAGATATTTTCATAAAAATAATTATTGGTTTAATTGAAAATAACGCTATTTTTTCTGAATTATTTAATGCTAGTCTTTTAGGTAACAATTCTCCAAAGACTAATGTTAAATATGATAATAGAATAGTGGTTAAAAATAATGCTACACTACTGCTTTTAGGGATATTTAAGTGTTTAAAGAATATATCAATATATTTTGATATACTTGTTGCAGCAGAAGCACTTGCCAAAAATCCTGCTAAAGTTATTCCCACTTGTATAGTAGCTAAAAATTTACTAGGTTCCTTTAAAAGATTTAATAATATTTTTGCCTTTTTTACTTTTTGAGGAGAAGAACTTTTTTCTTCACTATCCTCTATTATAGTATTTAATTTATTTTTATTTAAAGAGATTATTGCCATTTCTGCAGAAGAAAAAAATGCATTTATAATTATTAAAATTAATATTAAGAATAATTGCATACCAATGTTATTCATAAAATTTCACTCCTTAGTATATAGTGTATCTTTTATTAAATTTTTTATAATAAGAATAGCCACAAAAATAAATATAAAATTAAATCATATATGTTAGAAATATGGATAAATTATTAAAATAACTTCACTATGCTTTTATTTGTTTAATATTAATAGAATAAATAATATAATACTTAAATTGTAGTTATAAATGTAACAATATATAATGAAGATAAGAATCATTTAGTTAAAATAATTATTTCCAAAGAAATAAATTTAATATTAAAAGGTATAAAGATATAAATATTAAATTTTATATAATATTTGAAATAGTAAATAAAAGGGGGATTTAAAGTGTTTGCATTAGAAGATTTTAAACAATTAACAGAAGAACAAAAATATGAAAATATGCTTTTATTTTTGAAAGGACAATTACTTGATGAGAAAGATATAATATCAAATCTTAGCAATGCTTCATCTATTATAATGGCTTTAACAGATAATTTAAGTTGGGCAGGGTTTTATTTAATGAAAGATGGAGAATTGGTTTTGGGGCCATTTCAGGGAATGCCAGCCTGCAATAGAATAAATATAAATAAGGGAGTATGTGGTGCAGCTGTATCATCTAGGGAAATTCAAAGGGTAGATGATGTGCATAAATTTCAAGATCATATAGCTTGTGATGGTTCAACTAATTCTGAATTAGTAGTTCCTATAATTAAAGAAAATAAGGTTTTAGGAGTACTAGATTTAGATAGCATTGAATTTGGAAGATTTACAGAACTTGAAGAAAAATATTTTAAAAAGTTTGTACAAATACTTGTAGACAACATGGATTGGAGTATCAATTAATGATGAGAGAGCAAATATTTAAAACTTTAGATAGATTAGTAAAAGTACCTAGTATATCAGGAACAGAAAAAGAAAATTTAGCAGTAGATGAAATATACAACATATTAATGGAGATAGATTATTTCAAAAATAATAAAAATAACGTAAAAATACACAATATAGAAGGCGATATGCATAACAGATGTTTTTTAACAGCCTTATTAGAAGGTAATAAATCACCAAAAGATATAATAATATTAACAGGACACTTAGATGTAGTAGATATAGATGAATTTGGTATTTTAAAAAATATAGCTTTTGATTATAAAAAGTATACTGAAAGAGTATCTGAATTAGTATTAGATCAAGATTCAAAAAAAGATTTACATTCAGGTGATTGGATATTTGGTAGAGGCACATCAGACATGAAATATGGATTAGCTCTTTATATAGAATTAATAAGAGAGCTATCTAAAGATAGAAAGTTTAAAGGGAATATATTATTTTTAGCAGTTCCAGGAGAGGAAAGTAACTCAGAAGGAATGTTAGGAGCAATACCTTATTTATCTAAATTAAAAGAAGAAGGATATAATTTTAAATCTTTATTTTTATCAGAATGTTGCATACCTAAATATGAAGGCGATAATTCTAAAAGAATTTATATAGGTTCTGTAGGAAAAATAATGCCAACCTTCTTTTGTGTAGGAAAAGCAACTCATGTAGGAAATCCATTTGGAGGATTAAATCCTAATTTATTAGTATCTGAAATAAATAAACTTATGGAATATAATGTAGAGCTAAGTGATAAATATGAAAAAGATATAACTCCGCCACCAGTTTGTTTAAAACAATCAGATTTGAAGGAATTATATTCTGTTCAAAATCCTATGTATGCATATTCTTATTATAATTTATTAACTATACAAAAGACTCCAGAAGAAATAATGGGTAAGTTAAAGGATATAGCAAATAAAGCTTTTTATAATACTCTTGAGATAATCAAAGAAAATTATAAAAAATATAAATCAATATATGAAAGTAAACTAGAGGCAGATTTAGATATAAAGCCTAAAGTTATAACCTTTGAAAAACTATATAAGGAAGTATTAAATGAAAACAAAGATTTCGAAAAACATATAGAGACATCTATAGAAAAATGGAAAAAAGAAAAATTAGATAATCAAACTATAGGAATAAAAATAATAAAAGAAACTTTTGAACACTATAAATATCAAGAACCTATGATAGTAATTGCGTACAATGTACCTTATTATCCACATAGATATTTTGATAGTGAAAATCCTAAATATACTAATTTGTTAGATTCATTAGATAATATGAGAACTTATGCAAAAGAGAAATATAATATAGATTTAGAAAAAGAAAATTTCTTCATGGGTATAAGTGATTTAAGCTATACAGGTTTAGATGAAAAGTTTAATATAGAAAGTATTTGTGGAAATATGCCTGGATTAGGTCATACATATAAATTCCCAGAAAAAGAGTTAAAAGAATTTAACATACCATCTGTAGTATTTGGAGGCTTCGGAAAAGATTTTCACAAATATACAGAAAGATTAAATATTCCATATTCTATGGATATAGTTCCGGACTTGTATAGGTATATATTAAAGAAAATGCTGAAGTAAATAAGGAAAGTGCGTAGCACTTTCCTTAAGTGTTGACAAAAACATTGAGTAACAATAAAATAATCATATTGAATTAATGTGAATTAAAAAAGGAAATTAGGTGATAAAATGTCAAAAGGAACAGTTGCATTAGCTATGAGTGGAGGGGTAGATAGTTCAGTATCTGCTTACATATTAAAAGAAAAAGGTTATGATGTAATTGGGATTCATATGGACTTATGGACAGATGAAAGAAAAGAATATTGCAATAAATCTGCAGCGGAAGATGCTAGAAAAGTAGCAGAAAAATTAAATATTCCCTTTCATGTTATAAATATTGAAAAGAAATTTAAAGATAATGTTATTGATTATTTTATAGATGAATATTTAAGTGGTAGAACTCCTAATCCTTGTGTGGCTTGTAATAAAACTATAAAATTTGAAGCTTTTTTTAATGCAGCCAAAGAATTTGGAGCAGATTTTATGGCAACAGGACACTATTGCAAAATAGAAGAAAGAAATGGAAGAAAAGTTATAGTTAAAGCTGAAGATGATAAAAAAGATCAAACCTATATGATGTATAATCTAAAACAGTATCAGCTAGAGAGAACTATGATGCCTTGTGGTGAATATAAAAAAGATCATATAAGAGAAATAGCTGAAAGTATAGGTTTAGATGTATATAATAAAAAAGATAGTCAAGAGATATGTTTTATACCAGATAATGATCATGGTGGATTTATAAAAAGAAATTATAAAAAGAAAATAGATGAGGGAAATTTCGTTGATAAAAAAGGAAATATAATTGGAAAGCATAAAGGAATAATATATTATACTATAGGGCAAAGAAAAGGACTTGGCATTGCTTTAGGAAAACCAGCCTATGTAATTGATATAAATCCTATTACTAATCAAGTAGTTATAGGAGATGAAGAAGATATTTTTCGTACAGAGTTAATAGCGAAAAATATAAATTTTATTCCTTTTGATAAATTAGAAAAACCTATGAAATTAGAAGCTAAGGTTAGATATTCTGCTAAACCGTCTAAAGCAACTATAATACCTTTAGAAAATAATAAAGTAAAAGTAGTATTTGAAAATAAACAAAGAGCCATAACCAAAGGACAATCAGTAGTATTTTATGATAAAGATATGTTAGTAGGCGGAGGAATAATTGAAGGAATAGTATAAGCAGATTTCTTAGTTTAACATGTATGAAGTTTTAACTTTAACTAAAGATTAGAATTTGTTATCTACAAAGTAAGATTATTATATAAAAAGACCTTAATAGGTCTTTTTATTATGGAATTTATATGAAATTATTGTATGGTTTTAGATTTGAACTTAGTATTAAGTTTTCTATAAATATGGTTAAAAATATCTTAATTTATATACTCAAAAAGTATGCTTCTCAAAAAGTATCATAAATTAAGAAAGTTAAATAAAGTTAAAAGGATAGTAGTAAATATGTTAAACTATTAAGGGGGTCTTTATATTTAGGGAGGTATATTATGTCTATTGAAAAAGAAAGTTTTAATATTGAAAAAGAAAAATTAAATGAAACTATGGAATGGATAGAAGAAAAAATAACGTCTTTAAAGGAAAGCGAAGAACATATATCTAATAAAATAAATGAAATAAATAAGGAAGTTAAAGGGGCATATAGTTATGAAGTAGAGTCTCTTCAAAATTCTTTACAGATAAATAAAAAGAATCTAAATTCTTATAAATCATCAGTTTCTGCACCTTATTTTGCAAAAATCGATTTCAAGGAAAAATTAAAAGATAGTGAAAGTTTTTATATAGGAAAAGTAGGTTTGTTAGATGAAGAAGATAAAGAAGAGATGGTTGTAGATTGGAGATCACCTATAGCAGATCTTTATTATAGTGGTGTGCAAGGGAAGTCTTCTTATGAAGCACCTATTGGAAATATAGAAGGTGAACTTTTACTTAAAAGAAAGTTTATTATAAAAAATCAAAAACTAATAGATGCCTTTGATGAAGGTATAAATGAAATTATATTAAATTTTAATGAGGAAAATGAACAAAAAGGAGAAAAGGCTTTAATAGATGAATTCTTAAAAATTAACTTAGAAGAAAATAGAGGCAACAAACTAAAAGATATAGTTTCAACTATACAAAAGGAACAAAATGATATTATAAGAGCAGATATGTATAAGCCACTTATAATACAAGGTTCTGCAGGTTCAGGGAAAACTACAATAGCTCTTCATAGAATAGCCTACTTATTATACAAATATAAAAATAAAATTACAGGAGAAGATATAGTAATTTTAGCTCCAAATAAATTATTTTTAGATTACATATCTGAAGTTCTTCCTAATTTAGGAGTTAATAAAGTGAAACAAAGCACTTTTAATAAATTTTCTAAAGAAATATTAAATTTTAATTATGAAATAATAGATAAGGATGAAAAATTATCTAAAATTATAGAAAATAGAAATAGTAAAGAAAACAAATTTATAACTAATGCTAGTAAAATAAAGGGTTCTTTAGTTTATAAAAAAATGTTAGATAGATATATAAAATATTTAGAATTAAATGATATGTTCATAAATGATATAAAAATACAGGGCTATGTATTGTTCCCTTCTAGAGAAATGATAAGGCTTTATAAAAATGATTTAAAGCATCTTCCTTTAAATAAAAGAAAAATTGAAATAAAAAGATATTTAAACAATAAAATAGATGCAAAAATTCAAAATGTATGGAATGACATAGATAAAGAGTATATCTTAAAAATAAGAGAAGTTAAATCAAAATATAAAGAAGATGAAGAGGAAGAAAAAAGAAACAATGTTATAAAATTATACGAAGAAAGAGATAAAAAGAAAGAAGAAATAAAATTAGAAGCAGAAGAAGTATTAAAGGAAACCATTAAAGAATGGTTTATTGATGATGTAGTTGATGTATATAGGGATATGTATATGGAAGAAGAAAATTTAAATTATGCTACAACAGGCATAATACCAGAGGCTTTAGTTAATTATATGAAAAATAAAATAGAGGATGATGCAAATAAAGAAAAAATAGATGAAGAAGATTTGGCAGCTCTTTTATATTTAAAAATTAATATAGATGGAATAGATGATTATAAATTTGCACATATGGTTATAGACGAGGCGCAAGATTATAGTCCTTTAGAATTATATGTTTTAAAGTTGATTTCAAAGTCTAGAGGATATACTATAGTTGGTGATTTAGGTCAAAGTATATATTATTATAAAGGTATAGAAAACTGGAGGAAATTGATTAAAGAAGTATATCAAGAAGGAGAATATATTCCATTAAAACAAAGCTATCGTTCAACAGTAGAAATAGTAGATTTTGCAAATAAAGTACTAAGAAAACAAAAAAATAACCTAGAACCAGCCAAAGCAGTGTTAAGGCATGGAAAATACCCAGAAGAAATTGAGTATGAAGATAAAAATGATTTTTATGAAAAATTAAATGATATTATTAAATCTATGGAAGGCAAGGAAGATAAGACTGTAGCAATAATTTGTAAGAATCATGAACAATGTGAAAATCTGAAAGAGTTTTTACATTCAAAAGAAGAAAAACAATGGGAAATAGTGAATAAGGATACTGAAATATTACCTAAAAGAATAATTATACCATCATATATAACAAAAGGATTAGAATTTGATTGTTCTATAATTTATAATTGTAGCGAAACAAATTATAGAGATAGCGAATTAGATAAAAAGATTTTATATGTGGTTTTAACAAGAGCACTGCATGAAGAATATATTTTTTATAAAGATAATATAACGAGTTTATTAATATAAAGATAGTAAAGTTGTATTACAAAATTATTATAATTAAGAAAATAATGACAATGGTTTAACGATGTTAAATCTATATTAAAGTATAGTCTGGCATCGTTAAATTTAATTTCATAATAATTTAGAAAAATAAAAAAGTCCGCATTTAAATGCGGAGGGGAGTAATGGGTTTATATTTGTTAGAATTCTCTATATTGTACTTATATAACAATTCTATCATAGCACATAATGAATATGATAGTCAATAATTTAACAAGTTTATATTATTGACTATTCTATGAATAAAATGTTATAATCTATAAAACAATTTAATATAGTCGTTCGGATGAAGGTAATGGGAGAGATACAATTTTGTACACCGAAGAAGTTAATCTTTCAGGTATTCTATTTTAGGATGAAGACCGTTACTGGACGGGCCTCTGGAGAGACTCTTAAAGAGCACCGAAGGAGCAAGTTTATTAATTTACTTTTATAATAATATTTTTAATAGATATATTTATAATGAAAATATTGTATTAAATTTTTTAAATGTGAATTATTAAATGAAACTCTCAGGTAAAAGGACAGAGGATGAGTTACAACGTAACTAGGAGGCCTTTTTTGTATTATTTTTATACATTAAAGGTCTTTTTTAGTTTTAGTTACTTCTTTTGTCCTTATTATTCAACTAAAAAGGGAGGAAGATGTATGGATCTTTTAAATGCTGTAAAAAGCATAAACAATGTACTATGGAATTATGTATTAATCTTTTTGTTATGTGGAACAGGTATTCTATTTACTGTATCTTTAAAATTTGTTCAAGTTTCCAAATTTAAGGAGTCCTTTAAAAAAGCCTTTGGAGGTATGAGTTTAAAGGGGAAAAAAGCTGGTAGTGATGGAATGAGTTCATTTCAATCTTTAGCAACAGCAGTGGCTGCTCAGGTTGGAACAGGAAATTTAGCAGGAGCAGCTACTGCTATAGTATCAGGAGGACCTGGAGCAATTTTTTGGATGTGGATTAGTGCATTTTTAGGAATGGCAACTATTTTTGGAGAAGCGGTTTTAGCCCAAGTATTTAAAGAGAAAGTTAATGGGGAAGTTACAGGAGGACCGGCTTATTATATAAGTAAAGGACTGAAGAGTAAATTCTTGGCTAGTTTCTTCTCTATAAGCATAATATTAGCATTAGGATTTATAGGTAATATGGTTCAAGCTAATTCTATAGGGGTTGCTTTTTCAAATATTTTTAATATACCATCTTGGATAATAGGAATAATAGTTGCAATACTTGGATTGATTGTATTTATAGGAGGAATAGGAAGAATAGCTTCTGTTACAGAAAAAATGGTTCCTATAATGGCTTTATTTTATATTATAGGAAGTATTATAATACTAGTTTCTAATTACACAAATATACTACCATCTTTTAAACTAATATTTGTATCAGCATTTAATCCTAAAGCTGCTATAGGTGGAGTAGCAGGGGTTACTGTAAAACAGGCTATAAGATATGGTGTGGCAAGAGGTTTGTTTTCAAATGAAGCTGGAATGGGATCAACACCACATGCTCATGCGGTAGCTAAAGTAAAACATCCAGTAGAGCAGGGATTAGTAGCTATAGTAGGGGTATTTATAGATACCTTTATAGTTCTTACATTTACAGCATTAGTAATACTTGCAACAGGTGTATTAGATGGAAAGACAACAGGAATAGAATTAACACAGAATGCGTTTATTAAAGGATTAGGTAATTTTGGCGGATATTTTATAGCTATTGCATTATTTTTCTTTGCTTTTTCAACAATAATTGGATGGTACTTTTTTGGAGAGGCTAACGTAAAATATCTTTTTAAAGGAAAAGGATTAAATATATATAGAATTTTAGTAGGTATTTTTATAGTAGCAGGAACAACTTTAAAAGTAGATTTAGTTTGGGAACTTGCAGATACTTTTAATGGACTTATGGTAATTCCTAATGTAATAGCATTAATAGCCTTGGTTAAGATAGTAAAAGAATCGTTAAAAGATTATAATGAAAATTTTGAAGTTAAAGATATCTAGTGTTATAAATAGGATTTTTTAATATAAATAATATAATTATAAAATGGATACAATAAAATAAGCAGGGTTCCTAGCTTTAGAGATAGTTTTTACTTTTTCTAAAACTTAGGAAATAGTTATCTAGGAGAGTTAACTTACTCCATTTTTTACTTCTACTTTCAAGAATATTGGAGTATTAGAGCGAATAGTCATTAGATAAATAAAAGTTTAATTCAGATAGAGTTTTACTCTATCTGAATTTTAATTTGTAATTAGAAAATCATTTGGGTATGTTTAGAATAGCTTTAGCTATGGAAATATAAAAAATAACATTCTTTTGTTTTGTAAAATTAAAGTTTTAATAATTTTAAATTGGATAAATTAAATAAATATAATAGTTGATTTTATAAACAGAGTTATTGGCTTTAGAGGGAGCTTTTACTTATATTAATTAAAGCTTAGAAAATAGTTATCCAGTGACGTAGCCGCTCTTTACTTCCACTTTGAAGAAGATGGGAGTATTAGGGCGTAGAGGCATCGGATAAAACTTTTAAAGAAATATTTAAAAGGTTATACACGAACGATATAGAGAAAAATAAAGTTTAATATTCAAACTGATAAGAACATTAATATAAAAAATATGGTGAAAGTGTTGACTAATTTATAAACATAAGGTATTATGTATTTGTAAGTTAAGTGAATAGTTTTATCCATATAATCTTAACAATACGGGTTAAGAGTTTCTACCAGAGGCCTTAAATCTCTGACTATGGGTAAGTCCAGTTTATTTATTTGTATATTAAAGTTTTTGTTTTGGATTTACTCATATTTATAATCCGTAAGCAAAAACTTTTTTATTTAGGAGGAGTATTACATGTATATGGAGAAGGAAAAAAATTATAAAGAACCTAATAATAAAGGTTTTTTGGACTCATTTTTTAAATTATCAGAGCGTGGTAGTAATGTTAAGACTGAGATTATAGCAGGTATTACTACATTTATTACTATGGCATATATAATATTTGTTAATCCAAGCATATTAATGCAAGCGGGAATGAATTCTAAAGGTCTTGTAGGTGAAGCAGCTGTAAAGGCAGGTTTATCTGCTATAAATGATCCAGTAGTTGGAGCAGTATTTGCTGCTACCTGTATTTCAGCAGGTATAGGTACTTTAATAATGGCTCTTTATGCTAATGTGCCTTTTGCACAAGCTCCAGGTATGGGGTTAAATGCATTTTTTACTTTTAGTGTATGCTTAACTCTAGGATATACTTGGCAACAAGCCTTAGCAGCAGTATTCATATCTGGATTGCTTTTTATAATTATAACATTAACATCTATAAGAGAAAAAATAGTAGATGCCCTTCCACAAAATTTAAAATTAGCTATATCTGGTGGAATAGGATTATTTATAGCTTTAGTAGGATTTAAATCTGGTGGAATAATAGTTGCAAATCCAGCAACACTTATAAGTTTTGGTGATTTTACAAATCCAGCAACTGTATTAACTATAATAGGTATTTGTATAACAGCTATTTTGATGGCTAAAAATGTTAAAGGTTCTATGTTAATAGGAATAGTTGTTACTACGCTAATAGGAATACCTTTAGGAGTAACAAAAGTAGCAGGGGTAAGTATTATATCGGCACCACCATCTTTAGCACCAACTTTTTTAAAATTAGATTTACCAGGCCTTTTAGGTTTTGGTGGAGCAGGAATAGTTGGAGCGTTAATGAGTATATTAACAGTTGTTATATCTTTTAGTTTAGTAGATATGTTTGATACTATAGGAACTTTAGTCGGAACAGCAGAAAAAGCAGGAATGCTTGATGAAAACGGAAAAATGGAAGATTTAGATAAAGCACTTTTAGCAGATGCAGTAGCTACTACAGCAGGAGCTTTAATTGGAACAAGTACTGTTACTACTTATGTAGAATCTACAGCAGGAGTGTCAGAAGGTGGAAGAACAGGATTAACATCATTTGTTACAGCTATCATGTTTTTATTAGCAATGTTTTTTAGTGGGCTTGTAGGAATAGTTCCAGCAGAAGCTACAGCTCCAGCACTTATAATAGTGGGCGTATTAATGATGGGAGCCATAACAAAAATAGATTTTAATGATTTTACAGAAGCACTACCAGCTTTTTTTACTATATCAATAATGCCATTTAGTTATAGTATTGCTAATGGTATAGCAGCAGGAATAATATTTTATCCAATAGTTAAAGTATTTACAGGTAAAAGAAAAGAAGTTCATCCAATAGTTTATATATTGGCAATATTATTCATAATTAGATTTACAATTCTTCCTAAATAAAATATATATAAATATAGCCTAAAGAACTATTAATAGTTCTTTAGGCTATATTTTAATTAAAGGAAGCTATATGTAATATTATTAAAGCAATATGGGGGACTTATATAATGGGGGTTAATACATTAAGTATACTTACCAATAAGAATAATTTTATACATATAATAATAAAATTCTTTATATACAAATATATTTTATTTGAAATATTATTTTTTAATAAAGCCTATGAGATATTATTTAAATATCCCATAGGCTTTATTAAACATTATTTTATGTCCTAATAGGGTAGGGTGAATTCCATCTACAAATAGTTCAGAGGATTCACATTTTGTTTTATGTTCTTTAATAACTGAGAAAAAATCTATATATTTAAATTTATTTTCTTTAGAAATATTTAAAATATATTTTCTATATTCAGTTAGTTTGTTATTTACACTTAAATAGTCTAGATCAGATGTCCAAATCTTCTGCGCCATAGCAATTTCTATTTCCATGGGAATACCTATAATAGGAATTATGTTATTTTGTATACATTCCTCAATTATCAGACTTAAATTTTTTTCTACATTTTCTAAAGAACGACCTAACAAAAAATCATTTGTTCCAGCTAGAATTATAGTATGAGTAGGTTTATTTTTTATTATATCTTCATGAGATCTAGTTAAAATACCTGTAGTTGTATCGCCATTTATACCTTTATTTATAACTTCATGTTGCAATATATTTTTTAAAAGAGTAACCCAACAATAATTTCTATTAACACCGTAACCAAAGGTTAAACTATCTCCAATACATATTATTTTCATTATAGGTGCCTCCTATTTTATTTTTGTAATAAATAATAAGAATTTATTTATATATAATTTTTATATTTAAATAATATATTGTTTTAGATAGCAGAAAGTTTAAGTATTTTTTTCAGTTTCATTAAATTTTTTTAGTTCCCTAAATAATTCTTCTTGATTAGATATTTGTTGCTGAATAGACCAAACATTATTACCATAATAAAATCTATGTTCTAATATACTTATGAGATTTTCTTTCCAACTTGCATTCAAAAGTGATATAAATTTTTCTTTTTTATATTGATCCATAGAATGATAATAATCTTCTATATATTTATTAAAATCTTTAAGATTATTTATTAATTCATATTTCCTATTTTTATAATTGTTTTTACATATCCACATAGCTAAAATTAATATGCCTATAAAAATTGCTAAAGATAAAAAAGTCATTCTTATTATCATACCTTTCATAAGTATATTTTTATAAAAATACATTTATTATTAAATTTTACTTTATTATATCAAACTTATCATTTAAAAAATAGAAAAATCCTAATTTATTTATTAAATAAATTAGGATTTTTGCTTATTTAGTTTGCTTTTAGAATATTATTAACTTCTTCATCAGAAAGATCTTTATGATAAAATAATTTAAAAAATTCTTTAGTATCTTTTTTTATGTCTCCCTTATATAGTTCAGGATATAGGCAAGATTGAAACCATTTTATCCCTATTAGCCTGTTAATTGATGGTGGTTTATCAAACCAGTTGAAGGGTAATGATGGTATTGTATATATTTTATTTTCCTTTGTTGCGGAAACTTGATTCCAAGAACTATCATTAAATGTATTAGAATCTGAAACAATAACATCAGGATTCCAAGATATAATTTGTTCCATAGATATAGTATTTCTTGAACCATGCTTTACAGGAAAATTAGCTACATTCTTTCCACCAGCATAGGTTATAACTTCTGAATGCAGGGAACCTTCTGGATCTGTTTCTAAACCTTTAGGACCCTCAGCATAATAAACTTTTATTTTTTTATCTTCTTTGATGATATTTGTGATTTCTTTTGATGATTTGAGAGTTTTGTCACAATAAATAGCAAGTTCCTTAGCTTTCTCTTTTTTATTTAATAAATCACCTACAAATTTATAGGCTTCAGGTAATTTATCCATTTTACCATCTACAAGTATAAAAGGTATATTTGATTGCTTTTGAAATTTTTCTACCCCAGATATAGTTGAATCGTTTATATCTCCCATAGATATTACTATATCAGGCTTTAACTTAGATATTTCTTCTATGTTGCCTGATTTTTTACCTTGTAGGCTACCAGCTACAGGAAGTTTGGCCACATCTTCGCCAAGATATTTAAGAGATTTTTTAGGAATCTTGTTATTCCATGCAACTAGTTTTTCAGGAGATAATGAATAGATAAATACAGATCCTAAGGGACTTGTACAATAAATTTTTTCTATTTTTTCAGGGACTTTTACTTCTCTTCCAGCTTGATCTGTTATGGTTCTGTAGTTATTCGAAGTAGTCTGAGTTTTATTAGTACATCCGGAAAAAGAGAATACAATAAGTAAAATTAGTGTTAAGACTGTAATTTGTTTTGATATTTTTTTTAGCATCGTATTGATACTCCTTTCATAAATAGAGTTCTAAGCTTTATAGGTAGTTTTTACTCCCTGTGAAGCTTAGAAAATGGTTATCTAGGTATCTGCTTTTTATTCCCACTTTGAAGAAGAGGAGTATTAAGGCAGGTAGTCATCGGATAAACATTTCGTGTACATAGGTATGTAAAAATTTATTTAAAATTAGAGTTAAAGGGTATGCATATATTTTGTTGTGAGTTCTCACTAATATTAGTATTTATCATTTTTATATCTATTCCATAAGTTTCTTTTATAACTTTAGGAGTAATTTCATCAGATGGATTACCAAAGGAAAATAATCCTCCTTTTTTCATAATAATAACTTTACTTCCATACAAAAGAGCATGATTTGGATTATGACAAGATATAAGTATAGTTTTATTGCTATTATTACATAGTGATTTTATTAAATTTAAAACTTTTATTTGATTTCCATAATCAAGATTTGATGTAGGTTCATCCATTATGATTATAGAAGCTTCCTGAGTAATAGCTCTTGCTATTAACACAAGTTGCCTTTCACCACCACTTATTTCTGTATAAATTTTATTTTTTAAGTGTAATATACCTAAAGTATTCAAAGAGTTTTCCGCAATTTGTTTATCAATCTTGCTTGGAGAAGAAAATTCCTTTATGTATACAGCACGACCCATTAGAACTACATCAAACACAGTAAAAGGAAAAGGTGGAGTGTGTGCTTGAGGTACATAAGCCATATATTTATATAATTCATTAGGAGAATAAGAATTTATATTCTTAGCATCTATTAATATTTTCCCAGATTTTAATTTTAAAATATTCAATATAGCTTTAAAAAAGGTTGTCTTTCCAACACCATTAGGACCGAGAACACATAGCAATTCTCCTGAATTTAAACTAAAGGATAAATTTTTATAAAGTATGGTATCATCATAACCAAAAGAAGCTTTTTTTATTTCTAATTTCATATCCAACCCTTCCTTACGTTTATTAATAAGTAAGCGAAAAATGGTATTCCTATTAGAGAAGTTAATATTCCAAGGGGAACCTCCACAGGAAATACACATCTAGCTAAGTCATCTACTAAGAGCATATATAAGGCACCTATAATAAAAGAAGTTGGAAGTAATATTTTATAATTAGGACCATATAATGATCTTGTTAAATGAGGAATAACTAACCCTACCCATCCAATAATTCCACAGTAAGAAACAATTGAAGCACTAAGTAAGGTGGAACATATTATTACAATAATTCTTATTCTATCTGTATTTACTCCTAGAGTTTTTGCTTCTTCTTCTGGAAGGGATAATATGTTAAGTTTCCATCTTATTAAAAGTAAAGGTATTAATCCTAGGACTATTGGTATTATCATAATTTGTAAATCTTTTAAAGTTATAGAAGATAAGCCCCCCATAAGCCAAAAGGTTATAGCAGGTAGTTTATCATAAGGATCACATATATATTTAACAAGAGATACTCCAGATGTAAATATTCCTTGTACCAGCATTCCAGATAAAACCAATACTAAACTTGGATCATGATGAGGGATTCTTTTGCTTATTCTCCAAGAACTTATAACTGCAATTAACCCAAATATAAATGCAAAAACTTGTATAAATTGAACATTTAAAGAAAGTAATATACCTACTGCAACACCAAAGCTGGCTCCAGCAGAGGCACCTAAAATATCAGGAGATACTAAAGGATTTCTAAACATACCTTGATAAGAGGCACCAGCAGTAGATAAGGCACCACCAACAAGTAATGCAGCTATAATTCTTGGCAATCGTAAATTAAAAAATATAGCAATAGTTTTATCATTTATAAAATATAAATCCCTTAAAGATATAGAATATCTTCCTGTAAAAATTGATAATAGAATTAGGATAATACCTAATTGAAATATTAAATATTTTTTTATTTTGTTCATGGAATCATCTCATTTTCATAAAGTTTTATAGGTATATTCCAGCTAATTAATATATTATACATAGTAATTCTCCTTTGGTTAAAAGATTTAAAAATTTATCTTTTTTAAATCTTTTATATGATTTAAAGTTCCTTTATTTTTAATTAATAAAACTTCACTTAAAATACCAGCTGCTATCTCTTCTGGTTTCTCAGAGGCTATATCTAATCCAATAGGAGCAAATACTTTTTCTAAGTCTTCTCTACAGACTCCTTTAGCAATTAGATTATTCATAACGTAGGATGTTTTATTAGAACTTCCTATCATACCAATATAAGCTGCATTTTTTGAAACTACAGTTTCTAAAGCTAAAGCATCATCTTTATGTCCTCTTGTTACTATAATAATATAAGTATTTTTATTTATAGGATACTCGGATAAAGCTTTATCTACTTTTTCAACTATTATTTCGTTGGCATTAGGGAATCTTTCATTATTTGCAAAATCTTCTCTATCATCTATTACTACTGTATAGAAATTTAATATTTTAGCTATTTTGTGGAGATGAAAGGATATATGACCAGCACCAACTATTATAAGTTTAGTTTCAGGAGCAAATATTTTTATGAAGCCTTCAGCTTCTCCACCACACTGCATACCTAGCTCGCCACTTTCATTTAATTTATATTTAAAATTACTACTTTCATTATTTTTAATACATTCTATAGATTTATTTATGATTTCGTATTCAACTTTGCCACCGCCTACAGTGCCTTGAATTTCCCCATTTTCCCACACTGCCATTAGGGAACCAGTCTTACCTGGAGAAGAACCTGAAATATGAGTTAGAGTAGCTAAAGCAACTGTGTCACCATTATTTACACTTTTATAAATATTTCTTAAGATATCTTGTTCCATAAATTTGACCTACTTTCTGTATTTTCATTCATAAAATATAGTATGGCTTCTAATACTCCACCAGCAATATTACGTGCTTTATCAGAAATGGTATAACAATTTTTTATTTCATGACATCTAGGATCTACATCAGCGATTTTTAAGCCTATTTTTATTTTACTACCATCTCTTATAAGTCCTCTTAATAATCCGCTTATTTCTGTTTTAATTTCTAAATTATCCACATAAGCTAAAATTTCACCAGATGATACAAAATCACCAATTTTTCTTGCATTTTTAATAATTCCTTCACCTGGACTGTATATAACTCTCTCTTTAGAGTATCCTCCAATTTCTCCAGGTACTCCTGTGTTTTTCATAGCCTCTCCTTTTAGTATAATTCGTCCCAAATTGTGTCCCCTCATGGTTTCTATAACAGCATGCACATCATTACCTGCACAAAACCCTGGGCCAAGGCCTATGGTTATTTCCGCCATATCTATTTTTGTACCTAGATTCTTCTTTGCAAGTATAGCATCCACCAATATTCTAGGTTTCAGCATTTCTATAAATTTTCCATGAGGATCCACTGTAATAGGAATCTTATTATTTTGCCAACATTTTAATATTTCATTTAAATTGTTTACTTTTACAGCAGTAGTATTTTCAATAGTAATTTTACCATTATAGATAGCTTCGCTATAACATACATTTCTTCTTATAGAGGTTGGATTATAAGTTTCTAAAACTAATATTTTAAAACCACTTCTATGAAGTTTGTGTATAGTCCCTGAAGCTAGATCTCCTCCGCCTCTAACAATTATGATATCTTTATATATATTGTTTATCATAGTTATCACATCCTTGGTACAAATTTTTGTTTAATATATATTCATAATCCTTTGAAGTATCAATATCAAATAAAGAATATCCATTTCTCAAGTTTACAAATATAATTTCATTTATATGATTATTTATAACAGTTTTACCTCCCACATCTCCTTGTAAATTAAGCAATTCATCTTTAAATTTTTCAGGAAATATGGCAGGGGAGCCAACTTTGTTTTTATATTTAGGAATTATTATATAGTTATTATTTTCTGTAAAGGTATTCAATAATAAGTTGATAGTATATGAATCTAATAATGGTTGGTCACCAGTAAAAAACATATAGCCTTTTGATGAAGATGTATTTAAAATACCTAATTTTATAGACTGACTTTGGCCTTTGTAGGCTTTTGTATTTAAAACAGTTAAAATATTTTTCTTTTTAGCTATATCTAAAACTTTATTTTCTTTGCCAACTAAAATTATTTCATTGAAGTTGCATTTTTTGATCGCATCTATAACATGTTCTATTATTGGT
Organism: Clostridium sporogenes; assembly: GCA_019933195.1. NCBI lineage: Bacteria > Bacillati > Bacillota > Clostridia > Eubacteriales > Clostridiaceae > Clostridium > Clostridium sporogenes. The sequence goes on from CP082942.1 coordinate 3,067,547, forward strand.
TTTCCTTTGAAAGGTAATATTAATTTGTTTTTTCCCATTCTAGTTGAGTAACCTGATGCCATTATTACAGCATTTACCATAATAGCCCTCCAATTTAAAATGATATCAAATTATAATTTTTTTCTTTTAAGCTTCCTATAACTATTTTGTCTATACATGAGTTAGAAATAGTTAAAATATATTTTATTAATTCATAGGATAAAAAAATACTATGTTGGTTTTCAACTTTATTTATAAATAATATTTTTTCTCCTAAAGAATCCTTAAAAAGTCCTAAGGGATGAACTATTAACGAACTTATCATAGGTATAGATATTTTTTCACCTAACTTTCCATTAGTTATTTTTAAAAAATGCGATACCCTATGAACGTTAAAATCATTTATTATTTTATTTATACAAGTTATATCCAATACTCCTATAGTTTTAGTTGTATTTTTACATATAACAGGCTCATCATCTTTCCAACCTTTAATAGGCTTTCTTTTAGAACCATCTGCCTCTATTAGAGAATAATCGAAATATTTAAACTTTTCATCTAAAAAATTTTTACTAAAACCTATTAATTTATTATCATTATTTATATATTTACCATATACATATACACCATTTTGTTTAAGGTGGTCATATATATAGCAATTTTTTTCTCCAATGCATATAAAATCGTAGTATATTTTGTCGGGATTATATATCTTTGTAGTAGTTGTTGATAGAACTTTGTTATTAGATCTTAACTCTTCTGATAAATTAAACATTAAAGAGGTTTTCCCACCAACACCAACTATCGATACAATAGATCCTTTTTTAAAGTTTAATATATTTGAAATAAGCATGGTTACCTCTACAATATAATGTTATTTTTCTAAATAATTGAAGCAATAAATATGCCAAGGGTATTTATTTACAAATTAAAATAAATAGTTTCAAAATACTACGCATAGTAGTGTTATAAAATAAATTATAGTATGTATAAATAAGGGAAATGGAGCATAATTATTAAAATGATAAATATTTATAATACTGATAAACTAGATATAGCTTAGATTTTTAATGGTATATTAAAAAAAATTATCCTATTGATAAATTGCACAGTTAAAAATTGTTTATGTTTACATTTAATTGTGATAAAATAATTTTATGGGATATATTGAAGTCTGTTGTAGAAAAAAATAAAAATATTGTTTAAGGAATGATATAAAATGAAGGATTCTACATTATTAGAAATTCAGGACACAGTAGCTAAATATGCAAATATAATTTCAAGTGTAATAAATGTAGATGTTGAAATTGTAGATAAGAACTTGTGTAGAATAGCAGGAACAGGTATTTATAAAGATGCAATAAACAAAGATATATCAAAGGAAGGATATGTATATGATCATGTTATAAAAACTGGAGATAAGCAGATAATAAAGAATCCAGGACATCATTGTTTATGCAAAAAATGTAATCATAGGGATAATTGTCTAGAAAAAATGCTAGTGTGTACACCCATAATATTAAATAAAGATATTATAGGTGTAATAGGGCTTGTATGTTCAAAGGAGAGTCAAAGAAATCATTTCATAGAAAATTTTGATTCATATATTCAAATGTTAGATCAAATATCTGATTTTATAAGCACTAAATCATATGAACATCTTGAAATTGAAAGAAGTCATATGATGGTAAATTTATTGAATCAAATAATAGACAGTGTAGATAAAGGTGTTTTAGTTACTAAAAGTGATGAAATAGTTCATATGAATATGAGTGCTATGAAACAACTTAAACTGAAGGCTAATAATATAAACAAAAAAATAACTATATCTTCTACTAGTGAATATGTAATGGGTGGAGAAGTATATACCATAGTCATAGATAATGAAAAATTTAAACTTATGGGTAAGATTATACCTGTTTTCCCCATATTATCATCATATGACAAAATATTTGTGTTTGAAGAAATAAAACATTTAAAATCTAAAATATGTAAGGTTAGTGGTGGAAGAGAAGTTATAAAAGTTGAAGATATTATTGGTGAGTCAAAGGCTATGATTCAACTTAAAAATAGGATTAAAAAGATTGCCTCATCAAGTTCTACAGTTCTTATAACTGGGGAAAGTGGTACAGGTAAAGAAGTAATTGCACGGGCTATACATTGTGAAAGTGATAAAAATACTAATCCTTTTATAGCCATAAATTGTGGCGCTATACCAGATGCTCTTTTAGAAAGTGAATTATTTGGATATGTAAGAGGAGCTTTTAGTGGAGCAGATCCAAATGGAAGAGTAGGAAAATTTGAATTAGCTAACAAGGGAATAATATTTTTAGATGAAATAGGAGATATGCCTTTATATCTTCAAGTGAAAATTTTAAGAGTACTTCAGGAAAGAAAATTAGTAAGAATAGGATCTAATCATTTGATAGATTTAGATATAAGGGTTATAGCAGCTACTAATAAGGATTTAAAAAAACTAATAAAAGAAAATAAGTTTAGAGAAGATTTGTATTATAGGCTCAATGTTATTCCATTGAAAATACCACCTTTAAGAGAACGAAAAGAAGATATAGAACTTCTTATGGAAATGTTAATAAAAAAATATAATGGATTATTTGATAAATCTGTTTATAAAGTTGATAAAGAGTGCAAAGATATATTAGTAAATTATCCTTGGTATGGTAATGTAAGAGAACTTGAAAATGCCGTAGAATTTATGATAAATATGGCAGATGATAGTGGAATAGTAACTATGAACATGCTTCCACCTAATATAGTTGAGAATAAAAATACTCAAATTTATGGTACAGGTACAGGTACAGATGAAGATATAAGACCTTTAAAAGAAATAGAGAAAGAGTATATTTTAAAAGCTTTAGATATATATGGGCATGATACTAGAGGGAAACAACTGGCAGCAAAGCGTTTAGGAATAGGCATAGCTACCCTGTATAGAAAATTAGAGGAGATGAAGCATTTATCAAAATGATAAAATTTTAACATTAATTACGTTTAAAAGCAATAAAAATATGTATTTTACCGTAATGATAATTAATTATTATTTTGATAATAAAACTATATATTTTTAAATAATAAAAGATGCAAAGCAGATTATAGGCTTTGTATCTTTTTATTTTAATAAAGTATTTCTATTTTACACAAATACCATCTAGTCTAGAATTTTATATTCATAAGAAATATCAAATGGTTAAAAATTTGGCACAAGTATTGCTTATGGATATATATAAAGCAAAAAAAGAAAAGAGGTATTATTATGAGTAAAAACATAAAATGGAAAAACAACACTATGAAAGGGGAGGTAGATAAAGCGTCTGTTGAATTTTTAGGAGAAGAAGAAATAAAAAAAGCTAGAGATTTTCATCAAAGCTTCCCACAATTTACAAAGACTCCTTTAGTAAATCTAGATAATTTAGCAAAGCACTTAGGTGTAGCTGGAGTATATGTAAAGGATGAATCTTATCGTTTTGGATTAAATGCTTTTAAAGTATTAGGTGGTTCTTTTTCTATGGGTAAATATTTAGCTAAGAGGCTAGGAAAAGATATATCAGAAGTAAGTTATGAAAAACTTACTTCAGAAGAAGCAAGAAAAAAGCTTGGTGATATAACATTTATTACAGCTACAGATGGTAACCATGGTCGTGGAGTAGCATGGACTGCAACACAATTAAATCAAAAATCAATAGTTTATATGCCAAAGGGATCTTCATTAACACGTCTTGAAAATATAAGAAAAGAAGGCGCTAAAGCATCTATAACTGAGTTCAACTATGATGATGCAGTAAGACTTGCAGCCTCTCAGGCGAAAGAAAATGGATGGGTTATGGTTCAAGATACTGCTTGGGAAGGATATGAGGAAATACCTACTTGGATAATGCAAGGATATGGAACTATGGCATCAGAAGCATTGGAACAATTAAGAGAATTAAATGTAGAGAAACCTACACATATATTTGTTCAAGCTGGAGTTGGTTCTTTAGCAGGAGCTGTTCAAGGATACTTTGCTTCAGTATTTAAAGATGAATGTCCAACAACTGTAATAGTAGAAGCTGATGAAGCAGACTGTTTATATAGATCAGCAGTAGCTGGGGATGGAAAGCCAAGAGCAGTAACTGGAGATATGCCTACTATAATGGCTGGTCTTGCATGTGGAGAAGCAAATACCATAGGATGGGAAGTATTAAAATCTTATAGTTCGACCTTTGTATCTTGTCCAGATTGGGTTTCAGCAAATGGTATGAGAATGTTAGGAAATCCTATTAAAGAAGATAGAAAAATAATATCAGGAGAGTCAGGAGCAGTAACATCAGGATTATTAAATGCCATAATGACAAATGATGATATGGAAGAATTAAGAGAACAACTAAAATTAGATGAAAATTCAAGAGTACTTTTATTCAGTACTGAAGGTGATACAGATCCAGATAAATACAGAAAAATTGTTTGGAATGGTGAATATTCAAAATAAAGAATTCATGGGGGTATAAAAATGGATAATAAAGTAAATGAAGCAATAGCTCCTGTTGATGAATTACTTCCACCACAGCAGTTATTTATTTTAGGTTTACAACATGTATTGGCGATGTGTGCAGGTGCAGTTGCTGTTCCTCTAATAGTAGGTGGTGCACTAAAGTTACCAGCAGAACAAACAATATTTCTTATAAATGCAGACCTTTTTGTAGCAGGTATAGCAACTTTAGTACAATCTTTAGGTATAAAGAATTTTATTGGAGCGAAAGTTCCTGTTATTGAAGGTGCAAGTTTTGCTTCAGTATCGGCTATGTTAGCTATTGCGAATACTTATCCAGGGGATCCTATTACAGGTATTACAACTATCTTTGGAGCTACATTTATAGCTGGGTTGTTTTGTTTTATTATGGCACCTTTCTTCGGAAAGCTTATAAGATTTTTCCCTAAAGTAGTAACAGGTACTGTAATAACTATAATAGGAATCTCATTGCTTCCAGTAGCAGTGAGATGGTGTGCAGGCAATGATGTAAAGTCTCCTACATTTGCTAGCCCTAAAAATATTTTGTTAGCTTTATTTGTTTTAATTTTAATTTTAATTATGTATAAATTTTTCAAAGGAATTTTAGGAAATATATCTATACTATTAGGAATAGTTGTAGGAACTATTGTTGCTTCAATGTTAGGAATGTCCGATTTTACTAGAGTTCATAGTTCAGGTTGGATTAATATAGATATTCCTTTATATTTCGGTGCTCTTAAATTTGACTTGACAGCTATAATTTCAATGATATTAGTTATGCTAGTTATGATGACAGAAGCTACAGGAAATATGATAGCTATACATGAAATGGTTGGAAAAGATATTGACGATAAAAATTTAACCAGAGGTCTTAGAACAGATGGATTTGCTACAATGCTTGCAGGTATATTTAATACATTTCCTCATACTGCTTTTGGTCAAAATGTAGGGCTTGTAAATTTGACTGGTGTAAAAAGTCGTTTTGTAGTAGCAGCCTCAGGTGGAATTCTAATATTATTAGGATTATTCCCAAAAGCAGGAGCAGTAGTTGCATCTATACCATATCCTGTTCTTGGTGGAGCTGGTATAGCTATGTTTGGAATGGTAGCTTCAGGTGGAATTTCAAGCCTTGGGCAGGTTGAATTTAAAGGAACTAAAAATGGTATGATAATAGCAGTAAGTATTGGGCTTGCTATGATTCCTTTAGCAGTACCAAGTTTTTATAGTAGATTTCCAAAATGGGTAGAAACTCTTTTCCATAGTGGTATAACAACTGGTAGTTTAGCAGCAATACTTTTAAATTTATTTTTTAATGAATTTGGAAAGAATAAAAATTTATCAATAAAAAACGATAAAGAAATAGCTATAAAATAGAAGTAGCTGATAAAGAAATAAAGAAATATATAAATTTAAAATCATTTTTCATAATATTCACAAAAGGAGATGCGATTTTACGATGGCCACTTTAATAAAAAATGGAATTATTGTTACTTCAGGAGATACCTTTAAAGGAGATATTTATATAAAAAATGGTATCATAACTAAAATAGGTATGGATCTAATTGAAGAGGCTGACGAAATCATTGATGCTCATGGGAAATATGTAATTCCTGGAGGAGTAGATGTTCACACTCACCTTAATTTAGATGTAGGAATAGCTGTAGCTACAGATGATTTTTATACTGGAACTGTAGCAGCTGCATGTGGTGGTACTACAAGTATAGTAGACCATTTAGCCTTTGGACCTAAAGGATGTGATTTACACCATCAAATAAATTTATATCATAATTATGCTAAGGGGAATGCAGTTATAGACTATGGTTTTCATGGTGTTATACAACATGTAAACGATAATATATTACAAGAACTTGAAGACCTCTCCTGTGAAGGAATAACAAGCAATAAAGTTTATTTAACTTATGATTATAAATTAAGTGATTTAGAAATATTTAAAGTACTTATGAAATCTAAAGAAATTGGTATACTTACAGCTGTACATCCAGAAAACAATGATATGGTTAACTATCTTAGACAATATTATTCAAACAATGGTTTTACATCTCCTATATATCATGCAAAAAGTAGACCAGTATGTTGTGAGGGAGAATCTATAAATAGAATGCTAAATATCGCTAATGTAGCAGGAGATTCTCCTCTGTACATAGTACATCTTTCCTGTAAGTTAGGATTAGATTATATAAAAATGGCTATAGATAGGGGACAAAAAAATATTTTTACAGAAACATGCCCTCAATATCTTTTTTTAGATGAAAGCAGATATAATAGTAAAAATAATGAAGGATTAAAATATATTATGAGTCCTCCCCTAAGAGAAAAATCTAATCAAGATGCCTTATGGAAAGGGATTCAAGATGGATATATACAAGTTATTGCTACAGATCATTGCCCATTTAATTTTAGTATAGAAAAACAATTAGGAAAAGATGATTTTACTAAATGTCCAAGTGGAGTACCAGGTATAGAAACTAGAATACCTTTAATTTTTTCAGAGGGAGTTATGAAAAAAAGAATATCCTTAAATAAATTTGTAGATTTGGTAAGTACAAAACCTGCAAAAATATTTGGACTATATCCAAAGAAAGGAACTATTGCAGTTGGTTCTGATGGAGATATTATTATAATTGATCCTAATAAAAAAGTTAAGATTACCAAATCTATGTTACATGAAAATGTTGATTATACTCCTTATGAAGGATTTGAACTTCAAGGGTATCCAGTAATGGCAATTTCAAGGGGAAAAATCATAGTAAAAGATAATAAATTTATTGGAGAAAAAGGATACGGACAATTTTTAAAAAGAAAAAAAATAGATTTTTTTAGTATTAAATAAATAATAATTTTGTAATTATAAAGAACCTTTTGTAGATTTAAAAAGGTTCTTTTTTTAGAATTTATCAAAATGATAAGAAATATTAATAAGTTAAGCATTATAATGAATATTTATAACATTTAGTAAATTTATTATTAAAATGATAAATTTATCATTTTAATAATAAATTTATTGAGATAATTTTTCTGAATTAACCACTTATAGGCTTTAGAGTATTTGGCATAAATATTGCTTATATAAAATAGTACAAGGAGGATATAAAAGTTAAAAACAAAACTTGGGAATTTTAATTAATTTAGTATGTAAATTTAAAATTTAATTATAAAAAATAGGAGGCGTATCTATGCAAGATATTAAAAAATTAATTGAAGAACTAAAGAATATTGAATTTGAAAAAATGTACAATAATGATTTTTTCCTAACTTGGGAGAAAACTGATGATGAACTTAAAGCTGTGTTTACAGTAGCAGATATTTTAAGAAAAATGAGAGAAAAGAACATATCTCCAAAAGTATTTGATAGTGGATTAGGAATTTCAGTATTCCGTGATAATTCAACAAGAACAAGATTCAGTTTTGCAAGTGCATGTAACTTATTAGGATTAGAAGTTCAGGACTTAGATGAAGGAAAATCTCAAATTGCTCATGGTGAAACAGTACGTGAAACAGCAAATATGATTTCTTTTATGGCAGATGTTATAGGAATTAGAGATGATATGTTTATAGGTAAAGGAAATAAATATATGCATGAAGTATCTGAGGCAGTTCAAGAAGGATGTGAATCAGGAGTTTTAGAACAACGCCCTACACTTGTAAATCTTCAATGTGATATAGATCATCCAACTCAATGTATGGCAGATTTACTTCATATGATACATTATTTTGGTGGAATAGAAAATCTTAAAGGCAAAAAAATAGCTATGTCTTGGGCGTATTCACCATCTTATGGTAAGCCACTTTCAGTTCCTCAAGGTGTAGTAGGTTTAATGACAAGAATGGGAATGGAAGTTGTACTTGCTCATCCAGAAGGATATGATTTAATGCCTGAAGTAGAAGAAGTAGCAATAAAAAATGCTAAAGCAAGTGGTGGTAAGTTTACAAAAACTAATTCAATGAAAGAAGCTTTCAAAGATGCAGATATAGTGTATCCTAAGAGCTGGGCACCTTTTGCATTTATGGAAAGACGTACAGATCTATATGGAGAAGGTAAATTTGAAGAAATAGATGTTTTAGAAAAAGAATTATTAGGAGAAAATGCTAAACATAAAGATTGGGAATGCACAGAGGAAATGATGAATCTTACTAAAGATGGAAAAGCATTATATTTACACTGTTTACCAGCTGATATTACTGGAGTTAGCTGTAAAGAAGGAGAAGTAGCTGCATCAGTATTTGATCGTTACCGTGAACCACTTTACAAAGAAGCTGGATATAAACCTTACATTATTGCAGCAATGATGTTCTTAAGTAAAGTTAAGAATCCAGCCCTAAAATTTGAAGAACTTATAAAAGCAAATAATCCAAGATTTTACGGAAAATAATTTAAAATATAAATTAGTTTAAGGGGGAAGTTTATATGGGTGATAAGATGCGACCAATTTCTTTTAAGCAAATGATTACATGGACTATGGAGGAGTTAAAAGAAAAGGAATCTATTTTTGGTATCCATAAGAATAAATTTTATAAAAATGATAGTGGAAAATATATAGAATTATTCGGTGAAAAATTAGCATCACCACTTGGTCCAGCAGCAGGTCCTAATTCTCAATTAACACAGAACATAGTTGCATCTTACTTAACAGGAAGCCGTTTTATTGAATTAAAGACAGTACAAGTTATTGATGGAGAGGATTTACCTGTATCTAAACCGTGCATTCACGCACAAGATGAATGCTATAATGTGGAATGGTCTACAGAATTAACAGTACCAAAGGCTTATGATGAATACATAAAGGCCTGGTTTTTACTTCATGTTTTAATGAAAGAGCTAAATTTAAGTGAAGAAAGAGACTTTATGTTTAATATGAGTGTAGGGTATGATTTGGATGGAATAAAATCTCCTAAAGTGGATGCCTATATAGAAGGAATGAGAAATGCATCTACTACTAAAATTTGGAATGAATGTAGAGAAACATTACTTTCTAACATAGATTTGTTCTCTAATTTTAGTAAAGAAGATTTAGATAAAATTTCACCAGTAGTTTGCCCATCTATTACTTTATCTACACTTCATGGATGTCCTCCAGAAGAAATTGAAAAGATTGCAAAGTATCTTTTAGAAGAAAAAAATCTTCATACTTTTATAAAAATGAATCCAACTCTTTTAGGTGAAAAGTTTGTTAGAGATACTTTTGACAAAATGGGATACGATTATATAGTCCTTAATCCTAATCATTTTATAAATGACCTACAATATAAAGATGGAGTATCCATGCTTAAACGTTTAAAATCTGTTGCTAAAAAATTAAATTTAGAAATAGGAGTAAAACTTACCAATACATTGCCAGTTAAAATTGAAAATAATGAGTTGCCTGGTGAAGAGATGTATATGTCAGGACGTTCTCTTTTCCCACTAACTATATCTTTAGCAAGTAAATTAGCTTCAGAATTTGATGGAGATTTACAGATATCTTATTCAGGTGGTGCAGATTTCTTTAATGTAGAAAAGATTTTAAATGCAGGTATTCAACCAGTTACCTTTGCAACTACTATTTTGAAACCAGGTGGTTATGAAAGAATAACTCAAATGGCTAAAAAAGTAGAAGAACATCTTAAAGGTGCATTTAAAGGTATCAATATAGAATATTTAAATGAACTTGCAACTTCAGCTGTAAATGATAAGTACCATCTTAAAGATCTTAGATCTGTAGATAGTAGAAAGATTTCTTTAGAACTTCCTACTTATGATTGTGCAGTAGCACCTTGTACTATAGGATGTCCTATAAATCAACAAATACCTGAATATGTATCTTTGGTTGGGGAGAAAAAATATGATGAGGCTTTTGAAGTAATAGCTAAGGATAATACTTCACCAGCAATAACAGGAACCATATGTAATCATAATTGTCAATATAAATGTACAAGACTTGATTATGATGAATCAGTTCTAATTAGAGATATGAAAAAAGCAGCTGTGTTAAATGCTGAAGATAAATATATTGAAAACATTAAAGAAGCTAATATAAAAAGTGATAAAAAAGTAGCGGTTATAGGAGCTGGGCCAGCAGGATTGTCAGTAGCACTATTTTTAAGAAGAAATGGTGTAGATGTAACTGTAATGGATAGGAAAGAAAAGCCTTACGGAGTTATAGAATATGTTATTCCAGAGTTTAGAATTTCTTCTAAAATGATTAAAAAAGACTTTGATCTTGTTAAAAAACAAGGAGCTAAATTTAAATTTGGCATTGATGAAAATTTAGATATAGATGCTCTAAAAAAAGAATATGATTATGTGGTATTAGCAATAGGTGCTTGGAAACCAGGTAAGCTAACATTAAAAGATGGTGGAGAAAAAACTATTGATGCTATTTCATTCCTTGAAAATCACAAAACCTCTAAAGGAGATATTAATTTAGGAAAACATGTCTGTATTATTGGCGGCGGCGATGTAGCTATGGATGCGGCACGTGCAGCTAAGAGAACTAATGGAGTAGAAGAAGTTTCCATAGTTTATAGAAGAACTAAAAAATATATGCCAGCTAGCCTAGAAGAAATAGAGTTGGTTCAATCAGAAGGTATAGTATTTAAAGAGTTGCTTTCACCAATGTCTATAAAAGATTCAAAATTAATTTGTGAAGAGATGAAATTAGGGGAAAAAGATACTTCAGGAAGAAGAAAACCTGTTGGTACTGGTAATACTGAGGAATTGGAAGCGGATACAGTTATTTCAGCTGTAGGACAACAAGTAGATAGTAATCTACTTAAGAAGAATAAAATAGAATTAGATGCTAAGGGATTACCTAAAGTAAAGGAATCTCGCGAAACAAATATTACTAATGTATATGTTGCTGGAGATATGAAAAAGGGACCAGCTACTATCGTTAAAGCTATAGCTGATGGTAAAGCAGTATCTAAGGACATTTTATCAAAAGAAGGATTAAGTAATGACTTTGATAAGAAAGTTTTACCTATAAATGAGAAAAAAATATACAGCAAAAAGGGTATATTAAAAGATCATAATTGTGTAGAAAATGAATCAGAAAGATGTCTATCTTGTAGCAACATATGTGAATTATGTGTAGATGTCTGTCCTAATAGAGCCAATGTAGTTATTAATGTAGAGGGAGATTTTAGTTCTTCACATCAAATAGTACATTTAGATGGAATGTGTAATGAATGTGGTAACTGCGGTATCTTCTGCCCTTACAAAGGGAATCCATATAAAGATAAACTGACACTTTTCTGGACTAAGGAAGATTTTGAAAATAGTACAAATAAAGGATTCTTAGTTACAGATAAAGATAAGGGAATCTGTAAGGTTAGAAGAGAAGATGCTGAAATTATAGATTATACTATCGGAAAAGAAAATGATGTTTCACAAGAAATGGACAGTATGATTAAAACTTTCGTAAATGAATATAGTTATATGTTATAAATTAATATTAAAAATGGGGGGTAAATCATATGTTGCTGATTGGAAATGGAAAGGTTATAACTAGAGATAATACTAGACCAATCATAGACAATGGATGTATTGCTGTTGATGAGAATAAAATAATTGAAATTGGATCAACAGAAACTTTAAAAAATAAGTATAAGGAATCCCAATTTATAGATGCAAAAGGAAAACTTATAATGCCGGGCTTTATAAATACTCATATGCATTATTATAGTACTTTTGCTAGGGGCATGGCTAATGATAGTCCGCCAGCAAAGTCATTATGTGACATACTTACAGGTCTTTGGTGGAGATTAGATAAGGTATTAACCTTAGAAGATGTTTATTATAGTGCTGCGGTACCTATGATCGATCAAATAAAAAATGGTGTAACAACTGTATTTGATCACCATGCTAGTGCTCACGCTGTTAAAGGAAGCTTATTTAAGATTGCAGAAGCATCAGATACAATTGGAATTCGTAGTAATTTGTGTTACGAAACTTCTGATAGAGATGGGGAAAAAATTGCACAAGAAGGCATTAATGAAAATGTAGAATTTATTAAGCATTGTAATGCTAAAAATGATGACATGATTAAAGGTATGTTTGGACTTCATGCATCTATGACAATATCTGATAAAACTTTAGAAAAATGTGTAGATGCAGTTAAAGGATTAAATACAGGATTCCATGTTCATTGTGGAGAAGGCATTGAAGATTTAGAGGATTCAAAGAAAAAATACGGCAAGGGAATTATAGAAAGATGGAATGATGCAGGAGTTCTTTGTGATAAAACTATAGCGGTACATTGTATTTATGTTTCAGATGAAGAAATGGATATGCTTAAAGAAAAGAATACAATAGTAGTTCATAATCCTGAATCAAATATGGGTAATGCAGTAGGCGTTTCTCCAGTACTTAAGATGTACAAAAAAGGCATTTTATTAGGACTCGGAACTGATGGATATACTCCAGATATTATTGAATCTTATAAAGTAGCAAACATTATTCATAAACATGCTACTGGTGATTCAACTGTTGCATGGACCGAAATTCCTGAAATGTTATTTGAAAATAATAGGAAAATTACTGAAAGATTTATCGACGGTAAGGTTGGAGTTTTAAAAGAAGGTGCTCTAGCAGATATAATCGTAGTAGATTATAATCCACCAACACCAATTAATGAAAATAATATAAATGGACATATATTATTTGGTATCAATGGAAGACATGTAGATACAACTATTATAAATGGTAAAGTGTTAATGGAAGACAGAAAACTTCTTCATGTCGATGAAGAAAGAGTTATAGCTAGAAGTAGAGAACTAGCAAAAGAAGTTTGGAAACGATTCTAATATAAAAAAATTTGGAGGGATTTAAATGGAAAACATGAATAAAGAAGAAATATTAAAATTAGCTGAAAAATATAAACCAGAAATGACAAAATTCTTAAGAGATATGGCTAGAATTCCAAGTGAAAGTTGCGATGAAAAAGGTGTAATACTTAGAATAAAAGAAGAGATGGAAAAAGTAGGTTTTGATAAAGTAGACATAGATCCTATGGGAAATGTATTAGGATATATAGGACATGGAAAACATGTTATTGCTATGGATGCTCATATAGATACAGTTGGAGTAGGCGATAAAAATTTATGGAACTATGATCCATATGAAGGCTATGAAGATGATGAAATAATAATAGGAAGAGGAGTAACAGACCAAGAAGGCGGAATGGCTTCTATGGTATATGCTGGAAAAATAATTAAAGACCTTGGATTAGAAGATGACTATACTTTAATAGTAACTGGTACTGTTCAAGAAGAAGACTGTGATGGTTTATGTTGGCAATATATAATCAATGAAGATAAAATAAAACCAGAATTTGTTGTAATTACAGAACCAACTTCTTTAAACATATATAGAGGACATAGAGGAAGAATGGAAATAAAAGTTACAACTCATGGAGTTAGTTGCCATGGTTCAGCACCAGAAAGAGGAGATAATGCAATATTTAAAATGGCTCCTATCTTAAATGAATTAAAAGCTTTAAATGAAAATTTAAAATATGATGAATTCCTAGGAAAAGGTACTTTAACTGTATCTGAAATATTCTTCTCATCACCTTCAAGATGTGCAGTTGCAGATGGATGCTCTATATCTGTAGATAGAAGACTTACAGATGGTGAAACTTGGGAATATGCAATTCAACAAATTAAAAATTTACCATCTGTTAAAGCTGCAAAAGCTGAAGTTGAAATGTATAGCTATGAAAGACCTTCATATACTGATTTAGTATATCCAACAGAATGCTTCTTCCCAACTTGGGTATTAAAAGAAGATCATCCAATATGTGAAGCAGCTGTTAAATGCTATCAAAATTTATTTAAGAGTGAACCAAAAGTTGATAAATGGACATTCTCTACAAATGCAGTTTCTATAATGGGTAGATATGGAATACCATGCATAGGATTTGGACCAGGACATGAAGATCAAGCTCATGCTCCTAATGAAAGAACTTGGAAAGATGAATTAGTAAAATCAGCAGCAATGTATGCTCTTATACCAATAACTTATGTAAAGGAATTTGCCAATAAATAATAGTATATATTAAATTATGCTATGTAGTAAAATAGAATTCTGATTTATTTTGTTAGTATATTTTAAAAAATTAGTATAACCTAAATAATAAAAATAAATGATGAAATGGAGAATATTTATCTCCATTTCTTCATTATACATTTATTTATCATAAACACAGTTTGGGGCTTTATATGAAATATTTATTCTAATTAAAGCTTATCAAATGCTTATACAGAGATGTAGACCTCTTTATTCTAATTTTTAATAAGATGATGATATTAGATATGGTAGTTATCGTGTAAAGTTCATTTATAGTTTTATACATTTAGACATATGAATAGAAAATAATAGGCTTATTGATACATAAATATATGGAGGTAATAAATGTGTATGAATTTATCTTAAATGGAAGAAATGTATCTGTTTCAGAAAATATAAATTTGCTTGAATATTTGAGGGATCATGAGGATTTAACTTCAGTAAAAAATGGCTGTGCAGAAGGAGCCTGTGGAGCCTGTATGATACTTCTCGATGGCAGGGCTGTTAGAGCATGCCTAAATACAACTGCAAAAGTACATGGTAAAGAGATTAAAACTGTAGAAGGGTTAACAGAATTTGAAAAAGAAGTTTTTACATGGGCCTTTTCTAAAGCTGGTGCAGTACAATGTGGTTTTTGCATTCCTGGAATGATAATAAGTGCAAAAGCACTTTTAGATAAAAATCTAAATCCAAATAAAAAAGAAATTAAAACTGCAATTAGGGGAAACGTATGCAGATGTACTGGATATGTAAAAATAATAAGAGCTATTGAAATAGCTGCAGAAGCTCTTAGAAATGGTAAGCTTATACTTGATGAAGAATATAAAGGAAAAGTAGGAGAAAGTATTCCAAGGATAGATGCAAGAGATAAAGTTTTAGGTATAGGAAAATATGTAGATGATATGAAGATAGAGGGAATGATTTTTGGCTCTGCTTTAAGAACAAAATATCCTAGAGCATTAGTGAAAAATATTGATATAAGTGAGGCTTTAAAGCATCCAGATGTAGAAGCAATTATTACAGCAAAGGATGTTCCAGGGAAAAGATATATAGGACATATTATGAAAGATTGGCCTGCAATGATAGATGTTGGTGAGGAAACAAGATATGTTGGAGATTCAGTAGCCTTAGTAGCTGCAAAAAATAAGAATGCTTTAAAAGAAATACTTAATTTAATAAAGGTAGAATATGAAGAATTAGAACCTATTTCTGACCCTAATATAGCTATGGGTGAAGAGGCACCTAAAATTCATCCCAAGGGAAATGTTTTAACAGTGGAGAAAGTTAATAGAGGAGATGTGGATGAGGCAATAGCTAATTCTAAATATGTGGTTACAAATCACTATTCCACTCCATTTACTGAACATGCTTTTTTAGAACCTGAAAGTGCTTTGGCCATGCCAGATGGGGATGGAGTCATTGTTTATACAGGATCTCAGGGGATATATGATGAGAAAAGAGAAGTTTCTGAACTTTTAGGACTTCCTCAAGAAAAAGTTAGGGTTATAAGCAAATATGTAGGTGGTGGCTTTGGTGGTAAAGAAGATATGAGCGTACAACATCATGCTGCTCTCCTTGCATGGATTATTAAAAAGCCCGTTAAAGTAACTTTAAGTCGTAAAGAAAGTATAATGATTCATCCTAAAAGACATGCTATGGAAATGACAATTACTACTGCTTGTGATGAAGAAGGAACTTTAACTGCCTTTAAAGCAGATATTATATCAGATACTGGGGCCTATGCATCTTTAGGAGGTCCTGTACTTCAAAGGGCTTGTACTCATGCGGCTGGACCATATAAATGCCCTAATGTAAAGATAAAAGGTACAGCAGTATATACTAATAATCCTCCAGGTGGGGCATTTAGAGGATTCGGAGTAACGCAATCAGTTTTTGGATCAGAGTGTAATTTAAATCTTTTAGCTGAAAAAGTTGATATATCTCCTTGGGAAATAAGATTTAAAAATGCAGTGGAACCAGGTGATGCATTACCTAATGGACAAATTGCCGATGAAGGAACAGCTATAAAAGAAACTCTATTGGCTGTGAAAGATGCCTATGAAAAGAATAAATGTGCTGGAATAGCCAGTTGTATGAAAAATGCAGGAGTTGGTGTTGGAATACCGGATATTGGAAGATGTAATTTAGTAGTTGTTGATGGAAAGGTTCACATAAGAACCAGCGCAGCTTGTATAGGTCAAGGACTTGGAACAATTCTTACACAAATAATATGTGAAACAACAGATATATTACCAGAGCAGATAATTTTAGATTTACCTGATACAAAATTTGCACCAGATTCAGGAACAACCACAGCATCAAGACAAACAGTATTTACTGGAGAAGCTACAAGAGTGGCAGCTTTAAAGCTTAAAGATAAATTATCCACTGCATCATTAAAAGAGTGTGAAGGTGAAGAATTCTATGGAGAATATCAAGGTATAACAGATCCTATTAACTCTAATAAAAAGAATCCAGTAAGTCACGTAGCTTATGGTTATGCAACACAAGTTGTTATTCTTGATGAAAATGGGAAAGTAGAAAAAGTAGTTGCAGCGCATGATGTTGGAAAGGCTATAAATGTTACAAATGTAGAAGCACAAATTGACGGTGGAGTAGTCATGGGACTTGGATATGCATTTACAGAGGATTATCCTTTAAATAAATCTGTTCCAACTGGTAAATTTGGAACTTTAGGATTATTTAGAGCTACAGATGTACCAGAAATTGAATATATAATAGTTGAAAAAAATACAAATGATTTAGCTTATGGAGCAAAAGGAGTAGGGGAAATTACAACTGTACCAGCAGCTCCAGCAGCTCAAGGAGCTTACCTAAAGTTCGATGGACAATTTAGAACAAAACTTCCTCTTGAAGATACTGCTTATAGAAAAAAGAAAAAATAATTATCATATATTTAAGATATTTTAAAATAGATTTAATTTTAAAAAAGCAAATTTAAAAAATAGATTTTATTTGCTATATAAAAATTAAATCTATTTTATTTTTATATATTTTTTCATATTATACAGTAATTATTTGTATAAAATATAATGATGCGGAAAATATAAGTAAATTTTAATGTTCGTAATGTAACGAATGTTAAAATTAAAATACAAATAAAATATCAATAATATACGAATATTTTTAATTTATAATATTGATTCATTAAGAAATGTATGTTAATATGTGTATATAACACAGATAAATATATCATCCATATAATCTCAATAATAAGGTTTGAGAGTCTCTACGAGGGAACCATAAATTCTCTGTCTATGGATGAATCTTAGCTATGCTTTTGCAGTATGCTTAAGTTCCGCTTTAGGATTCTTCATAGAGATCTTAGCGGAATTTTTTATATATTTAAATATAAGGAGGTATAGTACATGAAAGTAGCTATCATTTTTGGAAGTAAATCTGATACTGATAAAATGAAAGGAGCAGCTAAAGCTTTAAAGGAGTTTAATATAGAATATAAAGCATATATACTTTCAGCTCATAGAGTACCAGAAAAATTAATGGAAACAATTAAATGTTTAGAAAAAGAAGGTTATGAATGCATAATTGCTGGAGCAGGACTTGCAGCACATTTACCTGGTGTTATAGCTTCTCATACTATCTTACCAGTTATAGGAGTGCCTATTGAAGCTGCACTTGGAGGCATGGATTCACTTTTGGCCATAGTTCAAATGCCTAAATCTATACCAGTAGCTACAGTAGGAATAAATAACAGCTATAATGCGGGAATGCTTGCGGTACAAATGTTATCCTTAAAAAATGAAGAATTAAGAGAAAAGCTTATAGAATATAGAAAGAATATGAAAGAAAAATTTATAAATGATAATAAAGAGGGAGTGGAATTATAATGGAAAAAAGAGATATGTTATATGAAGGAAAGGCTAAAAAAATATTTGGAACAGATGATAAGGATACAGTTGTTGTATATTACAAAGACGACGCTACAGCATTTAATGGTGAAAAGAAAGGAACCATTGAGGATAAAGGAGTTATGAATAATTCTATAACTTCAATGTTATTTGAACTTTTAGAAAAAAATGGAGTAAAAACACATTTCATAAAAAAAATGAATGAAAGAGAACAACTTTGTAAGAAAGTAGAAATAGTTCCACTAGAAGTTATAGTTAGAAATATAGCAGCAGGGAGTATGGCAAAAAGATTAGGACTTTTAGAAGGAAGAAAATTAGATACTACTGTATTTGAAATAAGTTATAAAAATGATGATTTAAATGATCCACTTATAAATGATTATCATGCAGTAGCCATAGGTCTTACAAATTTTGAAGAATTAAAAGAAATGTATTCTATAGCAGAAAAAGTAAATAACACATTAAAAGAATTCTTTGATAAGCAAGGAATAATCTTAGTTGACTTTAAAATAGAAATAGGAAGATTTAATGGAAAACTTCTTCTAGCAGATGAAATATCTCCAGATACTTGTAGATTATGGGATAAGGATACAGGTGAAAAATTAGACAAAGATAGATTTAGAAGAGATATGGGAAATGTAAAAGAAGCTTATATGGAAATCTTAAAAAGAGTTAATAATTAATGATCAATTAACAATGATCAATACTCAATTGACGATTAACAATAATGAATCAACAGTTAACAATTGTTGTTACATTTAATTGATAATTGACCATTGAATCTAATTGATGAATGATCATTGACAATTGTCCATTGAAAAAAGGTGGGGTAAAAAATGTGTATGTGCCATATGTTAGAGGATTTAAATGAAAACATGCCTTTTGATTTAGAAGGGGATAAGTTTAAAGAAGAATGTGGTGTATTTGGAGTATTTTCTAAAGACAAGAATTCAAAGTCAGCTGAAATAGCTTATTATGGATTATATGCTCTTCAACATAGGGGTCAAGAAAGCGCAGGAATAGTTATATCTGATGGAGAGAAGTTTAAACACCATAAAGGTATGGGTCTAGTATCAGATGTTTTTAGTAAAGAAACTATAGAAGGATTAAGAGGACAATCTGCTATAGGTCATGTTAGATATTCAACTACAGGAGCTAGTAAATCAGATAATGCACAACCTATAGTAGGTACTTATAAATTAGGTTCCATTGCTATAGCTCATAATGGGAATTTAGTTAATGCAGCAGTTATAAGAGAACTTTTAGAAGATGGCGGATGTATTTTTCAAACTTCTATAGATACAGAAGTATTATTAAATTTAATAGCAAGAAGTGCTAAAAAAGGTATAGATAAAGCAGTAGTAGATGCAATACAAGCAATTAAAGGTTCCTATGCTATTGTTATACTTACGGAAGATAAGTTAATAGGAGCAAGAGATCCTCATGGTATACGCCCTATGTGTTTAGGAAAAATTGGGGAGGATTATTTATTAAGTTCAGAAAGTTGTGCTTTTGATTGTGTAGGTGGAGAATTTATAAGGGATATAGAACCTGGGGAAATAGTTATTATAGATGAAAGTGGAATAGATTCCATTAAATTTGCAGAAAAAACAAAATGTCATACTTGTGCTTTTGAATATATATATTTTGCAAGACCAGATAGTACTATGGATGGTATAAATGTTTATGAATCAAGGGTTAGAGCAGGAAGAAAACTTTATGAAGAATATCCAGTAGATGCAGATATAGTTATAGGAGTTCCAGATTCAGGTATACCAGCTGCGGTAGGATATGCTGAGGCTTCCCAAATACCTTATGGGATAGGATTTATAAAAAATAAATATGTAGGAAGAACTTTTATAGCACCTTCTCAAGAGTTAAGAGAAAAAGCTGTATCCGTAAAATTAAATCCACTTAAAATAAATGTAGAGGGAAAAAGAGTAGTAATAATAGATGATTCTATAGTAAGAGGAACTACTAGTAAAAGATTAGTACAGATATTAAGAAAAGCTGGAGCTAAAGAAGTACATTTTAGAGTATCATCACCAATGGTTAAGTATCCTTGCTATTTTGGAATAGATACTCCTTATAGAAAAGATTTAATAGGGGCTCATTTAGAAGCAGAAGAAATAAGAGAAAAAATTGGAGCAGATAGCTTGGCTTATATAAGTATGGAAGGGTTAGTAGAAACTCTTAATAAAGAAAAAGGTTTTTGTTTAGGATGTTTTAATGGTATATATCCTATATCTGCACCTATTGAAATGCCTAAAGATAGTTTGGAATAGGGAATTTAATTTTTAAGAATAACTAATAATGTAAAGAAGGGAATGTTATTCATGGTATCTTATAAAGAAGCTGGAGTTAACATAGAGGAAGGTTATAAATCTGTAGATCTTATAAAAAAACATGCTTCAAAGACATTTACAAAGGGCGTATTGAATAATTTAGGAAGCTTTGCGGGTATGTTTGAACTTCCTAAATATAAAAATCCTGTATTAGTATCAGGAACAGATGGGGTTGGAACTAAATTAGATATAGCATTTAGAATGAAAAAATATAATACAGTGGGAATAGATTGTGTAGCTATGTGTGTAAATGATATATTATGTCATGGTGCTAAACCATTATTCTTCTTAGATTATATAGCTTGTGGAAAGCTAGAAGCAGAAGTTGCAGCTCAGATTGTAGAAGGGGTTAGTAATGGGTGTATCCAAAGTGAATGTTCTCTAATTGGTGGAGAAACAGCGGAAATGCCAGGATTTTATAGAGATGGAGAATATGATATAGCTGGTTTTGCTGTAGGATTAGCAGAAAAAGATGAAATAATAGATGGAAGTAAAATAGAAGATGGTGATATATTAATAGGCATAGCATCATCAGGACCTCATAGTAATGGATATTCTCTTATAAGAAAACTAGTAGAAGATTTACATAAAGATTTTGAAGGAGAAAAAATAGGCAGTACTCTTTTAACTCCTACAAAAATATATGTAAAACCTGTAATGAAACTTTTAGAGAAATATGATGTAAAAGGTATGGCTCATGTAACTGGGGGAGGTTTTTATGAAAACATACCAAGAATGTTTAAAGAGGATTTTACAGCAGTTATAAATAAAAAATCTTATCCAATGCCTAATATATTTGATTACTTAATGAGCTTAGGAGTAGATGAAGACCATATGTATAATACTTTTAATATGGGAATTGGGTTTGTATTATGTGTAGATGAAAAAGATGGGGAAAATATAATAAAAGATCTGATAGAAATGGGAGAAAAGGGTTATAAAATAGGATATGTTAAAAAAGGAGATAAGTCTGTTGAACTAATTTAAAAAGCTATTAAATAAATTTATAATGAAAATTAGTTGTAGATTAAATCTTTAAAATAGTTAATTGGGGAATTAATTATTTTTATAGATATATATGAAAATTTTCTTTAAATTAAAGGAGAATAACATGTTTAAAATTGCAGTGCTTGTTTCAGGAGGAGGAAGCAATCTTCAATCAGTAATAGATAAAATAGAAGAAGGTTATTTGAAAAATTGCAAGATAGAAATAGTTATAGGGGATAGAGCTAATATTTATGGAATAGAAAGAGCGGAAAAAAAGGGTATTAAAACTTTAATTTTAGATAGAAAAATATATAAAGATAGCTTATCTAATGAAATATGTGAGAATTTATATGGAAAAGTAGATTTAATAGTTTTAGCAGGATGGCTTTCTATATTAAACGGGGATTTAATAAATAAATTTGAAAATAAGATAATAAACATACACCCTTCATTGATACCAAGCTTTTGTGGAGATGGAATGTATGGTATAAAAGTACATCAAAAAGCATTAGAATATGGGGTGAAAGTATCTGGTTGTACTGTTCATTTTGTAGATAAAGGCACAGATAGTGGTCCTATAATAATACAAAAATCAGTACCAATTTTTGCAGAAGATACAGCAGGAATATTACAAAAGAGAGTTTTAGAAAAAGAACATGAAGCATTACCAGAAGCTATAAAGCTTATAAGTGAAGAGAAAGTAAAGTTACAAGGAAGAAAAGTATTTATTAAAATAGACTAAATTTACAATAATGATGCCACTTATATATTTTTTAAAAACAAAATGTATTGGTGGCAGTTACTTATGACAAACAAATAATCTAATAAAAAATATTGGAACTGGGGGAATTAAATTGATAAAAAGAGCATTGATAAGCGTATTTGACAAAGAGGGAATTTTAGATTTAGCAAAGTTTTTAGAAAATGAAAATGTTGAAATAATATCTACAGGTGGAACTTATAAATATTTAAAAGAAAATGGAGTAAAAGTAATAGAAATAGAAGAGGTAACAGGGTTTCCAGAAATGCTAGACGGTAGAGTAAAAACACTAAATCCTTTAATTCATGGAGGAATATTGGCTATAAGAGATAACAAAGAGCATATGAATACAATAGAAGAAAAGGGGATAAAGCCCATAGATATGGTAGTAGTTAATTTATATCCTTTCTTTAACAAAGTAGAAGAAGATTTAAGTTTTGATGAAAAAGTAGAATTTATAGATATTGGTGGTCCTACTATGATAAGGGCAGCAGCTAAAAATTTTAAAGATGTAGTAGTTCTAACAGATACTAAAGATTATCAAAATGTAATAAATGAAATAAGAGAAAACAATCAGGTAAACATAAAAACTAGAAAAAAATTAGCAGGAAAAGTTTTTAATCTAATGTCAGCTTATGATGCAGCTATAAGCAATTTCTTACTAGAAGATGAATATCCAGAGTACTTAACTTTATCTTATAAAAAGAATACGGATTTAAGATATGGAGAAAATCCCCATCAAACAGCTGCTTATTACACATCTACTGTTGGAAAATATCCTATGAAAGATTTTGAAAAGTTAAATGGAAAAGATTTATCTTATAACAATATAAAAGATATGGATATAGCTTGGAAAACTGTTTGTGAATTTGAAGAGGTAGCTTGCTGTGCACTAAAACATAATACACCTTGTGGTGTTGCTATAGGAGATACTGTAGAGGAAGTTTATACTAAGGCCTATGAATGTGATCCTATATCTATATTTGGTGGCATAGTTGCTTTTAATAGAAAAGTAGATAAAAAAACAGCAGAAAATTTAGCAAAAATATTTTTAGAAATAGTTGTAGCACCAGATTTTGATGAAGATGCTTTAGAAGTATTGAAAGCTAAGAAAAATTTAAGGGTTATAAAATGTGAAGAAAGATCTACTAAAGGAAAAGATATGGCAAAGGTAGATGGAGGAATACTAGTACAACAAGGGGATAATATATTATTAGAAGATACAAAAGTAGTTACCCAAAAATCACCAACAGAAAAAGAAATGAATGATCTCATATTTGGTATGAAAGTAGTTAAATATGTTAAGTCTAATGCCATTGTAGTAGTTAAAGATGGTATGGCAAAAGGTATTGGTGGAGGTCAAGTAAATAGAATATGGGCAGCAAAAGAAGCTTTAGATAGAGCGGGAGATGGAGTAGTTTTAGCTTCAGATGCTTTCTTTCCATTTGGGGATGTAGCAGAGGAAGCTGCAAAATGGGGAATAAAGGCCATAATCCAACCAGGTGGTTCTATAAGAGATGAAGAATCTATAAAGGTATGTGATGAAAAGGGTATTTCTATGGTATTTACAGGAATAAGACATTTTAAACATTAAATAAGTTAAAGGGGTAAAAATATGAAAGTATTAATAATTGGTTCTGGTGGAAGAGAACATGCTATAGCTTGGAAGATAGGTAAAAATCCTTTAGTAGAAAAAATATTTTGTGCTCCAGGAAATGGATGTACTGCTTTAGAATATAAATGTGAAAATATAAATATTTTATCTAATGAAGAATTATTAGAGTTTTCTTTAAAAAATAGCGTGGATTTAACCATTGTAGGTCCAGAAGTACCTTTAATGGAAGGTATAGTAGATTTATTTGAAGAAAATGGACTTAATATATTTGGCCCAGATAAAAAAGCAGCTTTGTTGGAAGGAAGCAAGGCTTTTGCAAAGGAATTTATGAAAAAATATAATGTTAAAACTGCAGCATATGAAGTATTTGAAGAAGAGGAAAAAGCCTTGGAATACTTAAAAAATATTGAACATCCAGTAGTGATAAAAGCAGATGGATTAGCAGCAGGAAAAGGTGTTGTTATAAGTAAATCCTTTGAAGAAAGTAAAATAACTTTAGAAAAATTTATGACTAATGATAAATTTAAGGGAGCAGGTAAAAAAGTTGTTATAGAAGAATTTTTAGAAGGACCAGAAGCCTCTATATTATCCATAACAGATGGGGAAACTATAATACCTTTCATATCTTCAAAAGATCATAAACAAATATATGATGGCGGATTAGGGCCGAACACAGGAGGAATGGGAGTTATAGCTCCAAACCCTTATTGTACAGAAGAAGTATTAAAGGATTTTAATGAAAATATATTAAAGCCAACTTTAAAAGGGATACAGAAAGAAAATCTAAAGTTTTCAGGAATAATTTTCTTTGGAATAATGATAACTAAAAATGGGGCATATCTTCTTGAATATAATTTAAGAATGGGAGATCCAGAGACAGAAGCTATCCTTCCTTTAATGGAAAGTGATTTATTAGATTTAATATTAATCTCAATAAATAAAAAGCTTAAAAATACAAGTATAAAATGGAAAAGAGATTGTTCTACTTGTGTTGTAGCAGCATCTAAAGGATATCCTGAAAAATATGAAAAAGGATTTTTAATAAATGGAATAGAAGGTTTAGAAGGTATATTTGGAGCAGGAGTTAAATTGCAAGATAATAAATTATTAACTAATGGAGGAAGAGTATTATGTACTCAAGCATTAGGAAAAACTTTCGAAGAATCTATAAATAAGGCCTATGAAAAAATGGAAAAGATAGATTTTCAAGGTATATATTATAGAAAAGATATAGGAAGATAATATTTTAATAATAAACAGCAGATACCTATATAATAGAAATAATTACGTGTATCTGCTGTTATTAATTTTAAAGTAATAACTTTTTGGTTAAATAAATTTAGCGATTTTAATATATATAATACTAAATTTATATAAAAGTTAAGTTTATATAATTATAGAATTTATGATATAATATCTGCACTATTTATAATTTCTACATCTATTTCAGTTTTAAGTTCAGTATTTAAAATTATATTTTCCAGATTTAAATTAGGATATTTAATATAAACATCATTTTCTATGTCAAATATATCCAAATTATTTTTCTGAAATTTGCTAAATACAGAGGATACAATCTTATTTATTTCCTCACCTGCTAATACATTCAAATTATTTATTTGATCTTTATTTCCATAAAACCTGCCCTGACTTTCTCCTATAGTGCATACAGTTTTAATTTTTTTAGTTAAATAGATAGTACCATTTACATATTCAACTTTAGTTTTTGTTTTACTAGATAATATCTCCAAAGTTATTAGTTTATTTATATCTTGGGGATTAGAAATTTGAATAACTCCTTTAGAAACTTTATTAGCTAAAAAATTATAGCCCTTAGCTTCTTCAGCAGAAAGCCTTGATACATATTTGTCTTTGTTTATAACGGCACCACCATTTAAGAAGATTTTGTTTTCAGTGTCTCTTCTATTATATTGTATAAAACTTGCTACAGCTGTTTTATCTCTCATGAGTCTTTCATTTAATAAATCATTTAAGGTTAACTTTATAGCACTAGAGGATGTATTTACATTTTGTATCAAATCATAAACAAAAATTCCAAGAAATTTTTCATCCGGGATTTTTATGCTTAATAATTCGTCTCCAGTTCCTTCAAATATACAAAAATCAGCTCTCATTATAAATTGCTGTTCTCTTTCAAACACATCTATAAATCTATCTAAACCTATATTAGCAGCTTTTTCTGTAAATATAATTGCTTTTGTTTGCTCATAATTTACTTCGCTTGAAGAACTTAGATTAATATTTTTAAGAGATTCTAGTAAGGTTTTACCAGTACCTTTAAATACTAACCTATCTTTTTGATTAGATTCTTCTCTAACGCCTTTATAAGCCTCAACATATAATACAGGATTATTTGAGTTATCAACGTCTACAATAACAGCAGTGGCAAATAGTAATTTGTTTATGTCTCTATAACTAAAACATCCTTGTAAAAATATATTTGAAAAAACTAATAGTATTGCAATAATTCTTTTCATTTACACCAATCCTTTTAGGAAAATATGTTAAGTAACTATAAATTTAGTTTTTATATTATTCATAGCTTTATTTATTATTAGATTTTTGATCACCAACTAGTATATCAGAGGATAGATTTTCTAAATCATCCCTAAAAACTACGTCACCATAATTATATTTTTCAAAAGTACCTAAAGGATATAGGTAAGGATATCCACAGCTTTGCAAAGAACTTATATGAGCTAAAAATACCATAACCATCATATAAAAGCCAGGAAGTCCTGCTATAGATGATCCAATAGATATTAAAACAGACCATACAGAAATACCATTATAAAATTTGGGTATCAAAAAAGTAGATATAGTAGTTATTCCAACTATAACCATAGTGGATTGAGAGGTTAAACTAGCACTTACGGTAGCATCTCCCAGTATTAAAGCTCCAACAATACTCATACTTTGTCCTATAGGTTGAGGAAGTCTAAGACCAGCTTCCCTTGACAGTTGAAAAAAGAACATCATAAGAAGAACTTCAATTATAGTTGGAAAAGGAACTCCAGCCCTAGCCTTAGCTAATCTAAATATAAACATATAAGGAATTAAAGAAAAATGATGAGTAGATAAAGCTAAATAGAGTCCAGGTAAAAAAAGAGAAATACCTAGAGCAATCCACCTCAATATTCTACTTATATTGGTAAAAATTTTTTTTTGATAATAATCATCTGCCATATTAATATTTTCAATAAAAAAATGAGGAGCAGTTAACACAAAGGGAGTGCCATCTACTATTATTCCAACTTTTCCCTCAAAAATTTTAGAGCATACTATATCAGTTTTTTCACTACTAGCTATAGTATCAAAAAGGGTATTTTTTTGGGTAAGGAGTTCTTCTATATAGTTGCTTTCAATAACGAATTCAAATTTAGCTTTACTTAGTTTATTTCTTATATAATCCGTTAAAGCTTCAGGTGCTTTGTTTTTTAGATAACACATAGCCACTAAAGTATTAGATTCTTTTCCTAAAGTAAATTTCTCTACCTCAAAGTTTTCATTTTTAATTCTCCTACGTATTAAAGATAAATTATCCATTATAGATTCTGTAAATCCTTCTCTAGGACCTTTTATTACCGCCTCTGTAACAGGAGAACCAACAGATCTTTTAGAAAAGCCTTTTGCTTCTACAGAAATAATCCCTTCAATAAAATCTGGGATTATGATTACATTTCCAGATAATATACCTAGTATAGCTTCTTCTACATCTTTTACTTCCTCTACAGAATTTGCAGCTAGCATAGTTTCTTTCATATTTTTTATATTATAGGCATAATCATCATCTTTAATAAGAGGATAGATAATATATTCACTTATAAAACTTGAATCACATAAATTACTGATAAATATTAAATGAATAGTTCCTTGCTTGCAAGCAATCTCTCTAAATACTGTATCAAATTTATTTTTTAATCGTTTTTTTATAATATCATAACAATCAATGTTCATATTAATCACCATTTTTATTATTAGTAATTATTACGAATAATATTCTATTATAGGTCAAGAATTAAAATATTATAAAATAAAAGGAGGAATAGAAAATTTTTAAGCTAAATTCAAAACATGTAGCCTACATAATATTAGGAACAACTATAGTTTCATTAAAAACTTATCCAGAAACATTTATTATAAATGGTAAAAATAGTAGTTGGGTAGCTACTATAATAGCTTCATTAATTATATTTTTATATTATTTATATATAATCAATATAAGTAAAAAAATCGGCAAACATAGTTTATGGGAAGTATACGAATATGCTTTAGGAAAACATTTAGGAAAACTGTTTGAACTTACATTTTGCTTGGGATTATTTTTTTCACTTTTAGAATCTTGTAGTGTAGATGCTAATGCTATGAATACTAATTTACTACAAAATACTCCACCTTGGTTTTTTGTTGTAACTTTCATATTAAGTGCTACGTATGTGTTACTAAAGGGAGAAAGAGCTATAATTTTGATGGCTTTAATTGGAATTACTCTTATATGTATAGCAGGCATAAATTTAGGAGTACTTACTGCTAAATATAAAAATTATAAATATTTACTTCCTATATTCCCCAATGGTGTGCATAAAGGATTTTTTATCTGTATGATTGAAGTTTTGGGACTATATGGATGTGTAGCTATAGCATATCCATATTTTCAAGGTATTAGAGATAAAAAATCTGCTTTAAAAGGTGCGACTATAGGATTAATTATAGTTATACAAATGATAATAGTATCTGTAACAGGAGTAATAGCTACTTTTGGAATTAATAGAGCTGTAACTTTAGCTTATCCTAAGCTTATGCAAACTCAATTAGTAAGTTATTCAGGATTTTTAGAAAGTGGAGAATTTTTTGTTATGCTTCAAATGTTAGCTGGATGGTTTGTAAAATATACATTAACTTTTCAGGCTTTGTTATATTTGCTAAAACATTTTAGAATAGAAAATAAGAAACAAAGAGTAACCATATTTGTATTAAATATTATAGTAATGATTATATGTCTTTTTATGGCGAAAAATACATATAAATTATTATATATATTAAAATTCTATCCATATATATATTTAGTTTCTTTTATAATAATTCCATTTATAATTTTTACTATAGCTTTAATAAAAAATAAAATAAAAGGAAGTCCGTGTAAGTCTAAAAGGGATTAATCAAATTTAAGGTTGAAAAAATACAATTATTTCCAAATTACTTATAATATTATTTATGGTATAATAATACTATAATATTCTATTTATAAGGAGTGAATAGCTTTTGCCAAGATGTGAAGTATGTGGCAGAGAAGGTGCTGAAATACATCATATAATTCATAAATGTGAAGGCGGAATGGATTTAGAGATAAATTATAAATATTTGTGTGAAATACATCATAGAGGCAGGCATAGTCCTCATAAAGATCATAATATAGATATAAATTATAAATTAGAATTACAAAGTAATTTAGAAAAGTTGTTTCTAAAAGAGTATTATTCCTTAGGAAATGTTCAAGCTATATTAAACATCAATAGAAACAAAGCTAAAAGAATAGTACAAGGCTTAAAAATATATAAAGAAGGATATAAATCTGAAGATATAATATATAACCTTATGGGGCAAAAACATTATAGTGAATACAATTTATTTGAGTCAGAAGAGTTTATAGCTTTAGGTGTAATATAAATATTAAAAAATCATAAAAAAATCTTGACAATTTTTAATATAAATAATAATATATTATTGTAAATTGAATAGACCTCGGTAGGTGAGGTTACTACAAGGATACGGGTTGTTGCCGTAAAAGGATGGAAACATTCTTAACTGGTTAGCAGATTTTGCCGAACAAAGAAGGCATAATCTAATACAATTTCATTGCCTTGTAGAGCCAAAACTTGAACGAGAAAGTGTTGTTAAATACCTTCGTCATGTTTAAGTTTGACGAAGTTTTTTTATTTTGAATTTTAGGAGGTGAAAAGAAATGGAAGCTAGCGGGAGTAGTATGGACAGTGGAGGTAATTTTATATATTTAGGGAAGTTTTTATATATTATTAAACTCTATTTCTTTTCACTGGGGTTTAACATAAAATTTATATAGCAAAACTCTTCATATATACAAATCTTTAATAAGATCTTTATCTTCAACTGTTCTTTACTAAAATAATTCACTAATTATTTAACCGCAACTTTAATTATATCTTTTTAAAAGGTTAAACTATGTTTAAGTAACCTTTAATTTGTTATTGTCTTTTTTAGAATTTGGAGGTGTGAATTATTATGAGAAGAAGAGTAATCAATGTTGAAGACATGTCAAAACAATATATAAATAATCTTGTAGATTTTAGCAAAATGGATTTAAAAAAAGTTTATAGAAAATTAAATACTGATACTGAAGGTTTAACAATAGATCAGGTAGAAAAAAGAAGAGAAAAATGGGGATCAAATCAAGTAGAACATGAGAAGCCAATGTCATGGTATATTCAGTTAATAAAAGCTTTCATCGATCCTTTTATATTAGTTTTATTAATCCTTGCAGGAGTATCTTTGATAACAGACGTCCTATTAACAGCACCAGAAGATAGAAGCTTTGTTACTATAATTGTTGTTTTCATAATGGTAACAATAAGTGGATTTTTGAAATTTTTTCAAGAATTTAAATCAAATAGAGCTTCTGAAAAGTTAAAAGCACTAATAAAAACAACCGCTGCTGTATGTAGAAAAGAATCAGGAATTAATGAGATAGATATGATTGAAATTGTACCAGGAGATATAGTATATCTTTCTGCTGGTGATATGATACCTGCTGATGTAAGAATAATAAACAGTAAAGATTTATTTGTAAGCCAATCTTCTTTAACAGGGGAGTCTGAACCTGTTGAAAAATATTCAGTTCTAAAAAATAAAAATGAAAATTTAAATATAAGTGAACTAGATAATATATGTTTATTAGGTACTAATATTATAAGTGGAAGTGCTACTGGAGTAGTTATAGCTACTGGAAATGAAACATATTTTGGAAATATGACTTCAACACTTACAGAAACTAAAAGCTTAACAAGTTTTGAAAGAGGTATAAATAGTGTAAGTATGCTTCTTATAAAGTTTATGTTTATTATGGTTCCTATAGTATTTTTGGTTAATGGTATCACAAAAGGAAATTGGCTACAAGCTTTACTTTTTTCAATATCAATAGCTGTTGGTTTAACTCCAGAAATGCTTCCTATGATTGTTACAACTAATCTTGCTAAGGGTGCTGTAATTATGGCAAAGCATAAAACTGTAGTGAAAAAAATTGATGCTATACAAAATTTTGGTGCAATGGATGTTCTTTGTACTGATAAAACAGGAACTTTAACTCTTGATAAAATTGTTGTTGAAAAATATTTAAATGTACATGGAGAAGAAGATAATAGAGTATTGAGGCATGCTTACTTAAATAGTTTTTATCAGACTGGACTTCGCAATTTAATGGATGTAGCAATATTAAATCATGGTGAAGAAAATGGATTTAAGGAACTTGAAAGAAACTATTTAAAAGTAGATGAAATACCTTTTGATTTTACAAGAAGAAGAATGTCTGTAGTACTAAAAAATAATGAAGGTAAAAGGCAACTTATAACAAAAGGTGCTGTAGAAGAAATGCTTTCAATTTGTACTTTAGCTGAGTACAAAGGTAATGTTGTGGAGCTTAATGAAGATATAAAAAATGAAGTTATTGATATGGTTAAAAAATTAAATAGTGAAGGTATGAGGGTTATTGCAGTAGCACAAAAAAATAATATTCCAGATGAAAATAATTTTAATATAAAAGATGAAAGTAATATGGTTCTTATGGGATATATAGGATTTTTAGATCCTCCAAAGGATTCAGCAAAAGAAGCAATAAAGGCTCTTAAGGAAAATGGAGTAGATGTAAAAATATTAACTGGTGATAATGATGCAGTAACATTAAAAATTTGTAAAGAAGTGGGATTAAAAGCTAATAAGATACTCTTAGGAAATGAAATAGAGGAAATGACAGATGAAGATTTGATTAATATTATTGAGAATATTAATGTTTTTGCAAAGCTTTCTCCTCTTCAAAAATCAAGAATAATAAAATTACTTCAAAATAATGAACACACAGTAGGTTTTATGGGAGATGGTATAAATGATGCTGCAGCTTTGCGTCAGGCGGATGTGGGGATTTCTGTTGATACTGCAGTAGATATAGCGAAAGAATCAGCAGATATAATTTTATTAGAAAAAAATCTTATGGTTTTGGAACAAGGTGTTATTGAAGGCAGAAAAGTTTTTGGAAATATTATAAAGTATATTAAAATGACTGCAAGTTCAAATTTTGGTAACGTATTTAGTGTATTAGTGGCCAGTGCATTTTTACCATTCTTACCAATGCTGCCAATACAGCTTTTGATACAAAATTTATTTTACGATTTATCTCAAGTTGCTATTCCATGGGATACTATGGATGATGAATATTTAAGTAAACCACGAAAATGGAGTGCAGATGATATTGGAAAATTTATGATTTTTATAGGGCCAATAAGTTCTATATTTGATGTATTAACTTATTTAGTAATGTGGTTTATATTTAAGGCTAATACTCCAGCCATGCAATCATTATTCCAATCAGGCTGGTTTATAGAAGGACTGTTATCTCAAACTCTCATTGTACACATGATAAGAACTAAAAAAATACCTTTTATTCAAAGTAGAGCTACAACTCCAGTACTTTTATTAACAGGTATTATAATGGCAGCAGGTGTCCTTATACCATTTACACCTTTTGGAGAGTCTGTAGGGTTACAACCATTACCATTTATGTATTTCCCATGGCTTGTAGGAATTTTATTATCTTATTGTGTATTAACACAATTTATAAAGAATTTATATATTAAAAAATTTAATAGTTGGTTATAATGAATGGCTATAATGATATGCACTGAACCTCTCACGACTAAAGTCGCAAGGTTATTAAGTATTATCCAAACTTCTTTTGGATAGCCAACAAATGCTAAATCATTGTCGGTTGACATCAAATATTGGTTCGGTTTCCCTAAGACTTTATCGGGCAAGACTTCTGTTGAAATCATTAGCACCCTACGGGGTTTGTCATATCGGCTCGATTCAAAACCATATGCCCCTTGTTTAAGTAGTATAGTTTATAGACCTATGCTTGTCCGTGTTTAACTTCTGACATTTAAAACACCGTAAATATAAATAATATATGTAATAAGCATTATAAATAAGCTTAGAAGTTCTTAATTGGATGTAATTAAAAATTTGTGTAATTCCTCACAGGACGTGAGGATCCAGTAGTAAAATCGGGTAGCAAATTTTTTATGAAGCCCAATTTAGAACTTCTTAGTGAAATGAATTGCTTATGAATATATTATTTATATTTACGGGTTAAAATTAAATCTATTTTTATGCTTTTTTAAAATAATAAAGTTTTCCATCTTCTATAGAATAATCAATAAGATTTTTATGGAAAAGATAAGTTATGAAAGCACTCAGAGCTCCTATATATAGATGATACTGATTAAAATTTAATCTTAAATCTTCTAGTATTGAAATATTTTCGAATATATCTTCTTTAGTTAAGGGCTGATCTAAGAGATCTAAAATTATATTTATATGTTCATTTATGTTTTTCATATTTGTATCTACTAAATCTAGTATCTCATCTTTTTCTAACACTCTATCACAGTGACTTATAATAAAGAAATCAGCATCTATGTTTTTTATAATTTCCAAGCTATTTATAGACTCTTCTAAATCATAGTAGTAAGGGAGAGAGTATTTTTTTATTGTCTCATCACTAAAGATGCTGTCTCCTAAAAAACATACTTTTTCAGGAGTAATAAATCCTATTTGTTCAGGTGAATGTCCTTTAAGACTTATAACTTCAAATTTCTCATCATTAATTTTGTTTATACCATAATCTAATATATAATCTACAGGTATATCTTTATTGCTTTTATATATAAGTTTAATTGGTGAGGCTGAAAATAACATAGCTGCATTTAAATCATGATTTTCCATAAATAGTTTTTCTTTAAAGGATGTATAAGTTAAACATCCAGGATAATTTTCTTTAAATAAAAGGTTTCCACCACAATGATCTAAATGGCTATGAGTGTTTACTATATATTTAGGATGGAGTCCGTTTTGCAATAAAACTTCTTCTATCTTTTTTCCATCATATTTATTTTTGCCTGTATCAACTAATAAACAATTTTTATTTTTAAAAATATATACTCCAATATTTGTAGGAAAATTTATATAATAAGAATTTCCTTTAATTTTAGTAAGTTCCATTAAATCACTTCCTTGATAAAATAATTGTTATTAATATTGTTATTAATGTAGATAATTTTTAATATATATTATTAAATAGATTTACTTTAAAAGAAAAAGAGAAGCTTTTAAGATAATAATAACATAGTAAATTTTTATAAGTAAACCTTCCTAATTTAAAATATGTAATAATATAATAAAAATTATTATAAAATAATGAAAAACGTTGAAATTAAGGGTAAATGAGTTGTAATTTAAGTATGCATTTAGTAGAATTAGGATAATGTTCAATTTTTACTAAATTTAAGTATTTAGCTATTTTGAGATTTAATTTTAAAAGGGGGAGATATTATTATGCTAGAAAATTTACAACCCAAGTCAGTATTTTATTTTTTTGAGGAATTAACAAAGATACCACATGGATCAGGTGATGAGAAAAAAATAAGTGATTATTTGGTCAATTTTGCAAAAGAAAGAAATTTAGAAGTTATTCAAGATGAATCTTTAAATGTAATTATAAGAAAGCCAGCTACAAAAGGATATGAAAATGCTCCTACTGTAATTATTCAGGGACATATGGATATGGTTTGTGAGAAAGTTAAAGAAAGTGACCATGATTTTGAAAAAGATCCTTTAAAATTAAGAATAGAGGGAGATTATTTATATGCTACAGGTACAACATTAGGGGGAGATGATGGTATTGCTGTTGCTTATGGGCTAGCTGTCTTAGATTCAAAGAATATAGCACACCCAAGTATAGAATTTGTTGCGACAACTTCAGAAGAAACAGGTATGTACGGTGCTATGGGGTTAGATACTTCTAAATTAAATGGTAAAATTTTATTAAATATTGATTCAGAAGAGGAAGGAATATTTTTAGTTAGTTGTTCTGGTGGAGTAAATCCTATAGTGTATATACCAAAAGAATATGAAAAAGCTACAGGTCAATCTGTAAGAATAGAAATAAAAGGATTGAACGGTGGACATTCAGGCATGGAAATTATAAAGCAAAGAGCAAATGCTAACAAATTAATGGGAAGAGTTTTATATGATTTAAAGAAAAATCATGATTTTAATCTTGTTGAAATAAATGGTGGCTCAAAACATAATGCTATTGCATTACATGCAACTTCAGTGTTAGCAATAGATGAAAATGAATTTAATGAAGTTAAAAATGCTTGTGATAAATTAGAAGAAACCTTTCAAAATGAATTTAGGGTGGAAGATCCAAATATAAAAGTTGTAGTTGAAAAAATAGAAAATGGAGAAAAGCAATTAACTAAAGAAGTAACAGATAATATAATAAATTTCCTATTATTAGTTCCTTATGGAGTTCAAACTATGAGTAAAGATATAGAAGGTTTAGTTGAAAGTAGTTTAAATATTGGTATAGTTGAAAGTAAAGAAGATGAAATTAAGATTACAATATCTGTTAGAAGTTCAGTAAGCAGTTTAAAATTAGAAGTTGTAAATAGAATAGATGCTTTATGTTCATTAATAGGTGCAAAATGTGAAAAAGAAGATGAGTATCCAGCATGGCAATTTGATCCAGAATCTAAAATAAAAGATTTATGTGTTGATATATACACTAAACTGTATGAAAAACCAGAAGTATCAGCTATACATGCAGGATTAGAATGTGGATTATTTAAAGGTACTATGAAAGATACGGATATGATAAGTTTTGGTCCAGATTTATATGATGTTCATACTCCAAATGAACGTTTAAGTATATCATCAGTAGAAAGAATATGGAACTTCCTAGTGGAGTTATTAAAGAATATAAAATAGATTATAGCGTTTGTAAGAATAATGTTAAGCATTGGATGACTTTTAATGAAATAAACATGATATTACATCTTCCTTTTGTTGGAGGAGGAATAGTATTTAAAGAGGGTGAAGATAAAACAAAAATAATGTACCAAGCAGCTCATCATCAGTTAGTTGCAAGTGCATTAGCTACAAAAGCAGCTCATGAAATAATTCCAAATGCTATGGTGGGATGCATGTTAGCTGCAGGAGTAACTTACCCTTATACTTGTAATCCAGAAGATGTTAAAGAAGCTATTGATAAAAATAGAGAAAATTATTTCTTTATAGATGTCCATCAAGGGGAGAATATCCTGGATATGCTAAAAGGTTTTTTAGAGAAAATAATATAGAAATTTTAATGGAACCGGGTGACAAGGAATTACTTAAAGAATATACAGTAGACTTTATTGGATTTAGCTATTATTCAAGTGGATGCGCTAGTAAAGATCCAGAAATTCTAAAAAATATGACTAAGGGAAATGTCTTTGATACAATAAAAAATCCATATTTAAAAGCATCTGAATGGGGATGGCAAATTGATCCTAAGGGATTAAGAATTACATGCAATATTTTATATGATAGATATCAAAAGCCATTATTTATAGTAGAAAATGGGTTGGGTGCTGTGGATAAAATAGAAGAAGATGGTTCAATTATTGATGATTATAGAATTGACTATCTAAAACATCATATTAAAGAAATGGGAGAAGCTGTTTTAGATGGAGTTGAACTTATAGGCTATACTCCTTGGGGTTGTATAGATTTAGTATCTGCATCAACAGGTGAAATGAAAAAAAGATATGGTTTTATATATGTTGATAAAGACAATGAAGGAAATGGAACCTTAGAAAGATATAAAAAGAAAAGTTTTTATTGGTATAAAAAAGTTATTGAAACAAATGGACAAGAACTATAACAGCATATTATTTTAAGTGTGTATTTAGAATAAAAATAAAGGTAATTAATAAATAAATCATTGACATAAATAATAAAAAGAGTTATATTAAAATTGTAAAATTTAATAAGGTATATCCTTCAGGGCGGGGCGCAATTCCCCACCGGCGGTAAAGTCCGCGAGCTACTTGTAGCATGATTCGGTGAAACTCCGAAACCGACAGTTAAAGTCTGGATGAAAGATAGGATTACAAATAATGATTTTATATTGTTATTTTAATTTGTATATAAATCTCTGGAGGAAACTCTAGAGATTTTTTATGTTTATAGAAAAAAAATACTTTAAGTTATAAAAAATTTATTATGTTTCAAATTGTAGATAAAAATAAGTATTAAATATAATTAGTAAATTACATTACTTAATGTGAAAACAATAGTTATATAAGGTGGTGTATTTAAAATGGAAGGCTATGATTTTTATATGAAAGAAGCCTTGAATTTAGCTAAAAAAGGTATAGGGAAAGTTAATCCTAACCCTAAAGTAGGAGCTATAGTTGTAAAAGATAATAAAATAATTGGAAAAGGTTATCATAAGTATTTTGGAGGACCTCATGCAGAAGTTTATGCTCTTAAAGAAGCTGGAGAAAAAGCTAAAGGTGCTACTATATATGTTACATTGGAGCCTTGTTCACATTATGGGAAAACTCCACCTTGTGCAGAGGCAATAGTAAAGGCGGGAATATCTAAAGTTGTTATAGCTATGAAAGATCCCAATCCATTAGTTGAAGGTAAGGGAGTAGACATTTTAAAAAGAAATGAAATAGAAGTTGTAACAGGTATTATGGAAAAAGAAAGTAAAGAATTAAATGAAGTATTTATAAAGCATATAACTAAAAAAGAACCTTTTGTTATTTTAAAAACTGCTTCTACATTAGATGGAAAGATTGCCACAAAAAAAGGAGAGTCAAAATGGATAACCGGAGAAGCGTCAAGATATAGAGTACACCAAATAAGAAATAATTTATCAGGGATAATGGTGGGAATAGGAACAATCATAAAAGATGATCCTCTTTTAACTACAAGGATAGAAGGAGGAAGAAGTCCAAAGGCAATAATAGTAGATTCTAATCTTAGAATTCCCTTAGAATCTAAAATATTAAAAACTATTGACGAAAGAACTATATATGTATTTACAACTAAAAAACATAATAATATATCTAAAAAAAATATGCTAGAAAAGTTAGGGGTAAAAGTTTTGGAGTTTCAAGAAAATGAAGAAGGAAAAGTTCCATTAAAAGAAGTGATTCAATATTTAGGTAAAAATGGAATGGACAGCATTCTTTTGGAGGGAGGTAGTACATTGAATTTCTCTGCACTAAAAGAAGGGATAATAGATAAAGTTATGTGTTTTATATCACCTAAAATAATGGGCGGTAAAGATTCTAAGAATATGATAGGCGGAAATGGAGTAGAAAATTTAAAAGATATATTTATGTTGAAAGATTTAAAGTTTGAACAAGTAGGGCAAGATATACTTATCGAAGGGTACGTGGATAGGTAAAAAAATTAAATTATTTAATAAAATTTATTAAATAATTTAAGTATTAGAGGATATAAAAAATAAAATGTGATAGGTGATTTATAAGTAGTTTGCAATTTAAGATATTTTACTACCTTTAAATTAAGTATATTAAAATGAATTATTTATAAATGGTGTAATTAAAATAAATTTAATATTAGATTTAACTATACAAAGAAGGTGTTGATTTGTTTACAGGCATAGTTGAAGAAATTGGGAAAATATTAAAAATAGAAGAAGGAAAGGATTTTCTCCATATAACTATAGAAGGCAATAAAGTTTTAAAATCATTAAATTTAGGCCATAGTGTAGCAGTAAATGGAGTATGCCTTACAGTAACTAATTTTAGTAATAATAGCTTTACTGCAGATGTTATGGCAGAAACTTTGAGAAAAAGTAGTCTAAAAGCATTATCAAAGGGTAGCTTGGTTAATTTAGAAAGAGCTGTAACTTTAAACAAGCCTTTAGGAGGACATATAGTATCTGGCCATATAGATGGAACAGGGGAAATAATATACATTAAAAAAGAAGGTATTGCTACTTTATTAGAAATAGAGGCTAAAGAAAATTTGCTGAAATATATGGTTCCTAAAGGTTCTATAGCACTAGATGGGGTAAGCTTAACATTAGTAGATGTAAAAGAAAAAAGTTTTACTGTATCTTTAATACCACATACAAAGGAAGCAACTATATTAATTAATAAAAATATAGGTTACATAATTAATATAGAATGTGATGTTTTAGGCAAATATATATATAAATTTATCCATTTAAAGGATGATGATGAAAAGGAAGCTAGCAAAAATAATATAAGCTTAGATTTCTTAACTAAAACGGGGTTTATATAATCTAAATTTAAGTTGGATTTATTAATTAACAAATAAGATTTTTAATAATAGTAAAGATTTTTAAGTTTTAGTAGGTTTAAAGACTTTATTTGCAGTTTCCAACTCGCTTTATATTATAAGAATATCATAAAATACACGAAAAATTGTTATTTGAAATTGCGTATAGCAATAATAGGATTCTATTTATTAATTGATGTAAAATTTTTATATAAATTCAAAAATATGTTTAGGAGGCGTTTCTATGAGTTATAAATTTAATACTATAAAAGAAGCTATAGAGGATATAAGAAACGGAAAGATTATTGTGGTTGTAGATGATGAAGATAGAGAAAATGAGGGAGATCTTTTAATGGCTGCAGAAAAAGTTACTTCAGAGGCTGTAAATTTTATGGCTAAAGAGGGAAGAGGTTTAATTTGTACTCCTGTAAAAAAGTCTAGATTAGAAGAGTTAGAGATACAGCAAATGGTACATAAAAATAAAGATAATTTTGGTACTGCTTTTACTGTATCAGTAGACGCAGTAGGAACATCTACAGGAATATCTGCATTGGATAGAGCTTTTACTGTGTCTAAAATAGTAGATCCAAATTCTAAACCAGAGGATTTTCTAAAACCAGGTCATGTATTTCCTCTAGAAGCTAAAGAGGGTGGTGTTTTAGTTAGAGCAGGGCATACAGAAGCGGCAGTAGATATGGCAAGGCTAGCGGGTTTTTCTGAAGCTGGAGTTATATGTGAAATAATGAATGAAGATGGAACTATGGCAAGAGTTCCACAACTTATGGAATTTGTAAAAAAACATAATTTGAAAATAATAACTATAGCAGATTTAATTGAATATAGAAGTAGAGAAGAAAAATTAATAAAAGCATTAAAGCCAGTAAAACTTCCTTCTAAATATGGAAATTTTACTGCTATAGGATATGAAAATTTAATAACTGGAGAAGAACATGTAGCTTTAGTAAAAGGAGATGTGAAAGGAAAAGAACCAGTAATTGTTAGAGTACATTCAGAGTGTTTAACTGGAGATGTATTTGGCTCTTTAAGGTGTGATTGTGGAGAGCAAATAGCTAAAGCTCTTATGAAAATTGAAGAAGAAGGAAAAGGTGTTTTAGTATACATGAGACAGGAGGGGAGAGGAATAGGTTTATTAAATAAACTAAAGGCTTATTCTCTTCAAGATGATGGTATGGATACTATAGAAGCGAACTTAGCTTTAGGATTTCCAGAAGATTTAAGAGATTATGGTATAGGAGCTCAGATATTAAAAGACTTAGGTATGGAAAATATAAAACTTATGACTAATAATCCTAAAAAAATATCTGGACTTTCAGGTTATGGTATACAAATAGTAGATAGAGTTCCTATAGATATGGGATGCAAAAAAGAAAATCACAATTATTTAAAAACTAAAAAAGATAAAATGGGACATTTGCTTGACATAATATAAATAAGTTTTTATTCCTACTAGAGCTTAGGAAATGGCTATCAAAAGATGTAGCTGATTTTTACTTCCACTTTGAAGAAGATGAGAGTGTTATAGCAGATAGTCATTGGATAAAGTTAAAAAAATGAAAAAGTCATTAAGTATATTATACGAAAAGATAAAGTAATCAAAATCAATAAATATATAAGGAAATAAAAAATAAAGATATTTTCTATCAAATGTTACAACTACATTATATAAGGGGGAAATAAAATGAAAGTATATGAAGGAAAGTTAACAGCTGAAGGTTTAAAGGTAGGAATAATAGTTTCAAGGTTCAATGAATTTATAACATCAAAATTATTATCAGGATCTATAGATTGTTTAAAAAGACATGGAGCTAAAGAAGATAATATAGAAATATGTTGGGTACCAGGTGCTTTTGAAATACCTGTAGTTGCAAAGAAAATGGCATCAAAAGGTAAGTATGATACAGTAATTTGCTTAGGAGCAGTAATAAGGGGAGCAACACCTCATTTTGACTATGTATCTAGTGAAGTTTCAAAGGGAGTAGCTAATGTAGCATTGGATAAAGAAGTACCAATAATATTTGGAGTATTAACAACAGATACTATAGAGCAGGCTATAGAAAGAGCTGGTACAAAAGCAGGAAATAAAGGCTATGATGCAGCTATGTCTGCTATAGAAATGTCAAATTTAATAAAAGTTTTAGATTAAAATTTTAAATAAAAAGTTTTATAAAATCATGTATAAATAAAAGAGCAGATATAAGTTGAATTTTATTATATTTTAACTTATATCTGCTTTAATCTTCATTAAGTAGTTGTTTTAAATATTAAAATTTGTATGAATCTCAAAGTAAAGACTCAATATTAATTCATTAGGCAATGGCTTGGTATAATACTTTTATGGCTACTAAAAGAGATATAGTAGTAAAAACTGGTTTGATTATTTTGGAACCTTTGTTTAAGGCTATTTTTGTTCCAAGTTTAGCACCAATTATCATTGCTATAGACACTGGTATGGCCAATTTATAGTTTATTTGCCTATTAAAAGCAAATAATATTAAAGAAGCTAAATTACTTATAGTTGTTAATGATTTTGAATTTCCACTAGCACCTATAAAATCAAATTTGAAAACTCCAATTAAACCTATCATCATAAAAGCTCCTGTGCCAGGACCAAAAAAACCTGTATAGAAACCTAAAGCAAAGGATAAAACTATTCCAAGTATAATATTTTTTGTGTTTAGTCCATGAAAATTATTTTTTAGTCCTACATTTTTACAAAATAAAGTGAATAAGGCTACTAAAACTAATAAAATTAGTACTATAATGTTTAGACATCTAGAGCTAATTATCATTACAGCGTGAACGCCTAATATAGCACCTAATAATGAAAATGGAGCTAATATTTTAAATAATTTTAAATTAACTTTTCCAGATTGAGCAAAGTTAAAACAACTTGTTAATGAAGAACAGGTAGCACAAAGTTTGTTTGTGCCTAAAGCCATATGGGGTGGAACTCCCGCCATTAAATAAGCGGGTATAGTAATTAATCCTCCACCGCCAGCTATGGCATCTATGATTGCGGCTAAAAAACCTGCAAAACATAGAAGTAAAATAGTAAACAAAAAACACATCTCCAATCTATAAAATTAATTTAATTTATCATTTTTTAAAAGATCATGTTTAAGTATATTATCAGAAGAATTTAATTCATTTATAGTATTATATTTTTTAGATTTTAATTCTTCAGTTTCGCTTATTTTTTTATGTGTTTGTATATCATAATAGCTATTCACTGGAGATATATAAAATACTTTTCCATCAGTAAAAGAACCATTTCTAAAGATTACAGATTCATTTTTATTATTTAAAATATCTCTTCCAAACATAATATTATTTTTTATATTTAATAAGTTTGCTAATGTAGGGTATAAATCTATTTGACCGCAATATGCAGTATTTACTCCTTTTAATTTTTCATCAGGAGTGTGTATTATTAAGGGAACCTTTTGAAGCTCCATCCAGCTTAACTCATCTATATCTTTTCCTAGGAAATTAGATAAATCTTTTTCATTTTTTCGTGGTATAGCATAATGGTCTCCGTATATAGCTATTATAGAATTATCTAAAATATTTTCTTTTTCTAATTTATTTAAGAATAGTCCTAATTGTTCATCAGCATAATGTATAGATTTAATATAGTTTCCCAAAAGAGTTCCTTCATATTCTCCTACATCAAATTCTCCATATTTATCTGTAGCATCATAAGGAAAATGGCTTGTTAAAGTTATAATAAAAGAAAAATAAGGTTCTTTAATCTTTTTCATTTTTCCCAGAGTTTCATTAAAAAAATATTTATCACTGAGTCCCAAGCCTATTTTTTCATCTATCTTATAATCTTTTTCACTATAAAATTTATCAATATTCATATTTTTATACATTAAGTTTCTATTCCAAAAG
Organism: Clostridium sporogenes; assembly: GCA_019933195.1. NCBI lineage: Bacteria > Bacillati > Bacillota > Clostridia > Eubacteriales > Clostridiaceae > Clostridium > Clostridium sporogenes. Next base: position 3,111,043 of record CP082942.1, read on the forward strand.
GTTTCTTTATATCCATGAAAGGCAACTGTAGTATATCCCTTCTCTTTAAGTTTTGAAGGCAGGGAATTAAAATGGTTACCTGAATATAAAAAGTAAGCAGCACCAGAAGACGCTGGATGTAAAGAATTATTAGTTATAAATTCCGCATCAGAAGTACTTCCAGAAGCTATTTGATAAAAGTAGTTGTTAAAGTATAAAGATTTATTTAAAAATTTATTTAAATTTGGAGTTATTTCTTTATTGTTTATTTTTTTGTTTATAACAAAGTTTTGCAAAGCCTCTACCTGTATAAGTATTACATTTTTGCCTTCATACATACCTTTATATTTAGAAGTTTCATAGGATGTATTTTTCTTTTCTAGAACATTATTTATTTTTTCTTTTTTATTAGCACTTGCAGGTAATTTTCTTTTTATAAAGTTTGTACTAGAAGAATAAAAGTCAATATAATGATAGTTTAAAACTCCAAGCTTTTCCGCAATATAAACCTTATTATACATAGTTGAAATGAGCCTTGGTTGTTCTTGGGATAGTCTATAAAAATTTATAAATTCTATAGGTATGGCGATAATTAAAATTATAATTATTAATTTATAATTAAATTTATGATTATTTTTAGGTAGCATACCTTTCTTTTTAATTATAAAAAATAAAGGAATAAGAATTAGTATATCTAATATATAAACTAGATCCCAAATATTAAAAAGTTCCAATACACTGGAACCAACAGATCCTAGTTGAAAACTATTTATAAGTACAGGCAGGGAAAATAAATCTTTAAAATATCTATAATAATTTAAATCTCCTATAATAGTAATAGAAATTAAAATATTAAATAAAAGAAGAAAAATAAATCTAATTTTTCTTTTTAAAATAAGACTTAAAGTTATTACTACAAGAATAGATGCAATACAAGGATATAGTATTGTACTATATTTAAAATATTTCAATTGAAGTTTATTACCATAAGTTAAAAGTTTTGTGAGCATAATAATAAAAAATAAAATAACATCCCAATAGTGATATAAATATGTTTTATATTTTTTCATGTTCACCTTTCCTTTATATGTTATAATATCAATTGGATTTAATTTAAAATATATAATATTAGAATTTCATAAAAAGTTTAATATTTTATAGAAAAAATTTAAAATCCTCTTTATATAGTATAAACTATAAATAGGATAATTGTAATAAAGATTAATTGAAAAATGTTATCTTGATGTAAGAATTAAGAAGAGTATGGATTTTTTATTAAGAAAATAATAATTTATTAAAAACATATAAACTATAAGCATATAATATATTTACATAGTACTAATATTTATAGCATAATATAATTTGACTTGGATGTAAAATGTAAGGAGGAATAATAGATGTTAGATAAAGAAGAAATGAAGAATTCTGAAGAAGTAGAAAATACAGAAAAAGTATTAGAAAGGGAAGAAGATAAAGAAGTAGATAAAGTTGATGACTTTGTAGAGGATGAAAAAACTTTAGAAAACACAAAAGAAGAAGCTAATGATTCTATAGATGAAGATAAAAAAGAAGAAACTGTAGAGCAAGATCTTTTAAAGGATAAATTAAGTTTTTTACAATATTTTAAAGAAGGAATAAAAAATACATTAGGAATTTTTATAGTATCTATAGGAGGATTAGCTGTAGTAGGATTAATTCTAAGATATATAGTAGGTTTATATGTTAAGGATGCTTGGGCAATGCTATTTATAGTATATTTAGTAATATCTTTATTCTATCCATACATAAAATCTAAATATCATAAAAAAAATAAATAGAATAAATAATAATTAAGAGTATCTACAAAAGAACTCTTAATTATTATTTTTTAATATTGTAAATAAGGTACTTAAAATAAATTTACTCTGAAAGGATGAAAAATAAATATATGAGAAAAGGTAAGGAGTATGAATTTCTTATAGAAGAAACAGAATTCCCAGGAACAGGCATAGCACAAAAGGATGGTTTGCCGGTTTATATAAAAGGAACAATTCCAGGACAAAAGGTTTTAGCAAAGGTAACCAAGAAAAGAAGAGAATATGCTCAAGCTAAACTTCTAGAAATAATAGAAAATGTAGATTATGCAATAGAAAATAAATGTCCTCATTTTGGTCAATGTGGAGGATGCTCAACTCAATACATATCTTATGAAAAACAGTTAGAATTAAAGAAAACTCAATTATTAAAGTTATTTAAGAATAAAGGAATAGAAGGATTCGAATTTTTAGGGGTAGAAAAAAGTCCAGAAGAATATGAATATAGAAATAAGATGGAATTCACTTTTGGAGATATGGAAAAGGGCGGAGATCTTACTCTTGGTATGCATGTTAAAAATAGAAGTTTTTCTATTATAACTGTGGATAATTGTGAAATTGTGGATAAAGATTTTAGGAATATATTAACAACTGTGGTTAATTATTTTAATAAAAAAGAATTACCTAAATATAGAGTAATGAGTCATGAAGGTTTTTTAAGAAATTTAGTTATAAGGAAGGCTAAAAATACAGGAGAGATATTAGTAAACATTGTAACTACATCTCAAATGGGGTTTGATTTTAAAGAAATAGTAGATATATTATTAAGTGGAGAATACAAAGGCCAAATAAAAGGAATTCTTCATACTATAAATGACACCTTGTCTGATGTAGTTCAGGTAGATAAATTAGAAGTATTATATGGAAGAGACTATATAATAGAAGAATTATTAGGATTGAAATTTAAAATAGCTCCAGAAGCTTTTTTCCAAACAAATTCAAAGGGAGCAGAAACCTTATATAGCATAGTAAAAGACTTTTTAGGTGATGCTAGTTCAAAAGTAGTTTTTGACCTTTATTGTGGTACAGGAACTATAGGTCAAATAGTTGCACCAAGGGCTAAAAAAGTTATAGGTGTAGAATTAATAGAGGAAGCAGTTAAGGCAGCTAATGAAAATGCAAAATTAAATGGCTTAAATAACTGCAAATTTATAGCTGGAGATGTAGCAAAGGTTATAAAAGATGTAAAGCATAAACCAGATATAATTATATTGGACCCACCAAGACCAGGAGTACATCCAGTAGCTTTAGAATATGTGGTTAAATTTGCGCCTAAGGAAATAATATATGTATCTTGTAATCCAAAAACTTTAGTGAATGATTTAGAATATCTTATAGATAATGGATATAAATTAGAAAAGGTTAAGGGTATGGATATGTTCCCACATACACCACATTTGGAGACTGTAGTTAAGCTAACCAAGCAAAACTAAGCTATTGAGGGTTTAGGATAATAAATAGTATTTTTCCGCTATTCTTACTCTATAAATTTAAGATAGCGGAAGACTATTTTAGAGAAGAAATAATTGATTCAAATAAAAAACGGATTTGAGAGCTCACAAGTATATACTGTGGGCTTTTTTACATATTCCAAAATCAAGAGAATAAGTTTAAAAAAAGGAAGAATAAAAACAAGAGTTTATTATAATCTATAAAAGTTGTGCTACAATAAAATTGTATAAAAATAACTTACTATATGGTATAATTTTGAATACAGATAAATCATTAAGGGGGTGGGGAATTGGCACAACAATACACCAAAAAAATGATTCGTGAAGTATTCATAAAGATGTTGAATGAGCGTCCACTTAACAAAATCACGGTTAAGGATATTGCTACATCATGTGAAATTAACAGAAATACTTTTTATTATTATTACACAGATATATATGCACTTCTATCAGAGATTTTCCAAACAGAACTTCAGACAGTCATTGATGAATATAATGATACACTTTCCTGGGAGGAGAGCTTTATTGTAGCTGCTAAATTTGCTTTAGAAAACAAAACAGCCGTTTATCATGTATATAATTCCATGCAGAGAGAAGAACTAGTGAACTATATATACAATGTATCAGGAAATGTGATGATTCGGTATATTGAAAGAGTAAGCGATGGTATCTCAGCTTCTTTGGAAGATATAAAACTAATTGCTTCATTTTATCAGTGTGCTCTTACTGAAATGGTAGTACAGTGGATTGCTGCCGGAATGAAAGAAGATCCAGATACTATCATCAGACGAATTGGGCAGCTTTTCGATGGAAACATTGAGTTATCCCTTAAGAGAAGTGCTAATTTAAATGATATATAGTAAAAATCAATAGGAGAGTCCTTTTTTTATCAGACATTTTGATATATATGCCTAAAAATTAGATAAAAAAATTGAAGTGTTCAAATTTTAAACACAGCGATTTGTTTATCTAATGAAAAAGACACAAAAAAACTATATTATAGATTTATAGAGATCTTATAGATAATAAGTATCCACAAATTTAAAGGAGGACTTATCATTTATTATAACGTATGAGTATATATTACAACATATAGGCATACTGGTAGAGTGAATATAGAAGAACTCTAAATATAATATTAACATTTGTGAAACTATTAAAAAGTTAAGAAAGAAGGAGATAATAATGAAATTAAAGACACATGATGATAGACTTACACTTACACATGGAACTTATCATGCTTTAGTAAATGCAAGAAAACCTAAGGGAATTGAAGATAAAAAAGCTTATTTAATTGGTACTGGAATTGGAGCTTTGGCTGCTGGCTGTTTTTTAATTCGTGATGCTCATATGGAGGGCAGTAAGATTACTTTCTTAGAACAATTAGATATTCCTGGTGGATCTTTAGACGGTCAAGTTCGTCAGAATGCGGGATATGTAGCACGTGGCGGACGTGAAATGGGTCATTGTTTTGAGGTCTTATGGAGTTTGTTCAGTTCATTACCATCTACAGAAGATCCTAATATGACTGTTTTAGATCATTTTTATTATACAAACTACGATGATCCAAACTTTAGTAATTGTCGTATTACTAAAAATAAAGGTGAACGTTATGACAATGGCAAATTCAATTTGGGTCAAGACTTAGCAAAAGAATTAGCTTCATTTGTAAATATAACAGATGAAGAACTTGAAGATAAAGCTATTGAAGATGTTCTTTCTGAAGAACTTTTAAACACTGATTTCTGGACATATTGGAGAACAATGTTTGCTTTTGAAAATTGGCATAGTGCTTTAGAAATGAAATTATATATGAATCGTTTCATCCACCACGTTGGGGGATTGCCAAGTCTTTCTGCTCTACAATTTTCAAGACATGACCAATATACTTCATTTGTAAAACCTATGGTTAAATATTTAGAAGACCATGGTGCTAAATTTGAATATGGAGTTACTGTTGATAATGTTGAATTCTCAATTACAGATGATAAAAAGGTTGCAAAGAAAATAGTTGCAACAGATAAAACTGGAAAGGATATTTCTATTGATTTAACAGAAAACGACTTAGTATTCATTACTAACGGTTCTATGACTGAAGGTTCAGGATATGGTGATGACAATAGTCCTGCACCATTTAATAGGGAACCAGAAGGATGCTGGAAATTATGGAGAAATATAGCGGCTCAATCAGATGAATTTGGAAGACCAGATAAATTCTGTACAGATACAGAAAAATCTAATTGGGAATCTTGTACAGTAACTTGTCATGATGAACGTGTTCCTGAGTACATTGAAAAAATCACAAAACGCTCACCATATGGCGGACGTACTGTAACAGGCGGAATAGTTACAGCACTTGATTCTTCATGGTTGATGAGTTGGACAATAAATCGTCAAGAACAATATTATGGACAACCAGAAAAAGATGTTTTAGTTTGGGTATATGGTTTATTCTCTGATGTTCCTGGAGATTATATTAAAAAACCTATGAGAGATTGTACTGGTAAGGAAATCACAAAAGAATGGTTATATCATATAGGAGTTCCTACAGATAAAATTGAAGAATTAGCAGAAACATGTAGTGCAGTTCCTGTTATGATGCCATTTATCACATCTCAATTTATGCCTCGTACAGCTGGAGATCGTCCATACGTTGTACCAAAGAATGCAGTAAATTTTGCTTTCCTTGGACAATTTGCTGAAACATTAGATGATCCAGGTCGTGATACTGTATTTACTATAGAATATTCAGGACGTACAGCGATGGAAGCAGTATATGTTTTAACTGGAGTTGAAAAAGGAGTTCCTGAGGTATTTGGCTCAAGATATGATATCCGCTATTTATTAAATGCTGGTGTATGTTTATTAGATGGAGAAAAACCAAAACTTGATTTACCACCAATGGCTAAACGTAAAGTTTTAAAACAAGTAGCAGGAACAGACATTGAAAAGTTATTAAAAGAATATGGAATTATTTAATGGCATTTACAGTTAGATAATATGATTAAAATCCCGAATTTTTAAAAATCGGGATTTTAATTTATATGTAGTTATTATTTATATTACTAATTGGTATATTAATATATAATAAAACATCATGCAAAGGAGGAAACTTCTGTGAAAGAAAAAAAAGATCTAAAACAAGATTATATTCCTACTATAGAAGAAATGCAAAGTTACTATGAAGATGATTTACGAAAGGAAGCCTTAAAGTCATCAGAATATCAGAATAATAAAAAAATAGAAGAACAAGGGGCGTTTTTTAAGGCTTTTCGAAAATTTGAAGGAAGAGATTATGAAATCTCTTTAAATTTAAAAAAAAACAATATATATTATGAAAAATATAAAGCTTATGTAGAAGAAGAAAGGGTAAATAAGGGAAAAACCATAAAAGAAATTGAAAATTCAATTGAATATGAAAAGTTTTTTCTTCGTTGGGAAAGAAGAGTCAATAGCGAGAGTAATAACTATAGTCATTATGTCAGTAATTCAGCTACAAGATATAGAGTTGATCACATAAAAAGACTAGGAAAAGAGTTAGAGACAATTCTAGAAAATTCTCCGGAAGCATGGGAATTTTATTATAAACGTCAATTGATAAGTGATATAGAAACTCAACATCAACAACGATTAGTTACTGTGCCTTATGTAGTTAAAGCTAAAGAAAAAGTAGTAGATTCGTTGAATTTAGGTGTACCTGTATATATTGTAGGGCATTTGGGAAGTGGTAAAACACAATTAGCAACTGAAGCAGCCCTAGATTTTACTATTCAAAATAGAATGCAAAGAGAATTAGAAGATAAAATGGAAAAATGGTTTTCTAAAAATCCAAAAACTACAGAAAAAGATGCTGTTAAAAAGTTTGGAGAATTTAATGAAGAAAGAAAACTTTATTATAAAAATATTTTAACTAATGGAAGTAAAAAAGAAATAGAATCACTGCAACCGCTGTTTATATCTGGATCTCACAATTTAACTTATGAAGATATGTTTGTAGAGAAAACTTTGACTCTTAAACACAGTTTCTCTAAAGGATCTTATTCTGATTATTTGAATATGATTATAGGAGATTTTTATGGGTGGATGGATGAGCATAGAACTAGACTAGAGAAGATGACTGATGAAGAACAGTTACAGCTTAAGATTCAAATATGGAAAAGTTTTTCTGATTTATTGGTAGCAAGCAATAGTGCTTTTGGTACTGAAATCAAAAAAATAGAAAGAGAAATTTTGATTGCAGTAAGAGAAGGGCGTCCTGTAATTGTAGACGAATTAAATACAATTGCCATGCAAAATTTAATTGCTTTAAATGATATACTGCAGCGTCATGCTGGAAATACGGCTTATATCACAGGAGTTGGTCCTGTTTTGATTAAACCTGGATTTGGATTTATTGGTACAGGAAACCTGTCAAGCCAAATGGTTAGTTATGAAGGAACAAATGAGTTAAATCCAGCATTTAAATCACGTTTTGTAACTATTGAATACAATTATGTACCTCAAAAGACAATTGGTTCTTTAGAAGATCAAGAGTTTCCAGAAAGGAATGAACTTTTTAGAATAATAATAGCGCGATTAGCTGATGAAAATGGAAATATTCATTTCCCTAATGCCAAAAGGACATTAGAAGAATTGTTTAGATTTTGTCAATTGTGCAGAGTTACTCAAAATGTTTTTATGGGTAAATGGAAAGATGACGAAGCACAAAAAGATTGTGGAGTGGATGAACTAGAACTGAGAGAGTCTGTATTATCAATTCGTAATATTTTACACGTTTTAGATAATTGGAATTTGGGAGAAGAAAAAGACTTAAGCAAAGCTTTGTGGGATGCCTTTATTAGTTCAATCACTTATCCTGACGACCAAAACTATATTCTTTCACAAGCAGTACGTTTTGGATTTTTCCCTATAGGAGAAGGATGGAAGGTTGAACCGAAAGGTATAGGAGAAGCAACCACAACCTATGATGAAATTCGTACTCGTTCATATCAATATGTTCGCCCATTAATAGAAACTTTAAGTTATTTAGATGTAATTCATTTGATATTTGGAAAAGGAACTACAAGAAAAACTTTGCCAAAAGAACTAAAAGAAACTTTTGAAGCTGCTATTGATGATTCATCGCAAATTGATGCAAAAGAATATCAAAAATTAGATCAGAAATTATCTCATTTAGAGCATTCAAAAGATTTACTTGAATACTTAGAAGGCAATGGAGGAGAAAAATGAAAATAAATTTGTCAGTAAACGGAAAGGAGTTTAAGAAACAAATTGAAGAATTAAGAGAAAAATTAAATGAATGCCAATCAAATGGAATTTTAGATGCTAGTTTTAAAGAACAATTAAACAAACTTTTAAAAATGGAAGAGGAATTGTTGACTAATTTAATCCCTTATTATCGGGTTTATGCAAATGATATTAAGAAGACTTTAATGAGGATAAATCCGATAAAACAATTGGGAGCTTTTAGTTTTGATAGTTTTTTGCAAACTTCATTGAGAATTAATAAAAATCTTTTTATTACAAGTAGTATAGATAGAAAAATTCAATTCTTTTATATAGATATTGTAGATGGTTTTTCTTATAATAATCAAATTGAAGTAGAGTGGAGTCCTCCTATTAAAGAAATAAAAGAGACAATTTCATTTATGAATAAATTAAATGACAAAGAAATTTTACTTTTAGGAGTCAGAGGAGGATGCTATCTAATTTCAAGTGATAGTTTTGATAAGATGCCTAATGTTAATGGAGCGGTTAAAGTTCAAAGAGTTAAAATAGATCGTGATTTTAATGGATTCGGGAGATGTTTATCAATTAAGGATGGTTTATTTGCAGTAGAAAATGGAGATGAAAAGTTAAACTTATTTGAAATAACAAAAGAAAATAATGAATATGGTTTGGTTTTTCATAAGGATATATACTGTACTATACCAAGCTGGACCACACTAGCAAAAATAAATGATAATTATTTTGTAGTGGGAACAAAGAGTGGAAAATTGTATTTTATTAAATATGAGAGCAAACAATTTACTATTACAGAAAAAATTGATTTTCTAGATGATGAAATAAGGCAAATTCGATGTTTAGAAGATGAAAATAGTAACAAGAGATCACTTATAGTGACAGGAAATAAAGGATATATTAAGATAGTTTCTTTTTATAAAGATTCAAAGAATATAAATATAGAATTGAATGATTTAAAAGGTAATTTGTTTGACGTTCAATCTAAGAAAGGCACAGCTGTAGTTTTGAGTGAGGATGGAATTATATATTTGCTTGAAGAGAATTTTGAAAAATGGTATCTAAATGAAGAGGTAACTATAAAAGATATGTTTTTTACTAATGTCCTTAAATTAGATGTTTCAAAATATCTACTTATGGATATAGAAGGTAAATTAAATTTGTTATACATTAATCGAATTGATACACCAAAAGATTTGTGGAATCTTCCGCTGTATTAATAGGAGGGATGAGTATGTTTGAATTTGATGAACAAACACTAATTGAAGAATCTAAAAAACATTGCGAAGAATTTCTACAAAAAGAACAACGCTCATTAGCCACATTTACAGGAGATTCTAGTTTGATGTATATTCCTGATTCAAAACTACAAAGATTTATATTGGACTCTTCCAAAGGTGTTTTGTACTTACCGCTGGAAAGTTTTCTAGATAGAAAATTAGATGATAATCAAATCATGTGGCATATATATTATGAACTAGCCTTATATTCTGATTGGAAAAAGCAAACTAAAAAATATTTGGATAGAAAAAAAGAGTGGCAGAAAGAAATTGATCACATGACAAGCTATATTATGAATAGGATAAAAAAAGAAGGACTGGAAAATGACCTTGCATATCAACCTAAAGTTATTTCTAATTATGCAAGAAAAGAAATTTTTGATTTCTTACATCTATTAGATAAACAGGTATCATTTCTAAGAGTTTTGCAGATGTGCCCCATATATAGGGATAAAGAGAATTTTGAGAAAATTGTTTTATATATGAAAAAAACAGGCAAAACCATTGAATCAATTTCTCAAATGCCTAGGCATAGAGCTTTTGCAAATAGTTTCTTTATTATTGAATTATATAAAATAGAGCCTAAATTTGAAGACTGTGATGAAAATCCATTTGATAGAAAGATTTTCAATCAACCTTTTTTTGATTTTATTCATTATCAATTAGTTAGACAGATAAATAAGAATCAAGGAATTGTAGAAAGAGACCCATTCATTAGATCTTTTATATTTCCAACTTTTCAGCAATTATGGAAGCAAGAAATTGATGAAATGATGTTCTATAAATCAAAAGGACAAAAAGAAGAGCAAGTTAAAGGGAGTGAGAATCCTTTTGAACAGTCAGAATCAGATGAAATGCCAGATTCACTAGAATCCACTCAAGAAGAGGTGGAAAAAATTTTAGAGGAAATGATGGATCAACAAGATCAAATAAGTGAAAGTGTGCAAAGTGCCATGCAAGGCAAGGTAAATCTAGAAGCTTACGGAATTAGCCAATCAGATCAGCAGTTGTTTCAATTTTATTCAAATAAAATGAAGTTAGAAAGAGAACAAATGCGTCAATTTTGGAAAAAGCTTATTGGAGATGCGAAAAAAGAAGTAAGTGTAAAAAAAGATGGTCAGATGAAGGGAAAACTGGATGTGGATAGTTTTATTAGGTTTTATCCAGATTTTATAGAAGCTGAAAAAAAAGGAAATTATAAAAATCTGCCGATTTTTAATAGATACTTATTAGAGACTCAAGCAGATATATTGCCTGAAAGAATAGAGATTTCTTTTGTAATAGATAATTCAGGATCAATGAATCCATCAAAAATTGAGGCGGCTAGAAAAGCTTTGGCAGTGACTTTGTTATCTATAGATGATTTTAATGGATATTTAAAAAGCAATGCAGAGCAATTGAATCAAAAAGTAGAAGTTTTAAGCGAAACTTGGTTTTTTGGAAGTAAGTATTATAATGTTAAAGAATTTAATGATAAAAATATGAAAGAAAAAGAAACAAGTGATATAATTGGCTCAATTGTAAAGCTAGATGCAACAGATGGAGCGACTGATGATGCAAGTTGTTTTAGAGAAATATCTAATAGAATTACGTCCATGCAGGAAAGTGAACTCAAAAAAGGAAAACAAATAAAGATAGTATTCGAAATTACAGATGGTGCATCAAGTTTTCCAGGATCAGCAAAAGAAACTGTACAAGAATTATTATCTAAAAATGTTGAAGTTTATGCATTCCAAATAGGAAAGAATAGTGAAACCAATGAAAAAATTTTTAACTTCGTATGGAATGAGGGATATAAACAACCACGCGGAGTAATAATTGGTGAAGAAGTAGAAAAACTACCAAAAGAATTGCTAAAATCTGTAGGCAAAAATATACAATCTATTTTTAATAATTAGTTGGGAAAGTATAAAATATAACTTTAATTTCAATTTATTATGGAAATCACATTTTTAAATTAGTCTAATCTTTTTTTTCTGGCAAAAAGTATAATTTAGAATTTATCATAGCTTAAATAAGTATCTTTATAATAATTTTCTAAGGGAAGTAAATTTTAGCTTCCCTTAATACTTAATTAAATACATATTTAATTCATTTTCTAATATTGAATAACTATATACCTCAAATATATTTTGAATTAAAATAACACCCAAATAATGATTCAGTAAAACATATTTATTATATGATTTTCATATAAGTAAAAGAGATTTCTAGAATATGCTTAAGATTAAGAGGTTCTAGTTACATCGACTAATTTCATAAATATGTTTATAGGATATTTTAATTAAAATGGAGGTACATTTATGTTATTTAAAACTGTGGAGAAACATGAAAATTTGAGAAGTAAAATAAGAGAGTTTGCTGAAGAAGAAGTTAAACCTATTGCATTTATGCTGGATCAAGAAAATAAATTTCCTTCAGAATCAATTCATAAACTAGCCAATATGGGTATTATGGGAATACCATATCCAAAAGAGTATGGTGGAGCAGGCTTAGATGTAATAAGTTATGCAATAGCTGTTGAAGAACTATCAAGAGTAGATGGCGGTACAGGTGTAGTTCTTTCTGCTCATACATCTTTAGGATCATATCCAATTTTTGCTTATGGAACAGAAGAGCAAAAGAAAAAATATCTGGTTCCATTAGTAAAGGGAGAAAAAATAGGTGCCTTTGGACTTACTGAGGAAAATGCAGGTAGTGACGCTAGTGGTACAGAAACTACAGCTATTTTAGATGGAGATCATTATGTTTTAAATGGAGAAAAGATTTTTATAACTAATGCAGGTGAGGCAGATATTTATATTATTTTTGCAGTTACTACACCTGATATAGGTACTCATGGAATCAGTGCTTTTATTGTAGAGAAAGATTTTGAAGGTTTTAGTTTTGGAAAACATTATGATAAGATGGGTATTCGTTCTTCGGCTACTGGAGAGCTAATTTTAAATAATGTTAAAGTTACTAAAGAAAATTTATTAGGTAAAGAAGGCGATGGTTTTAAAATTGCTATGTCTACATTAGATGGTGGTCGTATAGGGATTGCAGCTCAGGCTTTAGGAATTGCTCAGGGAGCTTATGAAAATGCTATTGAATATTCAAAGGAAAGAATTCAATTCGGAAAACCTATTTGTCATCAACAAATTATTGCCTTTAAATTAGCAGATATGGCTACAAAACTTAGAGCAGCTAGATTACTTGTTTATAGTGCAGCAGACATGAAACAGAATCATGAACGCTATAGTATGGAAGCCGCTATGGCAAAACAATATGCTTCTGATATTTGTCTAGAAATTGTTAACGATGCTCTTCAAATATTTGGAGGCAGTGGTTATATGAAAGGTATGGAAGTTGAACGTGCTTACAGAGATGCTAAGATTTGTACAATATATGAAGGAACTAACGAGATTCAACGTGTTGTTATAGCTGCTAATATCATAGGTAAAATGCCAAAAACCAAAAATACAGATGAAATACAAAAAAATAAATCTGCTACAGGTTATCGTAAAAATACAATTTTTAAGGACGGAACTTCTAAGGAAAGAGTAGATGCTCTTGTAGAAGCTCTTAAATCAGATGGTTATGATTTTACAGTAGGAATTCCTATAGATGCTCCTATTAATAAGGCTGAGCGAGTAGTCAGTGTAGGGCTAGGTATAGGAGAAAAAGAAAATATGAAGCTTATAGAGAATTTAGCAGTTCAAGCTGGTGCAGCTATAGGATCTTCTCGTCCAGTAGCAGAAACACTTAAATATGTACCATTAAATAGATATGTTGGTATGTCTGGCCAAAAATTCACAGGAAATTTATACATTGCTTGTGGCATTTCAGGTGCAATTCAACATTTGAAAGGAATAAAAGAAGCTTCCACAATTGTTGCTATAAATAATAATCCTAATGCTAAAATTTTTAAAAATTCAGACTACGGCATTGTTGGAAATTTGATGGAAATATTGCCATTGCTTACTGATGCTTTAGATAATGGAAAAGCAAAAAATGAAGCTCCACCGATGAAAAAAATGAAAAGAGCTGTTCCACGAAAGACTCGTTCAACTGGTAAATGTTATGTATGTAATGGATGTGGTTACGAATATGATCCTAGCTTAGGAGATTCTGAAGGTGATATTATTTCAGGTACAATTTTTGAGAAAATACCTGAGGATTGGACTTGTCCTGCTTGTGGAGAAGAAAAAGATATGTTTATAGAAGCTTGACTTTTATAAATATATGTAATAATGTGATTTTAGTGCAAAGGAGGATTGAATATATGTATTGTGTTAGAAATATAACTGAAGATCTTTATTATGTTGGGGGGGATGATCGTAGGCTTGCGCTATTTGAAAACATTCATCCTATTGAAAAAGGTGTTTCCTATAATTCTTATCTACTTTTAGATGAGAAGACAGTATTATTTGATACAGTTGATTGGTCAATTTGTCGTCAATTTCTTGATAATATTAAAGGTATTTTAGGAGACAGAACTTTAGATTATATGGTAATAAATCATATGGAACCAGACCATGCAGCTTGTATAGAAGAAATTATTATTCGTTATCCAGGTGTAAAGATTGTGTGTACTGAGAAAGCTGCTATGTTTATGCATCAATTTGATTTTAATGTTCAAGACAGAGTAATAAAAGTTAAAGAAGGAGACACTATGTCTTTTGGTAAACATAAGGTTGCATTTATGCTTGCTCCAATGGTACATTGGCCAGAAGTTATGGTAACATATGATATTACTAATGGTGTATTATTTTCTGCTGATGCTTTTGGTACTTTCGGTGCATTAGATGGTAAAATGTTTAACGATGAAGTAAACTTTGATAGAGATTGGATTGATGAAGCTAGAAGATATTATACCAATATTGTAGGTAAGTATGGTGTTCAAGTTCAAGCTCTTTTAAAGAAAGCAAAAAATATTGACATTAAGATTATATGCCCATTACATGGCCCTGCATGGCGTAGTAATTTAGGATATTTTTTAGATAAGTATGATAAATGGAGCAGATATGAACCTGAAGAGAAGGGCGTAATGATTGTTTATGGAACAATGTATGGAAATACAGAAGCCGCTGCTAATCATTTAGCAATAGAGTTAGTTAAAAAAGGAATGACTAATGTGGTTATGTATGATGTTTCAAAAACTCATGTTTCATATTTGATTTCTGAAACATTTAAATATAGTCATGTAGTTCTTGCTTGTGTAACTTATAACTTAAATATTTATCCACCAATGTTATCATATATAATGGATATGAAAGCACTAAATGTTCAAAAACGTACTTTTGCTCTTATAGAAAATGGTACTTGGGCGCCACGAGCAGGAAAACTAATGCGTGAACATTTAAATGATATGAAAGAAATGACCATTTTAGATGATGATATGTTAGTTAATTCTAGTATGAAAGAGCAGGATGGGGATTCAATAAATAGCATTGTTGATAATATTATTGAGTCAATGAAATAATTTTATAAAATATAGGCTATCCAAAAGAAGTTTGAATAATACCTAAGAACCTTACAACTTTAGTGGTGAGAGGTTCAGAAAAAATTAATTATAATAAATAAAAATGACTGAACTTATTTTGAGGTGAAACCTTTATAGTAAACAGTTTTATTATTTAAACTGTTTACTATAAAGGAATTAAATCATTTTAAACTTTAGTCATTTTTATTTATCTCATAACTAGTTGCTCTAATACCCTTTTTAAAAAAATTAAGAGTAAAGAGTGTCTATGTTTTTAAATGAGGAAATTGTACAATTAAAAGATTTCTAATACCTATCAAACATATTGTGTTTAGGTAAATAGATCAATACAATATCTTAATATAATTATATTTAAAAATGAATTATGCAATGTACTTAAATAATAATTTCCTAAGCTTTATTAGTAGCAAAAGATTACTTAAAGCCAAAAACCCTGTTTATCATAAGGTCATGTATTTTAGTCGCCTTGAGCTTGTGCAATTGCTTTAGTTTCATGAACAGTACCATGAGGATGATGAGGTGGTGCATAAATAGAGTATAATTTAAGTGGCTTATTGCCTGTATTGATTAGATTGTGCCATGTACCAGCAGGTACCATTATTGCAAAACCATCCCCTACTCTTTTTTCATAATTTAAATGATCTTTTTTATCTCCCATTCTAACAATGCCATTTCCTTCTTCAATACGTAGGAATTGATCCACATCAGGGTGGAGTTCCAAACCTATATCGTCGTTAGCATTGATACTCATTAAAGTGACTTGTAGGTTTTTACCTGTCCATAAAGTAGTACGATAATTATTATTTTGTTCAGTAGCTTCTTCAATATTAATTGAAAAAGGATTTGGTCCTTGATCCTTTATAGGAGATGAAGGATCAAATCTTGAATAACTATTTGTTTTATCAGTAGGAGGTAAATATTGAGTATTAGGTGTTGCAGGATAGTATGGATTATAAACTGGCATATTAAAATAATAACCACAAGGATATATTCCACAGGCATTATGCATATTATTTAAGTTATAAATTGATGAGTCAGGATAATAAGGATATGTTTCGAAAATATTATACATATTGTTCATTCCTTTCATTGCATTATAACATTATCATATGATATATATTTATGACATGTTCTTATATTTAAAGGAATAGTAAGTTTTAAACTAAGATATAATTTAAATTAGAAAGTATATAAACTTTACTACTATTTAAATATTAAATAGTAATAAAAATTGTATTCAATAAAATTATATGGTACAATAAAAAATTGCACTAATATAATACTTATTGTTGAGTAAGAACCTATTATAGTTTAATATTCTTATAAAGAATAAAATTTATAAATGAAAGAATGTTTGTCAAAAACAAAATAGAGTGTTATATTATCAAATAGTTCTAAATTTTAGAATTTACAAAAGTAACACCAAAGCCTAGCAATATAATGTGTATAAAAAATTAAAATTTAAATTATGAGAGGAGGCATGTCTAAGCTTTTCTAGGCTTTTATTAGGCAATAAAGAATATGAAAAATGAAATATCTACAGCAGAAATGATGGAGAGAGAGAGCATATCAAAGGTGCTCTTAAAATTATCAGTACCTGCAATAATAGCTATGTTAATTAATGCTATTTACAACATAGTGGATACCATGTTTGTGGGAATGTTAAATAACACCAGTGCTATTGCTGCCGTGTCTATAGTGTATCCACTATTTATGTTTATTGGAGCTATAGGGGTTATGTTTGGTGCAGGGGGTGCTTCCTATCTATCAAGGCTGTTGGGAGAAAAGAAAAAAGAAGAAGCTGATAAGACATTAACATCTACTATAATAATTGGATGTATATTCAGCTTGATTTTTACTGTGATTTCTATAATATTTTTAGACAAATTTTTGTTAATGTATGGAGCAACAGAAACAATAATGCCTTATGCTAGAGAATATGGATATACAATAGTATTAGGATCGGTTTTTACTATTGGTACAGGAATAATGAGTAATACTATTAGAGCAGAGGGAAATTCAAAATATAGTATGATTGCTACCTGTATAGGAGGAGTTATAAATATAATATTAGATCCTATATTCATGTTTAAATTTGGTATGGGTATAAAAGGTGCTGCAGTTGCTACAGTTATATCACAGATAGTATCTTTTATTTTTCTTTTAAGATATTATTATTCTAAGAAAAGCTATGTAAGATTAGCAATCAAATTTTTTAAACCAACTTTTAATATGTTTTTTGAAATACTTAAGATAGGTATTCCTATTTTTGTAACTCAAGTATTGGCCAGTTTTGCTTTGGGTTTCATGAATTTAGGAGCAAAACCTTATGGAGATTCAGCAGTAGCTGCCATGGGTATAGTATTTAGAGTTATGTCTATAGGATTTTATATAGTGTTTGGAATTGGACAAGGATTCCAACCAGTTGCAGGATATAATTATGGGGCTAAAAACTTCACTAGATTAAAAGAAGCTGTAAAGTTATCTATTAAATGGAGTATTATATCTGGTATTGTTATATCTATTTTATTTATAGTTTTTGCAGAAGGATGTATGCTTATATTTACAAGGGATAGAGAAGTTATAAATATAGGAATAAAAGCTTTTAGAGCAGCAAGTTTATTGTTCCCACTCTTTGGATATGTAAATACTTATGCAGTATTATATCAAGCTTTAGGTAAGGCTTTAGGAGCTTTCATATTGTCTATTTCTAGACAGGGAATATTTTATATACCTTTAATGTATATATTACCGAAATTTATGGGATTGGAAGGTGTAATATTCTGTCAAACTGCAGCAGATGGATTGGCATTTATAGAAACTTTTATAATGGCTACTTGGTTAAATAAGAGTCTAAAAAAAGAGATGACTGAAGAGGATAATTTAGAATTAACCAAGGAAGTTTCATCTCTTTAAAGGCTGGATTAGAGTGATATTAATTATTAAATTTTTATCAAAGGAAATATGATATATGTGTTTCTAAAGTATTATTATTAAAATCTCTATAAATATAATTTGTAATGATATCTAAATATAAGATTGTCCAAAAGCCTCATGTGAATACATGGGGTTTTGTAATGATTTAAATCATTATGTAATAAACTATGGACATATTCTTTATGATTAGATATTTATTATAACATATTAAGAGATTTTGTTAGTAAGAAAAAATTTTCAATCATAAATCTGCAAGAGTCAGGAATGCTAATGGATATAGATATCTTTCAGGATTATAAAGAATCAATTTAATTTTATAATTAATAATTACTTGCTTTTTTTAATGCAACACTCCTGACAATAGCCATAAAATTTCATTTCAGAATTAGTAACTTTGAATAAAAAAAATTTATTTATCCGATTTTCAATAGTAGCCATAAGACTAGGGTGGCAATCTAAAATTTTTTTACAATTAAGGCAAATAAGATGAGGATGCTGTTTATTATGAACTTTAAAATTTATATCCTTATCTAAAAATAGTTTATAACGACTAACTCCATCTTCCAGTAATAAATGGTCTAATAAATCTAATTTAAATAATGTTTGAATAGTTCTATAAACAGTAGCTAACCCAATTGATGGACAATTTTTTTTAACTAAATAGTAAATTTCCTTTGCTGTTAGATGCTCATTTCTATGATTAAAGAAAATTTTTAAAATCATAGTTCTTTTAGTTGTAAGCTTGATATTATTAGAGTGAAAAATATGCTTATAAAATTCTAATTCATTTGACATAAAAATTCTCCTTAAACTTTAGTATTAAGTAATAAATATAAAATGTAGATATAAAGACATTTTATTATTGTATTTGTCTAAATAAAATCATTAAATAACTTATTAGAATTGGATAACCATCATTTTATATCTTAAAGTTGTTTAAACAACTTTAAGATATAAATTGATGATTGAAAAAGACTAAAAGGTAAAATAGAATATGATTGTAGATGATAATTCATATCAATTATCTAATGTTAATACTAAATGAAATTATTTCAAGCATTATTATCAGATTATTATAAGTTTAAAAATAAAGTTAATTTTATTAGCTTTTAATATTGATATATTTCTCTTTTTTGTAGATAATGATTTTGTGATGAGTTTATTATATTTAAGAGAAGTATGTTAATTTTTATATAATTTAGTAGAGAATTGATTTATATTAGGAGTGATTATATTGTTTGAAGTACAGGACTTAAGAGTTGTAAAAACATTAGATAATATAAAGAATAGTTTTTTACAATTAGTAAAAGAAAAAAGTTTTACTAAAATTACTGTAAAAGACATAACTGAAAAAGCAAGAATAAATCGATCAACTTTTTATAAGTATTATTTAGACAAATATGATTTAAAAGAGAAAACAATTAATAATTTTTTGACAGATTATAAAAATGAATTTAGCCTAGATTATATTGAATCTATAAATAACAGTATTACTTTGAATATAGATGAATTAGAAAAATTAATGTTATATTTTCAAATAAAAGAAGAAATGATTATGGTGTTGTGGGATGAAAATATGGAAGATTGTGTTTTATCAAAAATGCAGGAAATTTTAGAAGAAAAGGTTGGGATTTGGATTAAGTTAAATACAGATACAGATCAGTTAGATAAAAAAGATGAACTATTTATTAGAATATTTTCCTCTTCTTTTTTAGTAATCATTAAATGGTGGTTCGAATGTGCGCCAAAATGTTCAGCTAGAGAAGTTGTAAAACTTGTATTTGACAGCAGAGAATTAGCACATGGTAAAACTTTTGAATAATAATAATTATTTGTAAAGAAATAATTATTAAATATATTAATATAAATAATCATCAAAAACTGTAATAATTATTTATTATAAAACAATTATTGTAGTTTTGATGATTGAATTTGTATTATTTTTCTTCAGTAAGATGCTCTACTGCCTTTTCAAAAATATCTCTGATATGATCGTCATCAAGTGAATAAAAAACATGTTTTCCTTCTCTTCGCGAACAAACCAGACTATTGTCTTTTAAAAGTTTCAGTTGGTGAGAGATAGCGGATTTGGTCATGTTAAGTAATACAGAAAGGTCACACACACACATTTCATTTTTGTCTAAAGCCCAAAGAATACGAACTCTGGTCCCATCTCCCATGATTTTAAAAAAAGTAGAAAGTTTATTTGTAAGAACTTCCTGTGGCATCCCCTTTTTTACTTTATTAAAAATATCTACATAAATAATTTCACAATCCGTATTTTGATGTCGCATTTTTAGCCTCCTATCTATAAGAATTATTGCTGCATTTATTATAATTGAGTATTGCTTCAATTGTCAATTTTAAATATTAAAAAAGACTTGACGATTGAATAAACATTCAACTATAATAAAAATAAAGTTGAATACTTATTCAACCTTATTGATAATATTAAGATTCTAGTAAAGAACATTTAAATTAGTGGGGTTAAAGCATGATAAGTGCATGGATAAAACTTCATAATATAGTTTAGAAATTTAAGAAGCTGTATAAGAAGCTGTATCTGTTTTTATTAGTTTTATTAATACTAAGATTATTATATAGATAAGAGTAAAGAGCATAGATTTTGTTGTGGAAAATTCCAATTTTATGTTGGATAAGTAATAGGAAGGGAGGATATAGATGTTAGAATTAAAAGATGTTTATTTTGAGGTGAAAGAAAATAATTCTTCAAAATATATATTAAAAAATATTAATTTAAAAATTGGAGATCATTTTGTTGTTATTACAGGACCAAATGGAGGAGGAAAGTCAACCTTAGCAAAATTGATTACTGGAATTGAAAAACCAACTAGTGGACAGATCCTGTTTAACGGACAGGATATTACAAATATGAGTATAACAGATAGAGCAAAAATCGGAATTGGTTTTGCATTCCAACAACCAGTTCGTTTTAAAGGAATTACCGTTGGGGATTTAATTACATTGGCAGCTGGAAAAAATCTGAGTACAGAAAATGCATGTAGATATCTATCAGAAGTAGGGCTTTGTGCAATAGATTATATTCATCGTGAGGTAAATAATAGTCTTTCGGGTGGAGAATTAAAGAGAATTGAAATAGCTATGATTATTGCAAGAGGCACAAAACTTTCTGTTTTTGATGAACCAGAGGCGGGAATTGACTTATGGAGTTTTAATAATTTGATTCAGGTGTTTGAAAAAATGTATCAGAAAATTCATGGCTCAATTATTATTATTTCCCATCAAGAAAGAATTTTGAATATTGCAGATCAGATTATTGTAATTGATGGTGGTGAAGTAAAACAAGTTGGTAAAAAAGATGAAATACTTCAGAGACTATTAAATAGTTCTAAAAGCTGTAAATTTTACAAAGGAGAATGAGATGATGGATGCAATACATAGAAATTTATTAAAAGAAGTAATAGGATTTCACGAGATTCCCTTAGGGGCTTATAATATTAGAACAAATGGAAAAGTGGTTGGAAGAAATACAACTGAGAATATAGATATTGTTATCAAAACAGATAAACCGGGAATTGATATCATTATTAAACCTAATACAAAGAATGAGAGTGTGCATATACCTGTTTTATTAAGTGAGAGTGGTTTTAAAGAAATGATATATAATGATTTTTATGTTGGAGAAAATTCCGATGTAACTATTATTGCCGGTTGTGGAATTCATAATGGTGGAAGTGATGCATCTGAACATAATGGTATCCATAGTTTTTTTATTGGTAAAAATGCGAAAGTAAAATATGTAGAAAAGCACTATGGAACTGGCCATGGGAGTGGAGAACGTATTATGAATCCTACAACAATTATAGAAATTGATAATGGTGGTTATATGGAAATGGATACTGTACAGATTGAGGGAGTTAATTCTACAAAGCGTGTGACAAAGGCGACTTTGAAAGATAGTTCTACATTGGTTATTCAAGAGAAAATAATGACTCATGGAAACCAAACTGCTGAAACAGAATTTGAGGTGAATCTAGATGGTGTGAATTCTAGTACCAATGTAATATCAAGATCTGTAGCAAAAGATAATTCATATCAATTATTTTTATCCAAAATTAATGGAAATAATAAATGCGCAGGACATACAGAATGTGATGCAATTATTATGGATAATGCAAGTGTAAGAGCAATTCCTGAAATTGCAGCCAATTGTATTGATGCAAGTTTGATTCATGAAGCAGCTATTGGTAAGATTTGTGGTGAACAGATTATTAAGCTAATGACCTTAGGGCTTACCGAAACAGAAGCAGAAGAACAGATCATTAATGGATTTTTAAAATAGTTGTGGTATATAATGAGTAGGATTATGTTTTTTACAGAATATTAATGAATGAAAAAGATATTGACAAGGAAGTAGTAGACTATTCAAACACTTTATTTAAAAAGCAAGGATTTTGAAATAAAAGGTTGAATTGAGGTTTTTTATGTGATAGAAGATTGATATATATTTTTTCATAAAGTTTATGTATTAATAATGGAGTAAATAGTCTCAAAATCAATAAAGGGTGGCATAGTATAAATGTCACCTTTTATTTAAATATATATTCTTCATCTATTTTATTTAACGTAAGTTATATTTTGATTTTCTGAAGAATTTATATTATTTAATTTTTTAAATTCCATAGCCAAAAGAACAATAGAAAGTACAAATACTATTGCATCAGTAACTGAAGAAGATAACCATGTTCCTTTTATTCCTAAAATAGGTATAAATGTAAACATTAAAATTGTAAGAGCTACTACACCTATTAATACCAATTGTTCATCCCCACCGTACATTGAGGTGAGCTTATACAAAGCAGTTTGTTGTACTAGATACATAAGTTGCATTATTGCAGCTGAACCTCCTACGAATAATATCTCTGACATTAAATGGAAAGCAAACTTTAATTTATTTGATGTAGGCTGAAGATTTGTTTGAATTCATAGATTGATATGTATTTATTATAAATAAAAACCTACAAATATAAATATTCATATATTTGTAGGCTTTTAAGTTATATAAGGAATATAGATTAAGTTGTAAAGTAATTTATTTTTTCATTAATAACTTTATTTTAGATACTAAAGGATCAGCAATAGTACCAACTACTATTTGAACATTTTTGTCATCAAGCTTCATAATCCCATTAGCACCTAAATTTTTTAGCTTAGCTTCATCTATCTTACTTCCATCAAAAACAACAAGTCTTATTCTAGTTACACAAGCATCTATAGAATCAATATTTTCAGAATCACCTATAGCTTTGAGAATTTCTTTAGCTTTATCTTCTAATTTAGAATGTCCACTTTTTTTGGACTTATCAACAGTAACATTTGAATTGATTTCTGAATTTGATTCTCTTCCAGGTGTAGGCAAATCAAATTTTTTTATAAAGAATAAGAATAAGAAATAATATATTACTGCAAATATTAAACCTATTGGAATTATAAATAATGGCTTAGTAGATATACCAAAGTTAAGACCATAATCTATAAGACTTGCAGAAAATCCAAAACCACATTTTATTCCTAAAATTGATGTAAGAGCTAAAGCTATGCCAGTTAGCAAAGCATGTATTGCATAAAGAACAGGTGAAATAAACATAAATGAAAACTCTATTGGCTCAGTAACTCCTGTAAGAAATGCAGTAAATGCTAATCCTAAAAGCATACCGGAAACAGCTTTTTTATTTTCATCTTTAGCAGCTTTTATCATAGCAAAACAAGCCGCTGGAAGAGCGAACATCATTATTACAAAGAATCCAGTCATATAAGTACCAGCCGTAGGGTCACCAGCGAAAAACCTATTTAAATCTCCATTGGCAATTTTACCTGCTGAATTTTTAAAAGTACCAAATTGAAACCAAAATATTGTGTTCATAATATGGTGTAATCCAGTTGGAATCAAAAGTCTATTAAATAGTCCAAAGAAAAATGCGCCAATAGCACCAGCACCAGCCACCATATTACCAAAGTTATTTATAACATTTTGAATTGGAGGCCATATAAATCCAAATATAATTCCTAGTACTAAAGAGTATAAAGAAGTTATAATTGGAACAAAACGTTTACCTCCAAAGAATCCTAAATAATCAGGAAGTTTAATATCCTTATACTTATTATAAAGTGTTGAAGATAGTATACCTATAATTATACCTGATAGAACTCCCATATCTATTGTGCTATCAAATTTTGAAGCAACATTTGTTAGTACAAAATAACCAACAGTAGCAGATATTGCAGCAACTCCATTATTTTCTTCTGCTAATCCTACAGCTATACCGATAGCGAATATAAGGGATAAGTTATCAAAAATTGCAGAACCTGCTGAAGACATCCAGGGAATACCACTTGGTAAAGAACCAGTCCAACTCCATATGTCTGCTTGGCCTAATCTAAGAAGCAAAGCAGCAGCAGGCAATACAGCAATGGGAGTCATGAGAGATTTACCTAACTTCTGAATTTTTGATAAAAATTTACTGTTTTTTGCCATGTTTATACCTCCTATATTTTTATTTAATTTGAAAAGATGTATTTAAAAACATCTGTACACTATTAAGATTAAATTTATTATTAAGTGAAAAAACTGCATAATTTCTTTTTAAATATAAATATATCAATATATCGTATTGATATATTTGGTTAAACACAATATGCTGTATATATATTAGGAGTTTTTTAATTATGGAATTTGCTTAAGTAAAAGCTTTTTAATAATGCAAATGTAAAAAATTTTTAGTCAATATAAAGGTGAATTTTTTTTAATATATATTTATTAATATAATAACTAGTTAAAATTTGTAACAAAAAAAGCTGAAAAGGTATAGATAACCTTTTCAGCTTTTGCCCAACGTTGGTTGCACGCCGATATATTAAATATAATATATTAAAATAAAAATGTCAATACATTATATCTTAATAATTTTAAGAAAATATAATATATTGACATTAGCTAATGTAAGTTATATACTACTGATATTGGTGATTAAACGTGTAACTGTTAAATCAGGCATAAGTTATAAAAGGCTTATGCTTTTTTGTTTGAATTTTTATAAAAATGAAGTTATATGTTATGTATACTTTCAAGGATATAGTACTGATTAAGGATTATTTTATAACACATTTTTATATAGTATATACACTAGAGATATTAGGAGGTTTTAAAATGTTTAATTTTTTAAAAAAAGAAAAAAATATATTTGCTCCAGTTATAGGAAAAGTATTAGATTTATCAGAAGTACCAGATGAAGTATTTGCACGTAAGTTAGCAGGAGATGGTATAGCTATTGACTGTGAAAATGATACTATTGTGGCGCCAGCAGATGGAGTAATATCTTTAATATTTAAAACTAATCATGCTATAGGTATTACATTAAAAGATGGGGTTGAGCTTTTAATTCATATTGGTATTGATACTGTTAATTTGAATGGAGAAGGATTTGAAAGATTACTACAAGAAGGAGATAAAGTTAAAGTAGGGGATCCTATTATCAAGATAAACAGAGACTTTATTAAATCTCAAGGATATTGTTTAATTACTCCCGTTTTGATAACAGACCCTAATGGTGTTAAAGATATTAAATATAAAACAGGATTTAATGTAGAGTCTGAAAATGATATTGTAATTACTTATACTAATAAATAATTTACTGAAAATATAATGTAATATATAAGATTTATGTAATGTTATAATTGAATTTTTATTTATAATAGGCGTAAAGGCGTAAATTAGTATGGTTTGTATATACTAATTACGCCTATTATTTTTGATTCAATAATTTTAAAATTATATAAAATCAGTAATTTATATAGAATTAAGTTTAATAACAACATGTTGATTAAATATAGTAGCATATTGATTATTTGTATAATTTTATTTAGAAGAAGTTCTGAATTTTTCTATATGAATAGCAATATAGGCTATCTCTTCTTTAGGTACATCTACAGAAAGTTCATCTTCTATTATTTCACTGACTTTTCCTGCTAGCTTATATGAAACTTTATATTGCTTTTTTATAGCAGTTAAAAGTTCATTTTTTATTGGTGTATTATTTAAAATTCTTTCTATTGCAAATCTTATGTGAGTTAAAAATCTAGCATAATCTAAAGATTTTTTATCTATTTCTATTTTTAATTCATCTTCAAGAAATTCTACAATAGTGTTAGAAATAAAAGCATACTTTATAGTATTAGATAGTTTTCCTTGGTTTCTTGCAGAATGAATATGCAAAGCGATAAAACCTGCCTCTTCATCAGGAATAGTCAAGTTTAGTCTATCTTCCAACATTTCTATTGCCTTTTTTGCTATAGAAAATTCTTTTTTATATAGAGTTTCCGTTTCTACTAAAAAAGGATTTTCTATGCAGTCATTTTTCATAAGTCTTTTTATACTATAGGATATATGATCAGTTAAAGATATATGTATTTTTTCGTCTAAAGATTCTTTTAATTCGTCAGCAATCATAGAGATTATTTCTTCACATAAGCCTATAATTTTAGTATCTACATTTGACATTAAAGATTTAAAATTATTAAAATTATTTTGATTTTCTATAGTAAACATCTTGTCAATTTTTATATTGAAAGGTACAGTATCTCCAGGATGTTTTCCAAAACCAATTCCTTTACTAAAAAGAATTTTTTCATCGTTATTTTCTTGTACCAGTAACACATTATTATTAAATACTTTTATAACTTCATAACAATCCTTTTGTGAATAATTCATTACACTTCCTCCAAAATATAGATAAATTGCGTATAAAAATAAATTTTTTTATATTAAAATTCTCCTTATAGTATAGTATAAAAGCCAGCAAAATATTTTTCAAGAGAAATTGGTGTATACAATATAACAATATGATGATATAATAATGTTTAGAATAAAAGTTAAATTAATTATTAACTTTATTAAAATAGATATATTCTAATAAAGTACAAATTTAAATTAAAAATAAAGAAAAAATTATCATATGAATAAATGAGAAAATTAATATGATATAGGTTTAGATGAACAAAGAAGGGATCAGTGATAGGATGAAAATTGTTTCTAAAGAAAGTCCAATACCTCTTCATTACCAAATTAAAGAGATATTACAAGAGATGATAGAAAATGAAGAATTAAAGCCTGGAGATGCTGTACCTACAGAAAGGGAACTTTGTATAATTCAAGGTGTTAGCAGAATGACAGTAAATAAGGCCATAATGTCTTTAGTTAATGAAGGTTTATTATATAGAGAACAAGGAAAAGGGACTTTTGTTGCTAAACCTAAGCAAAATAAAGAAATAGCTGGTTTAAAGAGTTTTAGTGAAATAATGCAAGATAAAGGAATAAAGACAGAAACTAGAATTTTATTTTTTAACATAAAGAAAGCTACAAAGAGGATAAAATCCATCTTAAATTTATCAGATGATAACAATAAAGTTATTGAAATAAGTAGACTTAGAATAGCTGAAGGAGAACCAGTAGCCATAGAGAATGTTTGGGTACCACATTATTTATGCAATGATATGGATAGACAAACTATAGAGGGAAAATCTTTATATGAAACTTTTAAAAATAAATATAATTATTTCCCTAAAAAGGCAAAACAAACAATAGAGCCCATAATTTTAAATGAAGATGAGTGTGAGCTCTTAAATCAAGATGAAAATGCCTTAGCTTTAATGTTTAGAAGAACTACTTATATAAAAAATGAAGTACCAATAGAGTATACAAAAGCAATTTATAGAAGTGATATATATAAGTATGAGCTAGTTTTTAAGTAATGGATTAATACTTATTAGATATTATTAAGAATAGTTTAAATATTATTATAATAAATAAGTTCGTAAGAATTTATATAAGCTCTTAAATAATACTAAGTATATAAATAATAAGTGAGTATTTTTAGATATGGAGTGATTAATATGAAAGCTATAGTTAACGGAAAGATTATAGTTGAAAACAAAATATTGGAAGATAAGGTCTTACTATTTGAAGAAAAAATAGTAAATATATTAGATAAAGAAAATGTGAACTTAAATGAGGATGTTGAAATTATTGATGCTAAGGAATTATATGTTTCTTCGGGATTTATAGATGTTCATATACATGGTTCAGGTGGAAGGGATGTTATGGATGGAGATTTAGATGCTATAAAAGTTATAAGTAGCACTATAGCTAAAAGAGGAGTAACATCATTTTTACCAACTACTATGACTATGGACAAAGATGAGATATATAAAGCTTTAGATGTTATAAAACAAGCTATGGGTATGAAATTTTGTGGCGCCAAGGTTTTGGGAGCACATTTAGAAGGGCCTTTTATTAATCCAAAATATAAAGGTGCTCAAAAAGAAGACTTTATACAAAATCCAAGCTTTGATTTCATTAATGGATATGAAGATGTGATAAAAATAATTACTTTAGCTCCAGAGATGGATGAAAATTTTAAGTTTTTAAAGGATATCAAGGAAAATACAAATATAGTTTTATCCATAGGTCATTCAGATGCAACATATGAACAAGCAATAGAATCCATAGATAATGGAATAAGTCGTGCCACACATACTTTTAATGCTATGACTCCTTTATATCATAGAAAACCAGGAATAGTAGGTGCTATTATGAATACTGATATATATTGTGAACTTATAGCGGATAATATTCATGTTCACCAGGGGGCTATTAATGCTCTTACTAAAATTAAAGGTAAGGATAAGATTATTTTAATTACAGATTCAATGAGAGCTGGATGCATGAAAAATGGTATATGGGAATTAGGAAGACAGAAAGTTATTGTAAATAATGGTTCTGCTAGGTTAGAAGATAATACTTTAGCAGGAAGTGTTTTGACTTTGGATAATGCAGTTAAGTATATGAAAAATAATATAGAAGCTTCTCTATGTGAAGTTATATCTATGGTAACAATTAATCCAGCCAAAGATATTAATATATATGATAAAAAAGGAAGCATTGAAAAAGGAAAAGATGCTGATATTGTTATTTTTGATAAAGATATTAACATTAGTATGACAATTGCTGAGGGAGATATTGTTTATAAAAAATAAATATTAATATTAGGGTAACAAATATTAAACAGACACTTCTTATGAAAAATAGGAATGAATGTAGATATGGTAATTGTTTAAATATATTATTTACTCTAAAATTTTATGTTTTAGAGTATTAGATAAAATTAGCTATTAATTTAGTAAAATATAAAATTAATTTTTAATGGGGTGTATTTTAATGAGAATTATAGTAGTTGATAATTATGAAGAGATGAGTAAAAAAGCAGCAACCATGGTAGCCAGTCAG